>NZ_JBHTFF010000007.1:297059-474780 GCF_042666975.1 Microlunatus sp. GCM10028923 | reverse complement strand
CGAACTCAACGCCCGACCCCGCCAAACCCTCGACTGGCGCACCCCAGCAGAAGCACTCAACCAACTACTGTCGAACCCAACAGATCCAATCGGTGTTGCAACAACCGCGTGAATCCGCCGCCGAAATCGAGGTCAAATCGTCCACTCGACGATAAGCCAATCGGGCGGCGTGGTGAGGTGACCATCGTCCACATGGGCCGAATTCTGCAATGCCCTCTACACCCAGCGGGATCTTCCCCACAATCTCCGAGCGGATCAGTTGAAGACTCGGCGGAAGGTGTCTTGGCCTTCCTTCGTGTAGGCGGCGTAGGCGTCGAAGGCCGGACCCTTGTTGATCTTGATCTCGGACAGCGGCGGCTGGCCGGGCACGGGCGGGGCGCCGGGCATCAGGCCGGGCTGGCCCTGGGCGGCGATCAAGGTCTGCGCTTCCGGGGTGAGCCACCAGGCGGTGAGCAGGTCGGAGGCGAGTGGGTTGGGCGCGTTGGCGGCGGTGCCGCGGTAGAACACTCCGTCGCTCACGCCGTCGGTGAAGTCGGCCACGAAGCCGACCGGGAGGCCGTCGGTCTCCAGGAAGGCCTGGCCACGGACGTAGTTGCCGAGCCCCAGCTCGACCTGCCCGGTCGACACGGCGGTGAAGACATCCCGTTCGGACGGCAAGATCACCGGGTTCGTCGCCTTGAACTTCTCCAGCCAGCTCTCGTCGATCACGCCGGCCTTCACCGCCGCGAAGACGAAGCCGTTCGCACCCGCGTTCGGGTCCGGCATCCCGATCTTGCCCGCCCACTTCGGGTCGAGCAGGTCATCGAAGCTCTTCGGCGCGTCCTCGGCCGGAACCAGATCGGTGTTGTACGAAACCGTGTACAGGTAGGTGTTTCCGCCGAACAGCCGATCTCCGACCGGTCGGTAGGTCTCCGGAAGCTTCGGGGCCAGCGGCGGCTTCTGTTCGGCCACGAAACCCTGATCGGCGACGTAGACGGCGTCGGAGCCGCTGACGCTCAGGTTGTCGACGGCGAACTGGCCGGTCGCCTGCTCGCTGGCGATCCGCTGCTGCAACTCGGCGCCGAAGATCGTCACATGATCAACCGTGAGGTCCGGGTAACGCTTCATGAACGCCTCGTACAGCGAGGCGGAGCTGGTCGCCGTGATGCCGTAGACGGTGATCGTCGTCTGGCCGGCGTCGACGGCACGGCTGTAGAGGTCGTCGAGGTACGCCGCGTTCTCCTCGCCGCCGAGCGACTCGACTCCGCCGGCCGTCGACTCGGGTTCGTGATGATCTTCCGCCCCCGACTGCGGCGTCGCGCAGGAGGCCAGCGGGACCATGAGCACGGCGGCTGCGACCGCCATCGACCGCACGATGGCGGTCATCGATCGCTTCATTCCACGTCGTCTGGATGGCATTTCTTGCTCCTTGGTGGCATCAGAGATGGGGATCAACCCGCGAAGGCGGCGATCCGTTCGGGCGCGACCCGGAAACTCACCGACGTCTCGGCGGCGAGGATCGGTGCCGCCGACGAGTGGCTGCGGGCCAGCACGTGGCCTGCTCCGGCGGCGATCCGATATTGCACGCCGTCGCCGAGGAAGATCGTTTGCACGATCCGGCCCTTGATCACGTTCTCGCCGTCAAGGTCGGTCGGTACGAGCTCGACGGCGCCGGCCCGGAAGGCGATCGTCACCGGGTCGCCGGCGGTGACAGCGGTCCGGTCCCCGGAACGCAGCACCAAGGGGGTGCCGAGATCGGGAACCGCGATCACCGTGGCGTCGGCCCGGGTCGTCAGCACCGAGCCGGACAGCAGGTTCTCGACGCCCAGGAACCGGGCGACGTCGAGATCGGCCGGCCGGTTGATCACGGCTTCGGGGGTGTCGAGCTGGCGGATCCGGCCGTCGAGCATGATCGCGACCCGATCGGACAGCGAGAACGCCTCGGCCTGATCATGAGTCACGTAGACGGCCGTGCTGTGGCTGGACGCGGTGACCTGCTGGATCTCGTCGCGCATCGAGATCCGCAACTGCGCGTCGAGATTGGACAGCGGCTCGTCGAACAGGATCACCTCGGGGTTCGAGACGATCGCTCGGGCGAGCGCGACCCGCTGCTGCTGACCGCCGGAGAGCTGGGTGGCTGACCGGCCGGCGGCGTGATCAAGACCGACGCTGGCCAGTGTGGTCATCACCGCCCGCCGCAGGTCCCCGCCGGGCACCCGGCGACGGCGGAGCGGGTAGGCGACGTTGTCGAAGACCGAGAGGTGCGGCCAGATCGCGTAGCTCTGGAACACCATGCCCAGCCGCCGCTTGTTCGGCGCGACGATCTTGCCCGACGTCATGCAGGTGACCAGTCGGTCGCCGATCTTGATCTGCCCGGCGTCCGGCGTCTCCAGCCCGGCGATCGACCTCAGCGTGGTGGTCTTGCCGCACCCGGAGGGGCCGAGCAGGGTCAGGAATTCACCCTCGCCGACCTCCAGCGAGAGGCGGTCGATGACCGTCGCCGAACCGTAGCTCTTGGAGATGTTGCTCAACGTGATGCTCGCCATGGCGGGCACGTCCTTTCGGGTTCGACACGTCCCGGCGGAGCCGGTTACGTGGTGGCGCTCTCGGCGGCGGCCGTCAGCGGCCGCGCGGCAGGATCGGCTGGCAGCGGCGCCGCCCGGTTGCGGGTGGTCCGCCCGGTGAGCCGGACCAGGGCGAAGCGAAGCAGGGCCGAGACGATGAACATCGCGGCCACCGTCAGCAGCAGCAGACAGAAGATCGCGGCGGCCCGCGGGCTCGCGCTGTCCACGTAGTACTTGTAGGCGAGGCCGGCGATGGTCGTCGTCTTGGTGGAGCCGAGCAGCAACGGGATCTCCAGATTGCCGGCGATCGCCAGTCCGGTGACGAACCAGCCGGAGACGAAGCTCGGCGCGATGATCGGCAACACCACGCTCCGGAAGCTGCCGGCGCCGGACGCGCCGCTGACCCGCGCCGCGTCGACCAGTTGGTGATCGATCTGCAGGACGGAACTCTCGGTGAACCGCATCGCGATCGGCAGCGAGGCGATCACCAGCGCGATGAACATCGCCGGCGCCGTCCCGTACAGGCCATGCAGGGCAGGGATCGCGAGGATCGTGCCGAGGATGGCGAGCGATCCGACGATGCCGGGCATCGCCCACGGGATCCAGGTCGGCACCTCCAGCACCCGCTTCCACGGCGCCGGCCGGGCGCGGAGCGCGTAGGTCATGATCGCGCCGAGCAGGACGGTCAGGAAGCCGCCGACGACCATGAACAGGACGGTGTTGCCGACCGCCCCGAGCGAGGTCGGATTGCGCAGGATCGTCTCGTAGTTCTTCAGCGAGAAGCTGTCGTACCTGCCGAACACGGTGTTCAGGGAGCTCAACACCAGCTGCAGCGTCGGCAGCAGGAAGGCGATCGCGGCGAAGATCACGATCACCGCCGACATCAGCCAGCCGGTCTTCGGGAACGACCAGCCGGCACCGTGCGCGGCCCGGCCGCCGACCGTGGTGTAGTCGCGTCCCTTGAGCAAGATCAACTGACCGGCGACCAGCAGGGCAAGCACGCCGACCAGGCCGAGCGAGAGGCTGGCCGCGGCGGCGTAGTTCGCCGGATACAGGCTGATGTAGTTGAAGATCTCGGTCGACAGCACGCGGATGCCGGCCTGGGTGCCGATGATCTGCGGGGTGTCGAAGGCCTGCAGGCTGCCGATGAACCCGATCAGCAGCGAGCCGGTGATCGCCGGGCTCAGCAAGGGCAGATAGATCCGGAAGAACGTGCCGGCCCGGCCGGAACCCGAGACCTCGGCAGCCTCCTCCAAGGCCCGGCTCATCCGCAACGACGGCCCGAGCAGCAGGAAGTACGAGAACGCCGAGAGCTTGATGCTCATCACGAAGATCAACCCGGCCCACGAGTTGATCGAGAAGATCGACTCGGTCTGGCCGGTCAGCGCGGTGCCGATCTTGTTGACCAAACCCACCCGGTCGGCGCCGAGCATTCCCCAGCTGAGGGCGAAGAACAGCGCCGGCGTGGCCAGGATGATGATCATCATCGGCGTGATCATCCGGCGCAGCCGGACCGTGGTCCGGGTCGACAGGAAGACGAAGAACAGCGCTACGGCGGTGCCGCCGGTCGCGCTGGCGACGGCGAACAGGAACGACTGGAACAGCGGCGACAGGATGTCGGTGTCGGTGAAGGCCTCGGCGAAGCCGGCCAGGGTCCAGGTCCCCGGCAGCCCGGGAAGATCGGTGCGGAAGGCGGTCAGCGTCAGGACGACGAGCGGGACGACGAAGGCGCACCCGATGACGAGCGCAAGCAGCGCCCACGGCAGAGACCTGGCCACCCGGTGCCACCCGAACCCGGGAGCGGGAGTGGGAGCGGGAACGGGGTCGTAGCTGATCATGAATGATCCTCGTGGGAGTGAGTGTGGAACATCCCCGCCGATGCCTGAGGCGTCAGAACTCCATGACGTTCTCGCGGAACGTCGCATGGTCGTAACCGGTGCGGACCAGGCCGCGCTTGCGGAGTGCGGGCACCACACGATCGACGACGCTGGTCATGTAGTCGGGCGAGATGCTCGAGCCGAACAGGAAGCCGTCGCCCCCGACCTCGGCCATCACGTCCTGCATCTGGCCGGCGATCGAGTCGGCGGTGCCGATGAAGGGAAGGCCCATGATGCCGACGTTCGCCTTCGACTCCAGCACCTGGCGCAGCGTCGATCCGGGCTCGGCGGTGCTCAGGAACTCCTTCAGCGAGCTCTGCGAGCCGTTCGTGGTCAGCTCCGGCAGCGGCTCGTCAAGATCAAGTTTGGAGAAGTCGATGCCGGTGATGTTGGAGATGCCGGCCATCTGCATCGCGTAGTTCTTCTTGATCCCCTCGCGACGCTGCTCGGCCTGCGCCTGCGCCTCGGACTCGGAGTGGCCGAGCACCACGCCGGTGGTGAACATGACCTTGACCGTCGACGGGTCGCGGCCGATCGAGACCGCGTACTCCTTGACGTCGGCGTAGTACTCCTTCATGTCCTTGACCGAGGTGCAGCTCGCGATCACCACCTCGGCGTTCTTCGCGGCGAAGCGCCGGCCGGCCGGCGAGCCGCCGGCCTGGAACAGCACCGGCTGCCGCTGCGGCCCCGGCGGCGCGTTGAGCGGACCGCGGGACGAGAAGTACTTGCCCTCGAAGTGAATCGGGTGCACATCGGCCGCCGTGTAGGCGATCCCGGTCTCCGGGTCGAGCACCTCGGCGCTGGCCGGGAAGGAGTCCCAGAGCTTCTTGGCCACCTCGACGAACTCGTCGGCCAGGTTGTAGCGCTCGTCGTGCGGCGGCTGGGTCATCCCGTAGTTCGACCAGGCCAGCTGGGTCGTCGCGGTCACGATGTTCCAGCCGATCCGGCCCTTGGTCAGGTGATCAAGGGTCGTCATCAGCCGCGCCAGCAGCCACGGATGATAGAACCCGGTGGTCAGCGTCGGCACGATCCCGATGTGCTTCGTCGCCAGCGCCAGATACGGCACCAGCGGCACCGGATCGAGCTTCGGCGCCATGATCCCGCGATTGAGATAGAACTCCGGACTTCCGCCGTACGTCTCCGGGACCATGGACGAGTCCTCGAAGATCATGAAGTCGAAGCCGCCGCGTTCCAGGATGCGGATCCCATCCTGGAACATGCCGGGCTCCCACGGCTCGTAGCCGGTCCCGAACGAGGGCGAACCCCAGCCGTTGAGGCTGAACCCGGCACCGTTGAACCAACCCAGGTGGAACTGACTCATCGTCTTCTGCCCCTTCGTGACGGAATGCCTCCGGTGCGTGAGTGAACCGGATGATTGGATTAGAGCACCGCCAACGCGTGAGATCGAGATTGCGTCACAGACCTTTTTCACACCCGTAATATCATTCCCGGCTGTTGGGAATATCCTGGCGAAATCGACCGAAAGCAACGGTTCCGGATCCCGCGGCACGTCGAAATCGGGCGATGATCATGATCGAAACGCGCCCCGAAGGCCCCCGATTCACGGTGGCGTCGGTATTCCTGATCTCAGTGACAGAGAACGATGCTACAAATAGCACCAGCCTTATTCGTTCGGCCGAAAGGTCACGCTCCATGACCGCTGCAGAACCATCACTTCGCTCGGTCCTCACCGCGGAGGACGCACGGGGAGAAGTCGTCGACATCACCGAGCCGGTCTCGGCCGAGTACGAGATCGCCGCCTACCTCACCCGGCTCGACCCCGGCCCGATCGTCCGGTTCGGCAACGTGGTCGGCACGGACCTGAAGATCGTCGGCAACGTTCTCGGTTCCCGGACGAGGATCGCCCGCGCACTCGGTACCACTCCGGACGGCATCGAGGCCTTGATCGACAAGGCGATCAAGCGCTCCGACCCGCCGCGGATCGTGCAGCAGGCGGCCAGCCGGGAGCGGGACTATTCGATCACGCTGGACCAGCTCCCGATCCCGACGTTCTTCGAGCGTGAGAACGGCCCGTACCTGACCGCGGGCGTGATCATCGCCCGGGATCCGATCACCGGCGCGGGCAACGCCTCGTTCGCTCGGGTACGGCCACTCGGCGGCAACCGGGCCATGATCGGGATCGCGCCGAACCACCACCTGAACCTGATGGCCCAGCGCTCGCCGGACGGCCGGCTCGAGATCGCCGTGGTGATCGGCGCGCATCCGGCCGTGCAGCTCGCCGCGTGCCTCTACCTCGGGCTCGGTGACGACGAGCTGACCCATGTCGCCGCCCTGCTCGGCCGGCCGCTCTCGGTGGTCGAGACGACGAACGGACTGCTGGTGCCGGCCGAGGCCGAGCTGATCCTCGAGGCGACGCTCGACGTACGCGACACCTTCGTCGAGGGCGCCGTCTCCGAATACCACGGCCTGTATGAGAACTACGGACCCGCCGCGACCGCCGAGTTCACCAAGATCACCGGCCGATCCGACGCCATGCTCCAGGTGATCCTGCCCGGTTGGCATCGCGAGCACGCCTACCTCGGCGCGCTGCCGATCGCGGCGGGCCTCCGGAACGCGGTCGCGCGGTCGATCCCGAACGTCGGCGAGATCGCGGTGGTCGAGTCGGGCGGCGGCCGGCTGTCCGCCGTGGTCCAACTGCACCGGCCACGACCAGGTCAGGGGAAGCAACTGATGTTCGCCTGCTGGGGCTCGCTGAGCATGCTCAAGCAGGTGATCATCGTCGACTCCGACATCGACGTCTGGGACCCGATCCAGGTCGAGTGGGCCAAGATCACCCGCTGCCGGTTCGAGCGGGACCTGATCGTCGTACCCGAGGTCCGGACCGACCGGTCCGAGCCGCTCGAGGCCGGCGGCGTCGTCACCAAGCTGGGCTTCGACGCGCTCGCCGTCGAGTCCGACCGGACGGAGGGCTTCCAGGTGGCCGCTCCACCCGCGGCGGTGATGGAGCAGGTCGCGAAGCGACTCGCCGGCACGGCCCGGGGGTTCCGATCATGACCTCACTCGAGCGCGGACTCGACATCCTGTCCCACATCGCCTCGCACGGACCGACCACGGCCGACGCGATCTCCCGGTCGGCTGAGCTGCCGCTGAGCACCACGTACCGCTACGTCACCACCCTGCGCAACAAGGGCTACATCGCCGACTACGAGGGTCATTTCGATCTTGGTCTGAACGCGCTCCGGATGCTCCGGCCACACGCGCTGCACCGGTGTCTCGCCGCGCTGGCCAGCCCGGTGATCTTCGACCTGGTCGGCAAGACCGACGAGACCACGATCTTGACCGTACGCGACGGCTGGAGCGCGACCTGCATCGAGCTGGCGGAGCCCCGGCGCGCGGTGCGGTTCTCGTTCCGCCGGGGCGTGTCGCTGTCGCTGCACAAGGGGGCGTCGGCCAAGCCCCTGCTGGCTTACATGGACGCGCCGTTCATCCGTCGCTATCTGGAGGCGCGGATCGCCTGGGACGACGGGCACGACATCGAGACGGCCTGGAACGATCTTGCCGACGTGCGCAAGAAGGGCCTGGCGATCACGGTCTCCGAGCTCGACCCCGGCGCGATCGGCGTGGGCGTTCCGGTCTTCTGGGACGGCGAGATCGCCGCCTGCATCAGCACGATCGGACCGAGCGCACGCATGCCGGAGCGGCAGCTTCGCGAGATCGTCGGCCACACCAGGGCGGCGGGCGAGCAACTCACCGAGACCCTCTCGGCGCCCTCAACCGACCAGCACGAGGAAGCGAGCTGATCATGGACTTGGACGAACTTCGACCCGACGCCGACCGGCTCTGGAACGGCATCGAAGAACTGTCCGGCTTCACCGAACCCGATCATGACGGCTGGACCCGGCGGGTGCTCGGCGAGCCCTACCTGGAGTCCCGGGGCTGGGTGGCCGCCCAGATGGCCGGTGCCGGTCTCCAGGTGCACACCGACGCCGCCGGCAACACGATCGGCGTCCTCGCCGGGACCGAGGGGAAGGCGTCGATCGGCACCGGCTCGCACACCGACACTGTCGCCCGTGGCGGAAGGTTCGACGGCATCGTCGGCACCCTCGGCGCGATCGAGGTGGCGCTCCGGCTGCGGGAGACCGGCACCCGGCTGCGCGACGACCTGGTGGTGATCGACTTCCTCGGTGAGGAGCCGAACGAGTTCGGCACCAGCTGCATCGGCAGCCGAGCCCTGACCGGCGCCGTGTCGCCCGACTTCTTCGACCGGACCAACGACGACGGCCGGACCCTGGGTGATCGGCTCCAGGTTGCCGGCTTCCCGCCCGACGGGATGCTCGGGCTGCGCTGGCCCGCCGCCCCGCTGCGCGGCTTCGTGGAGCTGCACATCGAGCAGGGGCCGGTGCTGGAACGCACCGGCACCGAGCTCGGCGTGGTGACCGCGATCGCCGGCATCGAGCGGGTCGTGGCCAGCTTTCTGGGTCGGGCTGATCATGCCGGCACCGCCGCGATGACCGACCGGAAGGACGCGCTCGCCGCAGCCGCGCAGGCGATCCTCACGGTCGAACAGATCGGCTGTTCCGGCGAGAATTCGGTGGCCACCGTCGGCACCGTGCACGTCGAGCCCGGCGCGCTCAACGTCGTACCGTCGCTGGCTCGACTGTGGGCCGAGATGCGCAGCCCGTCGCCCGACTGGCTCGGCACGGCCCGGCGCGAACTGATGGACCGGTTCGCCGCGATCGCGGCCGAACGTGGGATCGAGGTCGACCTGCGCCGGCTCACTGATCAAGATCCGGTGCCGACCGCCCACTCGGTCCAGGATCTGATCGCCGACACCAGCGATGATCTTGGTTACTCCTGGCGCTCCATCCCGAGCGGCGCGGGCCACGACGCCGCCCACCTCGCCGCGATCGCGCCGGCCGGAATGATCTTCGTACCGTCACGTGCCGGCCGCAGCCACTGTCCGGAGGAATGGACCGACCGCGAGGACATCGCGCGCGGCGCCCACGCCCTCGCCGCGACCCTGGTCCGGATGGACGGCCTGGCTCTCGAACGGGACCCGCGATGAAGCGCGTCGTGATCGGGATCTCGGGCGCTTCCGGTGCCGTGTACGGGATCCGGCTGCTGCAACTGCTGCGGAGCGAGGCGCTCGCCGAGACCCATCTGGTGATCTCGCGGGCCGGCCGGGCGACGATCAACGCCGAGACCGACTACACCACCAAGCAGGTGCTCGCGATGGCCGACGTCGGCTACGACAACGCCGACATGACGGCCGCGATCGCCAGCGGATCGTTCCGGACCGACGCGGTGATCATCGCGCCGTGCAGCATCAAGACGCTCTCCGGCATCGCCAACAGCTACGACGACACCCTGATGGTGCGCGCGGCCGATGTCGGGCTCAAGGAGCGTCGTCCGGTCGTCGTGCTGTTACGGGAAACCCCCTTGCACCGTGGGCATCTGCGGATCATGGCCGAGGCGGCCGAGGCTGGCGTCGTGATCATGCCGCCGGTCCCAGCGTTCTACCATCGGCCGACCACACTGGCGGAGATCGTTGATCACACCGTGCAACGGGCCCTCGACCTGATCGGCATCGACACCTCGATCGCGCCGCGCTGGGGCACCACTCCGGAATCGTCACGCGGCCGAAACATCAGCCCGGCGCCGGTGGGTCATAATGGTGGTGCAACGTAAGCCGTTGCGGATCCACCGAGCCAAAAGACCTCGATGGCTGAGGGATTGGGATGTCCGCTCCGGCCGTCGCGCGGCGTGTGGAGAGATCCCCCGGTACGACGCCTCGGTTCCTCATCTCCCTGATCCTTCAATCTAGTGTGAGAAGTGATGGCGTTGAGAGTCACCATCGTTGTGGGCAACCCGAAGCCCCAGTCCCGGACCAGAAGAATCGCAGAGACCCTGGTCGACCAGCTCGTTCCCTCGGTGCCGGATCTCGAGGTGATCGATCTTGCCGATCATGTGGATGAGATCTTCGCCTGGCCCTCCGAGAAGTTCGCCACCCTGAACGCCCGGGTCGCCGACAGCGACCTGGTGGTGTTCGCCACCCCCACCTACAAGGCCAGCTACACCGGCCTGCTCAAGGCCTTCCTTGATCGTTATCCGGCCAACGGCCTGCAGGGCGTTGTGGCGATCCCGGTGTTCACCGGCGCCGACGCGACCCATTCCATGGGGCCCAATGTCAACCTCGCGCCCCTGCTGGTCGAGCTCGGCGCGCTGCTGCCCGGCAAGGGCCTCTACTTCATCGTGTCCCAGATGGACCAGGTGGACGAGATCGTCGCCGCCGCAGCAGCCGACTACCGGCGGGCGTTCGCCGCTCTTCGTACCGTCGCCGACGCGGTGACCGCCCCGGCCCTCGTCGAGACCGGTGCGGAGGGATGATCATGACCACCTCGGAATTCGACACCCGCACCCTGCGCGACACGCTCGGCCACTACGCGTCGGGCATCACCGTGATCGCCGGCCTCGACCAGGGCGGTCCGGTGGGATTCACCTGCCAGTCCTTCTTCAGCGTGTCGATGGACCCGCCGCTGGTCTCGTTCAGCGTCATGACGACCTCGACCACCTACCCGCGGATCCGGGCGTCAGGCGGGTTCTCGATCAACGTCCTGGCGGACGACCAGGAGCACGTCTCCAACCAGTTCGCCCGCAAGGGCGCAGACAAGTGGGCCGGGATCGACTGGACGCCGTCGGCACGATCGAATCCCGTGCTGGGCGGAACCCTGATGTGGCTGGACTGCGATCTGCATGCCGAGTACGAGGCGGGTGATCATTACCTGGTGGTCGGCCGGGTCAACGAGATCAGCCCGCCGCACTGGCACACCAAGCGGCCGCTGCTCTACTTCAAGGGCCGCTACCACCACCTCCGCGACGCGTCCTAGCCCGGCCGCACAAGGGTAAGCCTCACTCGGCCGTGGTCGTTCGGCGAAGTGGCACAGAATTGCAGTTTGCGCTCTCGGCGGACCCGATTTTCGGGGGTCGCGGGGCGGGAAACTGCAATTCCGTGCCACTCGCGATGGGCCACTCGCGGATCAGGCGGCGCGGCGGAGGCGGCTGGCGGCGAGGGCTTTGCGGATGGAGGCGAGGACCCAGTCCGGGTCCTCGGTGAGTTGGGGCCAGGTGAAGTGGAGGACGGTCCAGCCGTCGGCGGCGAGATCGGTCCACTTGCGGCGGTCCCGGTGGAACTGTTCCCAGCGCTCGGCTCGGTGATACTCGTAGCCGTCGACCTCGATGGCGACTCTCGCCTCGCGGAACACGAGGTCGACGACATACCGGATCGATCCGACCATGATCGCGCAGTTTCCAAGCCAGCCGTCGATCCGGGCCGTTTTCAGCAGGTCGTGAAGTTCGCGTTCCGACGGTGACCACGGCCGGCGGCGGGACTTGGTCAGCCACCGCCGGCGCACCTGGTTGGCCCGTCGCCCGGGCGTCTCGTCGAGGGCGTCGTCCAGGTCTTCGATCGTGGCGAGTCCGGTGCGCAGAAGTCGGTCGATCGAGGCGCCGTGGTCGAACGGGGCAAGGTCCAGTGCGGTCAGGGCGGGCGCGGTGACCTGGAGTCCACCGACGGTGCGGACGAGAAGCCGCGGAACGGCCTCTCGTACGACCTCGAAGCCGGACGGCACGGACCGACGTCCCGGCAGCGCGCCCGTGATCATGGGCACGTCGAGCTCCGGCCAGTACGTCAGCCGGGCCGCGGCCCACCGGGTCAGGACGGCGTCGTCGTCCCACAGCCCCAAGGCCCGGATCCGGAGGTCGAGCCGGTCGGCGGCTTCGGTGGGGGCGAGGATGCCGGGCAGGATCGTGGTCAGCGGCCCCTGTTCGACGAGCCGGTACAGGCTGCGCCGGTGCTCCGGATGGCGGCGCACCACGATCACGCCGCCGCCGTCGGCGAGCAGCGCGTCGAGTGGGATCCGCACGGGCACCCGACGATGATCCGACGGCCGCGCCGATTCGGCCAGCAAACGGGGTCCGGGCCTGTGGATAAGTTCCCTGGCGGAACAACTGTGGATAAGTCGGAAGTCACAGAAGGGCGTGCTGCGCCGTCAGTGTTGTCATGAACCTGACTGAGAAATGCGAACTGCTCCGATCCCTGCACGTGCCCGGAACGCCGCTGGTCCTGCCGAATGCGTGGGACGTCGCAACCGCCAAGGTCGTCGTCGACGCGGGCTATCCGGTGGTGGCCACCACCAGTGCCGGGGTCGCGGCAAGTCTCGGGTACGAAGATCACGAGGGGGCGCCGGGCGACGAGATGCTGGCGGCGGCTGGCCGGATCAGCGCGGGCGTCGAGGTGCCGGTCACGGTGGACGCCGAGGCGGGGTACGGGCTCGATGCGACGGCCCTGGTCGCCGAGCTCAAGCGGATCGGTGTCGCCGGCTGCAACCTCGAGGACACCGATCACGCGACCGGGCAGCAGCGGCAGGCGGAGGAGCAGGCGGCCTGGATCGAGGCGGTCCACACGGCCGCCGAGGCCGCGGACTACCCGCTGGTGATCAACGCGCGGATCGACAACTACATCGGTGAGTTCGTGGCCAAGTTGAAGGCCGGCGACCACACGCCGAGTCCGCAGGAACACCACCTGCCCGACGCGGTCGACCGGGCGCACCGGTATCTCGAGGCGGGCGCCGCGTGCGTCTACCCGATCGCGCTGCAGCAGCCGGACCAGATCGCCGCCCTGGCCAAGGAGACCAAGGGCATGATCAACATCGCCCGGATGCCGCAGTCGACCGGGGTGGCGGAGCTGGCCGGGCTCGGCGTCGCGCGGATCAGCTACGGCGGCGGGCTGTTCATGGAGACGATGCGTACCTTCGCCGAGAAGGTCGCCGCGGCGGGCTAACCCAGGCGGGCGGCGGACTCGGCGGCGAACCGGTCGGCGTAGCTGCGGCTCTGGTCATCGGCCATCACGACGAACTCGCCCTGCTCGGCGAGCATGGACAGGTTCGGCGGCGGGATCAGGCCGACGTGGTCGAAGACCGCCTTCAGCGCGTCGGTCGGATCGTCCTTGAAGTCCTCGTACACCAGACGCAGCGGGGCCAGACCCTGTTGGGCGATGAAGCGCTCGATCTGGCCCTGCTTGCGCTGGATCAGCTCGACCTGCTTCTCGATCCCGGCGTAGTCGTACGGCGGCATCGGCGGTTTGCCGGCCAGCTTGCCGACGGTGTGCCAGACGCCGGTCGCCTTGGCCCGGAACAGCGAGACGGCCTGCGCCACGATGTCGCGGCGGTGCACCGTGATCCAGGACCACTGGGTGGCGTTGTCGGGGAGTTCGCCGACCTGGGCCAGCGGCAGTAGCGCCTCGGCGGTGCCCTTGAAGCCGAACACGCCCTCCGGCGACGCATAGGTCCGTACGGTCTCGGCCAGGAAATCGGCGATCGACGCCGACTTCCACTTCCTCGCCCCGGTCTTCTGCCGGTACGGGTTCAGGTGCTCGCGGATGTCGCCGAAGGCGCCGGACCGGTTCAGCACGTCCACGAAGAACGTGGTGCCGGAACGGGAGGTGAAGAGCATCCCGACCTTGTGCCGGACCGGCGCGAAGATCTCGGCCGGGTCGCCGCCGAGGCCGCGCAGCCGGGACGGCGACGCCTCGAGCAGTCGGCTCGCCTCGGCCGGGGTCAGGCCCAGCTGCAGGACGCGTTCGGTGAACGAGGTCCCGGACACGACGATTCCTTCCACTCGACGCCACGGACTGTCCGCGGAACTTTAGGGCCTCCCGTCGGTGGCGCGCCACCGGCTCGAGGCCCGGCCGGCCGGATTCGCGTTATCCTCACCCGTGGCCTCCGACCATGATCAACGCCTGCTCGACCCGACCGCCGTCCGCGGCCTGGTCGCCGAGCTGGGCCTGCGGCCGACCAAGCAGCGCGGACAGAACTTCGTCACCGACGCCAACACGGTGCGGCGGATCGTCGCGCTGGCCGACGTGGGGCCGGACGACGTGGTGGTCGAGATCGGGCCCGGGCTGGGGTCGTTGACCCTCGGCCTGCTGCACCGGGCCCGCCGGGTGATCGCGATCGAGATCGACGAACTGCTCGCCGGGGCGCTGCCGGCGACGGTGCAGCGGCTGGCGCCGGACCGGGCCGCCGCGCTGACCGTACTCACCGCGGATGCGCTGCGGGTGGACACGCTGCCCGAGCCGCCGACCAAGGTGGTCGCCAACCTGCCGTACAACGTGTCGGTGCCGGTGCTGCTGCACCTGCTGGCCACCTTCGACAGCTGGCGGTACGGCCTCGTGATGGTGCAGTCGGAGGTGGCCGACCGGCTGGTCGCCGGGCCGGGCAGCAAGACGTACGGGATCCCGTCGCTCAAGCTGGCCTGGTACGCGGCCGCGCGCCGGGTCGGCAGCGTCGCGCCGAGCGTGTTCTGGCCGGTGCCCAACGTCGACTCGGGGCTGGTCGCGCTGGACCGGCGGGATCCGGTGCCGACGACGGCGAGCCGGGAACAGGTGTTCTCGGTGATCGACGCCGCGTTCGCGCAGCGGCGCAAGATGCTGCGGTCGGCGCTCTCCGGGACCGCCGGGTCGTCGGCCGCCGCGAGCGCGGTCCTGGAATCGGCCGGTGTCGACCCGCAGACCCGCGGCGAGCAGCTCGGGATCGCCGACTTCGCGCGGATCGCCGAAGCCCTGAACTCGCGTACCTGACGGGGGCGTAGGCGGGTCGCTCGTCGGGGCGGTCCGGGCGGGCACTAGCCTCGCAGTGTGGTTGCCGCCCTGCCCCCGACCGGTGTTCGCGTCCGCGTACCGGCCAAGATCAATCTCGCGCTCAAGGTGGGGCCGCCGCGATCGGACGGATTCCATCCGCTGGCCACGGTCTTCCATGCCGTTTCGCTGTACGACGAGGTGATCGCCGAACCGGCCCCGTCCGGCGAGTTCACCGTTGAGGTCACCGGCGAGGACGCCGAGCTGGTGCCGACCGACGACACCAACCTCGCGATCCGGGCGGCGCGCGGGCTGGCCGAGACGTACGCGCCGGCCGAGGGCGTACGGCTGTCGATCAAGAAGTCGATCCCGGTCGCCGGCGGGCTGGCCGGCGGCTCGGCCAACGGCGCGGCGGCGCTGGTCGCCTGCGCCGAACTCTGGGCGCTCGACCTGGAGCAGGAGGAGTTGCTCGCGCTGGCCGCGGAACTCGGCAGCGACGTCCCGTTCGCCCTGGTCGGCGGCACCGCGATCGGCAGCGGCCGCGGCGAGCGACTGGTGCCGGCGCTGGCCCGCGGCTGCTACCAATGGGTGCTGGCGTTCAGCGACGAGGGCCTCTCCACGCCCAAGGTGTACGGCCTGTACGACGACCTCGGTGGCCGTACCGCGCCGGCGCCGAGCGTCTCCGACGAACTGATGAACGCGCTCCGGGCCGGCGACGCCGCCGCCCTCGGGGCAGCCCTGGACAACGACCTGCAGGCCGCCGCACTGACCCTGCGGCCGAAGCTGCGCCGGGTCCTGGACACCGGGCTCGAACTGGGCGCCCTCGGAGCGGTGGTGTC
Source organism: Microlunatus sp. GCM10028923 (assembly GCF_042666975.1). Taxonomy (NCBI): domain Bacteria; kingdom Bacillati; phylum Actinomycetota; class Actinomycetes; order Propionibacteriales; family Propionibacteriaceae; genus Microlunatus; species Microlunatus sp. GCM10028923. The sequence goes on along the minus strand of NZ_JBHTFF010000007.1, from coordinate 458,927 downwards.
CGGGTCCGGCCCGACCGTCGCCTTCCTGGCCGCGACCGAGTCGGCCGCGATCGAGCTGTCCGTCCGGCTCAGCGCGGAGGGCATCTGCCGCACCGTCCGGCGTGCCGTCGGCCCGGTCCACGGCGCCCGCGTCATCGCCTGAGCACACCCGGGGCCACGGCGGCCGGGCGACACGCGGTCGCCCCAGAGTGCCCGGCGGCTACAACTTCGGGGCCGCGTCCGCGACGATGACTCACGTGGAGAACGTACGAGGAGCCATGCCGATCATCCGCGCCCTGCGTCCGCGTGACCCGGCCGACCCGCACCGCGCCGCTACGCCGCTGGAGCTACTGACCGACCTCTGCTTTGTCGTGGCGATCGCCCAGGCCGCGGCCGAATTTCACCACTACATCTCCGATCACCATGAGATGCAGGGCCTGATCGGCTTCATGATGGCGTTCTTCGCGATCTTCCTGACCTGGTTGAACTTCACCTGGTTCGCGTCCGCGTACGACAACGACGACGTGATCTACCGGCTGCTGACGATCTTGCAGATCCTCGGTTCCCTGGTGCTCGCCGCCGGCATCCCGGGCCTGTTCGAGGGGAATCTGGTTCTCGGCGTCACCGGCTACGTGATCATGCGGATCGCGCTGGTCGCGCAATGGCTGCGTGCCGCCTATCACGATCCAGAACGGCGCCAGACCTGTATCCGCTACGCGCTCGGCATCGTGGTCGTGCAGGTCTGCTGGATCGCCTGGCTGCCGATCACGGCGGCCGCGCCGGTCTTGGTCACGCCGCTGTTCGTACTGCTCGGGATCATGGAACTCGCCGTTCCCTTGTTCGCCGAGCGGACCGGCGGGACGCCCTGGCACCCGCATCACATCGCCGAGCGGTACGGCCTGTTCTTCATCATCGTGCTCGGCGAGACCGTGCTGTCGACGACCCTGGCGATCCAGGGCGCCCTCAAGGATGATCAACTCTGGACCTCCTCGGTGCTGATCGTGGTGGGCTCCGGGATCTTGATCGTGTTCAGCGCCTGGTGGCTCTACTTCTCCCGGTCGGCCGGCGACGTGCTGTCCTCGGTGGACCGGGCGCACCAGGCCGCGGCGTTCATGTTCGGCTGGGGCCACTACTTCATCCTCGCGGCCGCGGCGGCGGTCGGGGCCGGGCTGGCGGCCCGGGTGGACTTCTGGTCCGGGTCCGAGCACCACGGCAGCGCGCTGGTCACCGGGCTGGCCGTGACCGTGCCGGTGGCGGTGTTGTTGATCATGCTCTGGGCGCTCCATCTGCGCCGGCACGACTCGTCGCCGCGGACCTGGGCGCCGTTCCTCGCCGCGGTGGTGTTGATCTTGGCCTCGACCGCGACCCCGGTGCCGGAGTTGATCACCGGCATCGTGCTGGCCGTCCTGGTTGCGGTCGAGATCCGGGTCGCGCGGCTCGTCTGAGATCTCGGGTCTATCCCTCGCCGGAATTATCGCTTACGCTTAACCGCAATTTGGGACGCGACAGATTCGCTACACGACGACTCGCGGAGCACGCGCCATGCTTCCTGCTCCACCCGGGGTTGCCGCTCCGCATCGCCTGTCGCAGTTGCAGCCAGGAAGCTAGATGCTCCGGAACTTGGGGGAAGCCCATGCGTGCTCTCGGCCGTACCGCAACAGCTCTGCTCGTCCTCGCCCTCGGGCTGGCGGTGGTCGGGCCGACCGCCGCGCAGGGGGAGCCGGCGGCGAAGCTGCAGACGCCGCCGCCACCGACCGGCGAACTGCGCGACCTGGGCCCGACGATCAGTTCACTGACCGTGGTCGAGGGCGCGTACGGGACGCTGCCGGACGGCACCTTCGCCGCGTACGCGCCGGTGATGGGGGAGAACGCCGAGCTCAACGTCACCACCTCGGTGAACGGCACCAACACGCTGCTCGGGAAGTACTCGATGCCGGGCGCGTCCGGCGGGCCGACGATCGCGGTCGGCCCGGACGGCGTGGTCTACGTCGGCACCTACTACCAGGGCCACCTCTACGCCTGGGACCCGGCGACCAAGGAGATGGCCGACCTCGGCCAGCCGGTCGCCGGCGAGACGTACCTGTTCGGCCTGTCGATCGCTCCGGACGGCACCGTATTCGGTGGGTCCTATCCGAACGCTCACGTCTGGTCCTTCCACCCGGACCGGGGCTTCACCGACTTCGGCAAGCCGGTCGACAACGACGAGATCAAGTACCTCAAGTCGACCGTCTACGACCCGGACCAGAACGCCCTGTTCGTCGGCACCCAGCCGATCCCGAAGCTGTTCAAACTCGATCTGGCCAGCAAGACCTTCACCGAGGCAGAGGTCGCCGCGCCGTTCCCGGGCGCCTCGGTGATCGATCTGGACTACGCCGAGGGGCGCGTCCTGGCCAACGTCAACAACACGCTGCGGGTCTTCGATTCCGTGGCGAACAAGGAGGTTCCGGTCACCGACGCCGGCACCGGGCAGCCGGTCACCGGCCTGCCGATGGTGGCCCGGGGCGTCTCCGAGCCGCGTGATCACAAGGTCTACTTCAGCCGGCTGGTGAACGCCGTCTCGCACCTCGCGTACTACGACCTGACCACCGACACGGTCACCACGACCGACAAGCCGTCCACCCGGGGCGCCCTGATCGGCTACGGCTGGACCACCGAAGGTGATCATGAAGTGCTCTATGCGCTGGCCGGCAACTACTCCGGTGGCGGATTCCGCTACGACCCGACGACCGGGGCGACCGGCAGCCTCTCGTACCCGTTCGCGCCGGCCCCGGCCGGCCTGCAGCACCTGCTGCCGACCCGGGACGGCTCGGAGATCTTCTTCGACGCGTTCCTCAACGGCAGCACCTCCAAGCTGGACGTCGCCTCCGGAGTGATCACGCCGGTGACCCGACTCGGCCAGGTCGAGGACTGGACCCTGGGCGAGGAGGACGAGACCACGATCTACGCCGGTACGTACCCGAACGGCAGCCTGATCGCCTTCCGTCCCGATCAGCCGGCCGGCGCGGACAACCCGAAGATCTTCGCCAACCTCAAGGAGAGCCACGCGCAGATCCGGCCGATCGACGTCCAGGTGCACGACGGCACCCTCTATGCCGCGACGTCGCCGGACTACGGGCTGCGCGGCGGCGCCATCGCGACCGTCGACCTGGCCTCGGGCTCGGTGCAGGTGACCCGCAACGTCGTTCAAGATCACACGATGGCCGCGCTGGCCTTCCTCGGTGACAAGGTCTATGCCGGCAGCAGCACCGAGGGCGGCACCGGGACCGACCCGATCGCCGGCACCGCCAAGCTGGTCGAATGGGATCCGGCGACACGCGAGGTCGTACGGTCGATCGAGCCGGTTCCCGGCGCCCGCAGCGTCAACGCGCTGACCGCCCACAACGGCCGCCTGTACGGACTCGCCGACTCGACCGTCTTCGAGTTCGATCCCGTGTCCTGGAAGGTGATCCGGGCCGTTCCGCTGGACGGCGTCGGGGCGGTCCAGGCGGCCTCCCGCGGCGAGTTGATCTTCCACCCGAACGGCTACCTGTACGCGAGCGTCGGCGAATCCCTGTTCGCGCTCGACCCGTTCACGCTGAAGGGGGACCGGCAGGCCGAGAAGGCTTACCGGCTTGAGCTTTCGGCCGACCGGGACCTACTCATGCTGGTCTGGCCGGCGGGCTTCGAGAACCCGATCCACTACGGCCGGTTCACCCCTGCTGAGACCCAGTGCGCGACCCCGGACATCCGTGACTTCGTCACCGTACGGGGCGTCGTGACGCCGGTCCGGAACCGCTTCGTGATCACCGGCTGCACCCTGCAGGACGTGATCAACAAGCTAATCGCGGATCGCAGCAGCACTGCCGTCGCGGCCCGTGAACTCGACCGCTACGTGGCCAACCGGACGATCACCGAACGGGAGCGCGGCGAACTGCTCCGCGCCCTTGGTTGATCACTCGGCGCGGTAGGGCAGCAGCAGGGAGCGCAGCGAGCGGGCGAGTTGATCATGCTGGTCGGTGGGCAGTCCGGCCAGGATCTCCCGCTCGGCGGCCAACAGGTCGGCCAGGGCGGCGTCCACCGCCAACCGGCCGGCCTCGGTCAAGGTGACCAGGACGCCGCGCCGGTCGCCCGGGTGACTCTCCCGGCCGACCAGCCCGCGGCCGACCAGCCGGTCCACCCGGTTCGTCATGGTGCCCGAGGTGACCATGGTCTCCCGGAGCAATTGCCCGGGCGACAGCCGGTACGGGTCGCCGGCCCGGCGCAGCGCCGCGAGCACGTCGAACTCCCAGGACTCCAGCCCGTGGGCGGCGAACGCCGAGCGGCGCAGCCGGTCCAGGTGCCGGGCCAGCCGGGTCACCCGGGACAGCACCTCCATCGGAGCGGTGTCCAGGTCGGGTCGCTCCCGCTGCCAGGCCTGGACGACCAGGTCGACCTCGTCCCGCGGTTCGCCCGCGGCAGCCGGAAGCGGTTGCGCCATGGCTGAAGTGTAGATGTCAAGACTCTTGACGCGGATTGATGCCGTCGTCGGTCTTCGGCAGTACGACGGCGAGCGCGATGATCACCAGGCAGAGCACGCCGGGCAGGATCATCGCATGCTGCACGCCGAGTTGGCGGACCAGGAAACCGGTGACGGCGGGACCCATCAGGAACGTGGCGTACCCGAAGGTCACCACGAGGGCCAGCACCCGGCCGCCGCCGAGGTGCCCGGCGACCGCGTACACCTGCGGGGCGATCATGCCCACGCCGAACCCGACCAGCGCCCAGCCGAGCACCAACAGCGGCAGCGGGGTGGTGGTGATCACGATCAGGTAGCCGGCCGCGGCGCAGATGCCGCCGAACCGGACCACGGCCCGGCGGCCGAACCGGAGCACCAGCTGATCGCCGAGCAGCCGGATCAGGGTCATGAACGCGCTCACCGCGATCAGGCCGATCGCGCCGACGGCCGGATCGACCCGGGCCACGTCGGTGACGTGGATCGAGGCCCAGTCGACGGCGGTGCCCTCCGCGAGCCCGTACCCGATGGCCATCAGGCCGAGCAGCCAGGCCACGACGGGCACCTTGGTCCGAACTCCGTCGACCGTGTGGTGCACCGGCGTCGCGCGCGGCGTGAGCCGGATCAGCGGCCACAGCGTGGCGACGGCGATCACCGCCATCGTGATCATCAACGGCAGCACCACGGCTCCGCCGCCGAGCCCGAACACGCCGGAGATCACCAGGATCAGGCCGGCCCCGACGAAGTTGCCGATCGAGAAGAAGGCGTGGAACCGGCTCATGATCGGCCGGCGCCGGGCCTGTTCGACCTGGACCCCGGCCGCGTTCATCGCGACGTCCATCGCCCCGTTGCCGAGTCCGATCATGATCGCGCCGGCGATCGCGAGGCCGTACACCGGCGCGAAGCCGACCACCAGGCAACCGGCGATGATCACCGGCAGCCCGAGCAGTGCCACCGGCCGGGCGCCGTAGCGGTCGGCCAGCCGACCGCCGACCTGCATGGTCAGGATCGCGGCCAGACCGGCCAGGAAGAGCAGGATCGCGATCGCCGTCGAGTCGAGCCCGAGCTTGGCGCGCAGGGCCGGCAGCGAACCGCCGTACCCGCCGAGCAGCATCCCGTTGACCGCGAAGAGCCCGGCCACCGCGACCGCGGCCGCGCGGGTGTCCAGCCGCGCGCCGGGCGCGTCGTCGACGACCCGGGTCATGGCCGGCTCGCCAGGGAGGGCCGGGCCTCGAGGCCGCGCAGGCCGTTCCAGGCCAGGTTGACCAGATGCGCCGCCACGTCGGGCTTGCGGCCCCAACGACTGTTGTCCAACCACCACTGTCCGGTCATGGCCACCATTCCCACGAGTGCTTGTGCGTACGGCTGCGCGGTCCTCGGGTCGAGGTCGCGACGTTGGAATTCGGTCCGGAGCACCTGCTCCACCCGGCTGGCCACGTCACCGAGCAGCGTCGCGTACTCGCCGGCCGCCGAGCCGCGGGCCAGGATCCGGAATCCCTCGGTGTGCCCCTCGATGTAGTCGAGGAACGCCAGCGTCGCCTGCTCCAACACCTCGCGCGACCGGCCCTCCTTGGCCAGCGCAGCGCCGATCCCGTCCAGCAGCGTCGTCACCTCGCGGTCGACCACGACCGCGTAGAGGGCGTCCTTGCCGCCGAAGTGCTCGTACACCACCGGCTTGCTGACCTCCGCCACCGCCGCGATCTCCTCGACCGAGGTCCCGTCGATGCCCTTGTCCGCGAACAATCCGCGGGCCACCGCGATCAGCTGTTCACGGCGCTCGGCGCCGGTCATCCGGACCCGGCGTGCCCGGCGCGGCGCAGATCGGGGAGGCATTGTCCTAGTCTCCCCAACCGCAAGCCGATGGAGAAATCCATTCCACGCCTCGTCGGGCCCGCTCCCGGTGCCGTCCGGGAACCGAGATGCGCGGCAGCCGTGACGATGCGTACTCTTGACCCTGGCCGAGCGCTCGGCCGTTCCCCGGTTGGTCTGCCGGCAGGGCCCGCCTGACTTTGAATCAGGATCAGCGACGAAGGTTCGACTCCTTCCCGGGGAGCAAGGAAGGCCGGTTGACTAGGCGGAACGTTTGCCTTGGGAGATCAAACAGGCCTGGTGGTCGAACCTGCTGCGAGCAGTTAGGGCGTTAGGCCCTGATCGCCCGGACTCGTTGTATGACGCGTTCTGGGCCCAGGACTTCTGCTACGGCTTGGAGGTCTGGACTACGGGTTGATCCGGTGAGAGCGACGCGGATGAGTTGGGATGCCTCGCGGATGGATCCGGGATATTTGTCGGGGTTCTGTTTGAGCTCGCGAGCGTTGGCCGCGAATCCGTGACGAGAGGCCCGCTCGCGGATCTGATCGAACCATGCGCCGTCGGGCGAGGGCTCATAGTGGGTGGCGAAATCCTCGGCGAATTGCATGGCGAGTTCGGGTTGGATGCCGACAGGCTTGAGTCGTTCATCATCGGCGCCGGCCAGCGGGGTGAACAGTTCGTCGAAGAAGAACCCGTAGGCCTGCCGGAAGTCCGACCACTTGCGCAGGTCCTTGCGTGGGTTGTCGGCACCGTCGCGTTCCACGGCCAGCGCCCGTAGTGCCGTACGCGAGTAGTCCTGGAGAACGTCGGCTAGTAGCGCATCGTGTCGCGACGCCCAGCGCAGGATCTCGGCGAACAGCTCGGGGGTTGGGATGGTGGCGATGTAGTCGGCGCTGATGTCGTCCAGCTTGACCAGATCGACCAGCGGTCCAGCGACACCGCACTCGGCAAGGTGGATCGGGGCTGCCATCGCATCCGGCAGGGGCATTTCGGCTAGCCGGCCATTGGCCAGACCGCGCAGGTAGTACAGGACGGCGGGAGCCGGGTAGCCGGCCTGGAGATAGAAGTCGACGTTGGCTTCGGGATCTTTGCGTTTGGAGAGCTTGCGTTTGCCGCCGGGGATCTGCTTCATAAGCGGCGCGATGTGGGCGTACTGGATCGGCTCGAAGCCCAGAGCGGTGAAGAGTTGTTGATGCAGTGGGACCGAGGAGATCCATTCATCACCGCGGATGACCAAGTTGACGCGCATCAGATGATCATCGACAGCGTGCGCGAAGTGGTACGTCGGCAGCCGGGTAAGCCGATCTGAGGACTTCAGGATCACGGCGTCGTTGCGGTTGGCCTCGTGTTCCAGTCGGCCTCGGATGGCATCGGTGAAGTGGGTCCGCTGCCCGGCGGCGTCATCTGGTGCGCGGAACCGGACAACGTAGGGGTCGCCCGCGGCGATCCGCTGCTCGACCTCGGCCGGGTCGCGGTCCCGCCACAACGCCCACCGACCGTAGTAACCGGTCGGGACTTTGCCCGTGCGTTGTTGCTCCGAGATCTGGGCGAGCTCGGCGCTGGACGCGAAACACAGGTAGGCCTGACCCTGCCGCAACAATTCGCGGACATAGCTCAGGTAGATCAGTTCTCGATCTGACTGCCGATACGGGCCGTACGTGTCGTCACCAGATTCCTGGGAACTGATGCCGAAGTAGTCGAACACCCGGCTGAACTGGTCCTCGGCGTCGGCCACGCTCCGGTTCTGATCGGTGTCCTCAATCCGGATGAAATAGACGCCACTGCTGTGCCGTGCGAGGTCGAGATCGATCGTGGCAACGTACAGACCACCAATATGGGCATAGCCGGTCGGCGAGGGACAGAACCGGGTGACAAGCGCCCCGGCCGACAGGACCCTGGTCGGGTAACGATCCTCCCACTGCTGGGTCTCGGGCAGGTCCGAAGGAAACAACGAATCCACCGTCGAACGATCCAACATCGAGAAGCCCTCCAAGCCAGAATCTTCCGTAAGCAAGCACTCGACCCTATCGAACGCCACCGGCCGGTCCGGCTGGATTTCGACGACCCGCCACCACGCCGCGACCATGATGCTGACGATCGGTCGACACCTGGCGCCGCAGAACTGTCCGGTGAGGGAAGTTGCCGCATGATCAGCGGCCACGAGACGGTGCTCGTGGGGCCAGTAGTCTGGTTAACAGGCTTAGCCCTTCGAGGATGTTGTCGCTGAGTCTGCGGCAGCGCAACGCGACGACAAGGTTCCGATCGGCTGCGGAGACCTGCGTCTCGCAGCAACCGAATCTCGCGGGCGGCATCTGAACTCGTCGAGTGGACTCTAATGGCAGATTCCGGCGCTGAGACCTGCCCTTATCGTCCACTCGCTGACGTAATTCCTTTGAGCTCAGGGAACGTCGGTGTTCAGCCGAGGCCAGCCCAGAGTGGGGGATCGGCTGACCACGAGGCCGAGTTCTTCGGAGAGGGCTTTGAAGGTGCTGTTGTGGTAGCGGCCCTGTCTGCTCGTCGCATGGAGGTTGCGGTACGAAGCGAGGCCATGTGCGGCTTCATGCAACAGGGCCGAGAAGATTCGTTCGGCCGCGTCATCACCAGGCGGTGGCACGGTGACCGGATGCAGGTCGCGGACCCTGGTGCCCAGGGAGATCCGAAGGTCGGGAACTTCTGGGTTCACGTGCTGGATGCGTGACCATGCTGTCTGGAGCAGATCGGCGAATTGGTGATCATGCTGTGCTGCTACGGACAACTGAGGCTCCGGTCGTTCAGGTGCGAGGTGACGATCCTTGGGCCAGCGACGCTGGGAAACCACCTTGTCCATGGTCCATCCGTTGCTCGGCCCCGAACCCATGATGGATCAACGGGTTGCGGCATCATGGCTGAGGATGAGCGATGTCGACCAGATCGAAGATCACGAGCCGAAGGGCTGATCCCCATGGATGGCGAGCTTGATCTTGATCAACTGGGCGCGGAGCACCGGGCAGGTGCGACGGTGGAGGAGCTGAGCCGGCGGTGGGGCAGAAGTGCCGGAGCGATCCGCCACACCCTGGAGGTCCGCGCGTCATTTCCCTGGCTGGCACAGTTGCCGAGCCACCTGCTCGCCCGGCTGGACTGGGCGGAGATCCAGGTGCCCACCGGTGTTGTCGCCGATGTCGTCCGGCAGCTCGAAGCCGCCACTGGGCAGCTGGTGATGATCTACCACCGGGACCATCGCGGGCCGGCGGGAACGGTTCAGCTGTGTCAGCTGATCGAGGTGGCACAGCTGTCCCCGGCCGATGCCACGGTTCTGGTCGATCTTGAACGGACGGTGCCGGACGTCAGCATTGTGCTGTACGGCAATCCGCTGCGACTGCGCTAGCCGTACGTGTCAGGAATTGACAGGTACCTGTCGAACCGACGAGGATGATGATCATGAATCATGCTGTGACCTTGCAGCGCATCGTCGTCTCCGTAGCCGGGATCGAGGACGCGCTTGCCTTGTATGCCGGTGTTCTCGGGCTGGAGGTCGCGGACCGCGCCCCGGGATTCGCCTGGCTGAAGAGTGCCGACAACGTCGAGCTGATGCTGCATGAACGGCCGGCCTTGCCCTCCGACACGGCGGTGGCCGTGGGGTTCGCGACGCCTGCGCTCGATGACGTGGTGAATCGGTGGGCGGACGCCGGTGGTGCCATCGTCGATCCGCCCGAGAGGCGGGAGTGGGGCGAGCGGATGGCTGTGGTGCGCGACGCCGACGGCCACCTGGTGTGTCTGAGTGAGCGGGCATGAGTTCGGCCGGGCGCCTGACCGAGTTGGTCGACGAGGTCTTTCGGCTCGCCGACGCCTTTGCCCGAGCGGGCGACGCGATCGTGGCCGAGGACAAGCTCACTGCCTCGCGATGGTTGACCCTGGGTGCGGTCGCGCATGGCCCGCGCAGCGTCGCCGGGATCGCCAGGCGGCGGGGCATGCGGCGCCAGTCGGCCAACGAATCCGTCGCCCAGTTGGAGGCCGCGGGACTGGTCGAACGCACGCCGGATCCGGCCGATGCGAGAGCTCCGTTGGTCCACCTGACCGCGGAGGGGCACCGGACGCTGGACCGGATCCGGCCGCGGCGGCTCGCCTGGGCCGAGCGGACGTCGGCAACCGCGTCCGAGGAGGAACTCTCCGCCGCCGTCGACCTGCTCCGTCGCCTGCGCGCGGTGCTGGCGGAGGATGATCATGAGTGACGCATCGCGCAGGCGGTCCGGGATGTCCTGGGTGATGCCACCACGGTGATCAACATCGGTGCCGGTGCCGGCAAACTACGAACCGACCGACCGTACGGTCGCGGCCGTCGAACCCTCCGCGAGCATGCGCAGCCAGCGTCCACCCTCGCTCGTCCCCGCGCTGAACGGCGTAGCCGGATCGCTCCCGAAGAGCGGTGAATGGGATGCGGCGTACGGGGGCTTGGTGATCAGGAGACCTTCGAAGGGTCCCTCGTGATCATCCGGGCGATGCCGTCCTGACCCGGAGCTAGGGCGTGTCGACCCAGCGGCGATAGGCGTCCAGGTCGACGTTGCTGCCGCAGACGACGGTGACGACGTGGCGGCCGGCGAATCGCTCCCGGTCTTCGATGATCGCGGCGATCCCCAGCGCGGCGGACGGTTCCACGACGAGGCCGGCGTGTTCGAGCAGTAGCCGCATGCCGGTCATGATCGACTTCTCGGAGACCAGTACGGCGTCGTCCGCGACGAGGAGCAGGTCGTCCAGGACGGCCGGGATGGGATGCCGGCCGGCGACGCCGTCGGCGATCGTGTTGATCGACTCGGTGGTCACGACGCGCCGTGCGTGCCAGGAGCGCGTCATCGCCGGTGCGCCCAGCGGCTGGACGCAGATCACCTCGACGCCGGGCGCCCGAGATTTGATCACCTGCCCGACACCGGTGGCCAGGGCGCCGCCGCCCAGTGCGACCAGCACGGCATCGAACGGCGAGTCGGCGGACGGCAGGGCGTCGGCGAGTTCCAGGCCGATGGTCGCCGCGCCCTCGCAGGTCTCGAGGTCCAGGCTGTCCTCGACCAGTCGAATGCCGCGGTCGCGCGCAAGCGCCGCAGCCCGCTCGCGGGCCGTTTCGATGTCGCCGTCCACCAGCTCCAACTGTGCGCCCAACGCGCGGATGCGAGCCAGCTTCGTGGCAGGCGCGAAGCGGGAAGCGACGACGGTGACCTCCAGCCCTCGCGCCCGACCGGACCAGGCCAGAGCCTGGCCGAGATTGCCTGCGCTGGCACACACGACAGCCCGCGGGCCGTGCTCGGCGAGCAGGCTCGCGACTACTTCGGTGCCACGGGCCTTGAAGCAGCGGACCGGGTTCGCCGTCTCGAGCTTGATGCTCACGGTGCAGCGGAGGACGGGTTCCAGCGCCTCGCAGCGGTACAGGGGAGTGTCGAGGAAGATCGGATTGATCATCCGGCGAGCCGCCAGGATCCGGTCCAGGTCGAGGCGCGTCATCGGCCGGCTCCGGCGTGATGCTCCAAGGCATTCAGTACGGTGAGCGCGTCCCGGAGCGCGGCGACGTCATGGGTCCGGATGAAGTCGACTCCCTGACCGGCGGCGTACAGCTCGGCGGCCAGGCTGGCCGGCCCGATGCCCGCCAGATCCCGCCCGGTGATCGCGCGGAGGAACGACTTCCGCGAGGGCGAGACCATGATCGGCACGCCGAAGCGGTTCCTGATCGCCCGGAGTTCGGCCATCACGGTCAGCGACGGTTCCGGTGTGGCGCCGAGGAAGTAGCCCAGCCCGGGATCGATGATCAACCGTTCGCTGTCGATGCCGGCCGCTCGGAGGGCCGCCAGCCGCTGGTCGAAGAACTGCTCCAGTCCCGCGAGGACGGTCTGCGGATCGGTTCGCACCTTGGTGGCGGGCCCTCGACGCTGCACCGAGTGCATCACGATCAGGCGGCAGCCGGTGCCGGCCAGCTCCGCGTACCGCTCGGGGTCGGGGAAGCCCTGAATGTCGTTGAGGAACGTCGCTCCATGATCGGCGGCGAACCGCTGGGTCCGGGGTTGGCACGAGTCGACCGCCACTGGAATGCCTTCGGCGACCAAGGGGTCCAGGACCGGGTCCAGTCGCCGTACCTCCTCGTCGGCGGTCACCTGCTCGGCGTCGGGATGACTGGCGGCAGGGCCGAGTTCAATGACATCTGCGCCGGCGGCATGCAATCGGCGAGCGTGCGCCAAGGCGTCCTTCGGTGCCAAGAATCTGCCGCCATCGGAGAACGAGTCTGCGGTGACGTTGACGATGCCGACCAGCCGAGGCCGGTGGCAGGAACCTTCGGAAGGGGTCGAATGAAATACCACGGCGCTGTCTCCCGGATCGCAATCCCATAAGAGCCCAGGCGCACGGCACGACGTCACGTCGACGAGGCCGCTTCCCGATGGTGACCCATCTCCAACGCCAGTCACGGCCCAAGATCACCTTAGCAAGATCGGCCTGTCGTCCTCCCGGGATCCGGGATTCTTGTTCGTCTCGGGACTAACGCTGGGCAGGCGCCGACCGCGGGCCCGAGGATGGATCCCGTGATCCGGTTCCGGCTGAGCCCCGACGTCCTGGGTACGGTACGGCTCGCTCTCTCGCCACTGGTCGAGGTGGGATCGAGCCTGCGGCTGCTGACCAGTCCACGCCCGCCCGCGGTGCACCGCCGCTGGCTGCGCCGGATCTCGGCCGACCTGGACCGGATCGATCTTGACCTGCTGCTGGCTGCGGCGCCGCCGGAGGGACCGCCGCTGGCCGTCCTGTATCCGCCGGCCCTGGGGCGGGCGGCCACGATCGAGCAGCAGTTGATCAAGCTCGCCGGCACGCCGGCCGGACCGGTGCTGGACGACCTGACCCGGATCTGGGCCGGCCGGGCCCGACCGCGGTCGGTGCAGCGGCTGATCGACGCCGGCCCGGCTGCGCCGCGGCTGCTGGCGGAGGCGATCACCGGGTACTGGGCGGTCGCGATCGAGCCGTACTGGGATCGGATGCGGGCGGTGCTGGAGGACGATCTCGCCTACCGCAGCGAGCGGTCGGCGAGCGGCGGTTTGTTCTCGCTGCTGGAGGATCTGCATCCCGAGGTGTCGCTGGACGGGGCGATGCTCATGATCGACAAGCCGCACTATCCGGACGCGACGTACGACGGCCGTCAGATGACCCTGGTCCCGTCGATCTTCCTCTGGCCGACTCTCGTTCTCGATCATGAAGCGGACACCTTCGAACTCACCTACCCGGCGCGCGGCGTCGGCCGGGTCTGGGAGGACCTGGCTGACCGGCCGGCGGTGGACGATCCACTCGGCGCCCTGATCGGGGCCAGCCGGTCCGCGATCCTGCACCAGTTGGTCATTCCGCTGTCCACCACCCAGCTGGCGCGGCGGCTGGAGCAGAGCCCGGCGACCGTCAGCCGGCACTTGTCGATCCTGCGGGACAGCGGCATGGTGGTCAGTTGGCGGTCCGGCCGGAGCATGCTCTACCGGCGCACCGCCCTGGCCGGGTCGCTGATCGGGGGACAGCGGCGGCCGGTCGACGCACCGGCCGGTCCGATTTCTCCGCTGCACGCCGTCGCCGACGAGAACCGTACGGCCGAATCGGGGGTCCCGCCGGAGAATCTTCGCTGATCACTGAAGTCCAAGGACCTCCACGGGAGATCTTCCGCTGTTCCGTGAATCCCCAGCCGAGCCGAGCGGCCCGGCGGATGCTTGTCCGGAACAGCCTCAACCCCCTGGAGGTAGCCCGTCATGGTGTCCCGCATGTCTCGGAGGGCACGCGCTGCGGTCGCCGTCACCGCGTCGCTTGCCGTCACTCTCACCGGCCTGATCGGCCTTTCCACCACTACTGCTTCGGCCGACCCCGGTCCGGGACCGGCCGCTCGGCTGGCCTCCGACACTAGGGAAGCGCCGGCCGAGATCCGCAAGAAATCCAAGATCGACTTGAGCCGGTCGGAGCAGAAGTCGTTCCGCGACGACGCTCCGGCGGTACGTCAGTTCCGGTCCGCACCCGCGACCGAGGACACCGGGACCGGCACTCCGGTCGGCGGCAGCAAGAACTGGCTCGTCTACGGCGTCGCCGGTTATGGCGCCGCTCCGTACACACTGCGCGGAGTCGGCGACAAGATCGAGATCTGGGTGCAGGGCAACCTGAACTACCCGGACGGCGACTGCCGCAACGACGGCGTCCGCAACGTGATCACCGACGCGCAGGTGCAGTCCATGATCACCGAGTTCGACGGCAACATCCTGCCCAAGGAGTCGGAGGTCTTCTCGGTCGCTCCGGAGCGGGACGGGACGCAGTCGGTCGACGTCGGCTTCGGCGCACCGCTGTGGGAGATCATCGGCGGCGGCGACCCGGACTACTTCAAGGGCGAGGGTGACAAGACCGTCGTCCTGGTCAGCAACGTCCGCGACGAGAACTTCTACGATCAGACCACTCCGGCCGGGTCGACCTACATTGCGGGCTTCTTCTCTGCCTTGTACAACGAGGGATTCGACCGCAACGTGATGACGATCGACTCCTACGACTGGCTGCACCGCACCGGCGCCAACCCGCCGGACGAGACCCCGGGCGGACCGTGCAGCCCGCAGCAGCCGGCCCGGCCGCACCTCTACGAGGGCACCTTCGCCCACGAATACCAGCATCTGCTGGAGTACTACGCCGGGCCCGGCGAGACCACCTGGCTCAACGAGGGCCTGTCCGACTACGCGCAGACCGTCGTCGGCTATGTCGACCCCACGCTCGCGTACGGGGAACTGGGCGCGGACAGCCACCTCACCTGCTTCCAGGGCTTCCACGGCTCGGACGCGTTCCCGTACTGCGGGGCGGAGAATTCCCTGACCCGCTGGGAAGATCAGCCGAACGAGACGCTGGCCGACTACGGTGCTGCGTACAGCTTCGTCAGCTATCTGGCCGGTCAGTTCGGCCGCGGTGTGATCACGTACCTGCACAACGACGACGCTCCGGGACTGCGGTCCCTGCAGCGCTATCTCGATGATCGCGCACCGGGGCTGAAGGCCACCGACGTGGTGCACGACTGGGCCGCGCAGATGGCGGTGGACCGGCTGGTGGACGAGGGTGCCCGCGGGCTCAATCGCGACCAGCGGCGCCGGTTCACGGCGAGCGAGCTGAACTCGGCGATCGACTGGGCCTGGACCGGTTCGTACGATTCGCCCGGGGCCCCGGCCAACGGGTCGGATTACGTGCTGGGCATTGCGAACCGTCCGGTGAACAGTGACACGATCACGTCGCTGAGCTTCGCCGGTGCCGGTACCTATCGAGCGGATCCGTTGCAGTGGGTGATCGACGACGCGGCACTCTGGTCCGGCGAAGGAGATGATCTTGATCGTGCGATCGTCTACCCGGTCTCGGTGCCGGCCGGCGGCGGTCAGCTGACCTTCTCCAGCCGGTACGACATCGAGGCCAACTGGGACTTCGGCGTCGTCCAGGTGTCGACCGACGGTGGCGAGACCTACCAGACCATCGGCAACGAGAACACCACCAGCGAGTACGCCGACGGCGCCAAGGCGTCGATCATCGCGCAACTGCCCGGACTGACCGGCCTGAGCGACGGCTACCAGCCGCAGAGCTTCGACCTGTCCGACTACGCCGGCAAGAACGTCCTGGTCTCGTTCCGGTACCTCACCGACGGAGCCGCCAACGGCAACGGCAGCGGCGAACCATCCGGCTGGTGGATCCGGGACGTGAAGCTCGGCGACACGGTGATCACCGACGGCACCACCCTGAACGGCGGCCAGTCGCCGACCCAGGTGTCGCCGATGAAGGTCGCCGACTGGCGGGTGCAGCTGGTCGGCTGGACGCTGGACGGGAAGACGGTCCGGTACGCCGACGTGGACCTGAGCAAGGCCCACAAGGCTTCGCTGAACCGGAGCGAACTGCGCCGGATCCTCGGCCGGGTGGACCGGGTCGGCGTGATCGTGACCGTCGACGATCCGCAGGAGCTGGCGAACAAGAACGCCAACTACACGCTCAAGATCAACGGCGTGCTGCAACCCGGCGGCCAGGGCAACACCGTCCCGCTCGCCGGGAGCGCCCTGGACCGGAGAGCGCCCGTCTCCAAGCGGCTCAACGTCACCTATTGAGTCGGCTAGCCTGACCGCATGCGCCGGTTCGCAGCCCTCGCCGTCCTGACCTTGATCATGACGGTGACGGGCTGCGGCCTGCTGCCGGGCTGGCCGGGGCGATCCCCGACACCGACTCCGGCCGGGCTCTCCGAGCCGCTGGCGTTCCACCAGGTCACCGAACTCCGGCCGGCGCCGTGCGCGTCGGCCGGGTCGGACCGGACCTACCCCGAGCCGGACAACCCGCGATCCTGCCTGCGGCTCGGGCCGAGTCGGCTTACCGTCGAACGCCTCGAACAGGTGAAGGTCGAGACCGACTCGGGCGGCAACTGGATGATCTTGATCACCCTGCCCGCCGACGCCGCCGACACCCTGGCCGAGGTGACCGCAGACCTCGCCGCGGAGCCGGATCCGAAGAATCGGATGGCCATGATCATCGGCGAGGAGTTGATCTCCGCCCCGATGGTGCAGCAGGAGATCCCGGGCGGCCAACTACAGCTCGCCGGCAACTTCACCCGAGCCGACGCCGACGCCTTGGCCCGCCGGCTCGGCGGCTGATCAGCTGTGGGGCAGTCCCAGGTCGGCGAAGTGAAGAGTGAATTCGATCTTGCCGAGCTCGAGCCGAACGAACTCCGCCGCGGCCCAGCGTTCGACCGGGAAGGCAAAGGTGAGTCTCACGTGCCCTCCCGTTGCCCCGCCGGACATCCCGAGGCTGGGTGAAGTATTGCCCGCTGCGTCGATGATCACGGCCCGGTAGCGCTCCGTGGGAAGGTGTCGGTGTCATAGCGCTCGTCGGGAACCTCGAGATCGACGAGAATCTCGCCGCTGTCAGCTCGGCCGGACACCGCGAGTCGGATGCCTGGCGTCATCTGGGGACGGTAACACTCGCGTGAGAGTGCCGGGCAGATCGTCGAGTGTGACGGTACGACCACGCGAAATCGATCTCACCGGTCCGTAACGTCACACTCGGCGAAACCTGGGAGTCTTCGCGGGGGTCACCAGTCGCAGAGGGTGCCGTCGGGGAGGCGGGTGGAGAGTTGGAGCTCGGTTTCGGTGCCGGGGTGGGCGGCGGCGACGGTCTCGTTCACGGCGGTGCCGAGGCCGGGGCCGGCCGGCGGGACGGCGTAGCCGTCGGCGAACTCGAGCGGGGTGGTGAGGATGTCGTCCCAGATCGGGGCGGCGGCGCGCATCTGCTCCTGGATCAGCCAGTTCGAGGTGGCCATCGCGAAGTGCAGGTTGTGCGCGGTGGCGATCGGGCCGAGCGGGTTGTGCGGCGCGAGGGTGACGCCGAAGGCCTCGGCCAGGCCGGCGATCCGGCGCAGCTCGGACAGTCCGCCGCAGTGGCAGACGTCCGGCTGCAGGACGGCGACGGCACCGGTCCGCAGCACCCGGAGGAACTCGCCGCGGCCGGACAGCCGCTCGCCGAGGGCGATCGGAATCCCTGCCCCGGCAGCGATCCCGGGCAGTTCCTCGACCAGCTCCGGTTGGCACGGCTCCTCCAGGAACCACGGCCGGTACGGCCGCAGCACCCCGGCGAAGGCGATCGCCGCGGCCGGCGTACACCGGCCGTGCAGGTCGATCATGATCTCCACCTCGTCGCCGACGGCATCCCGGACCGCGGCCATCACCCGGTCGGTGGTGCGCAGCGCCGCGCCGGACGGCAGCCCGGCACCCATCGGCACGGCCAGCACCTTCACCGCATCGAAGCCCTCCTCGACGCTGCGCCGCGCACTGTCGGCGAACCGCTCGGCCGACAGTTCCCCGTAGACCGCGTCCGGGTCGCCGCCGCCCAGATGGTCGTAGAGCCTGATCTTGTCCCGGACCCGGCCGCCGAGCAGCTCGTACAGCGGGACGCCGAGCGCCTGCGCCTTCAGGTCGTGCAGGGCCTGATCGATGCCGGACAGCGCGCTCATGGTGATCAAGCCGCCCTTCCAGAACTGCTGCCGGAAGAGCTTCTGCCACAGGTGTTCGATCCGGTACGGATCCTCGCCGATCAACAACGGCACGAAGTCGCGCACCGCCCCGACGATCGAATGGGTCCGCCACTCGGTGCTCGCCTCGCCCCAACCGACCAACCCCTGGTCGGTCCGGATCCGGACGAACACCCAGTTCCGCATGCCGGCATCGCAGACGACCGTGTCCACTTCGGTGATCTTCATGCTTCGCTCCAGAGTCGGGGACTGACGCCGGTCGTTGACAGTACGCCATGTCTTCGCGCTATCGTACTAGTGAAAGACACTGTCACTGAATGGAACATGATCAATTATGGCGACCCCCGACGGACTGCAGAGCGTCGAGCGGCTGACCGGCCTGCTCGAAGCCGTGGCGGAGCAGCCCGGCCCGCTCTCCGTGGTCGCCGCGCGCGCCGGCCTCAGCGAGCCGACCGCCCTCCGCTACCTGAACAGCGTGGTCCGGAACGGCTGGGTGGAACGCGACCCGCGGACCCGGCACTACCGGATCGGCATGCGGCTGTTCGCGCTCGGCCGCAGCGCCCTCGGCCGGCAGGGCCTGATGGGGCTGGCCGGGACGGCCATGGCGACCGTGGTCGACGAGTGCGAGGAGACCGCGACGCTCGGCGTCCGCACCGGTGATCAACTCGTCATCGCGCACGCCGTGGAGAGCCGGCACCCGATCCGCAAGGGAGCGGCGATCGGCGAGACGGACGCCTGGCACTCGACCGGTCTCGGCAAGGCGATCTTGTCGACGCTGACCGAGGAGGAGGTCCGGGAATCGCTGCGCAGGTACGAGTTCCGGGCCAGCACGCCGCGCACCCTGACCTCCCTGCGGGCCCTGCTGGCCGACCTCGCCGAGGTGCGCCGGCGCGGCTACGCGGTCGACGACGAGGAGTCGGTGGCCGGGCTGCGCTGCGTCGCCGTACCGGTGCGTGATCACAGCGGCACCGCCCGCTATGCGCTCAGCGTCAGCGGCCCGGGCAGCCGCGTCCCGGTGGCCCGGTTCGACGAGCTGGCGGCCCTGTTGCAGAAGCAAGTTGATCATCTCGAGCTGTTCCTGGGCTACGACCCGGACCCATCGATCGAAGGAGACAGAGAGTGAATGCAGTTGGTGCCGGCGCGCCGCTCGCCGAGCGGGCCCGGGCGGCCATCCCCGGCGGCGTGAACAGCGGGCAGCGCAGTGTTCCGGGGATCACCGACCTGGTCGTCGCGCGCGCCGAGGGAGCCCGGTTCTTCGACACCGAGGGCCGGGCCTACACCGACTACCACGCCGCGTTCGGCCCGCAGCTGCTCGGCCACAACGATCCCGACGTCAGCGCCGCGGTGGCGGCGGTGACCCGTGAGGTCGACCTGTGCGGCGTCGGGGTGACGCCGGGCGAGATCGAGCTAGCGGAGCGGTTGATCGAACTGGTGCCGAGCTTCGAGCAGGTGCTGCTGACCAGCACCGGCAGCGAGGCGACGTTCCATGCGCTGCGGCTGTCCCGGGCCGTCACCGGACGGCGGCTGGTGGTCAAGTTCCAGGGCTGCTACCACGGCTGGCACGACGCGGTCAGCCTGAACGTGATCTCCGCCGAGGAGGCCCTGAACCGGCCGGACCCGATCTCAGCCGGCATCCTCCCCGAGGTGCTGGAATCGACCGTGGTGCTGCCGTTCAACGACGCCGAGGCGGTCCGCCGGCTGTTCGCCGATCATGGTGATCAGATCGCCGGCGTGATCGTCGAACCGGTGCCGCACAACATCGGCTGCGTCCTGCCGACCGACGAGTTCCTGCTCACGCTGCGGGAGCAGACCACCAAGCACGGCGCGATCTTGATCTTCGACGAGGTGATCACCGGCTTCCGGCACGCGCTCGGCGGCTGGCAGGAGATCAGCGGGATCACGCCCGACCTGACCACGCTGGGCAAGGCGTTCGCGAACGGGTTCCCGCTCGGCGCGATCGGCGGCCGGGCCGATCTGATGCAGCAGTTCAGCTCCCGGCCGGGCGGGCCGGCGTTCTTCGCGGGTACGTACAACGGAGCGCCGGTCGTGGTCGCCGCGGCGCTGGCGACACTCACCAAGCTGACCGAGCAGCCGGTGCACGAGCACACCTTCCGGCTCGGCGAGCTGGCCCGCACCGGCCTCCGCGAGGTCTTCGCGGAGCTGGACGTTCCGGCCGTCGTGACGGGCTACGGTTCGATCTTCGTCAGCTACTTCATGCCGGGCCCGGCACCGCGTACGTACAGCGATCTGCTGGCCAACCGGGCCGACCTGTTCGTCGGCTACCGGCGCCGGCTGATCGACCGCGGGATCTTCGAGCTGCCGCTGAACCTCAAGCGCAGCCACATCTCCTACGCCCACACGGAATCCGACATCGATCAGCTCGTCGCCGGCACGAAGGACGCCGTCCGCGAGGCCCTGCGCGAGACCGGGGCCGGAGACCTGGCGGTCGGCGCCTCGACGATGGGCGGGCTGGCGGCCGGCGAGTCGCGATGAGCCTGCTGGACGAGTCCCGGGTGATCGACTTCTGGGGCCCGTCGTCGGCGTCGCCGCGGTTCGTCGCGCCGCCGGTGCTGCGCTGGCACCCGACCGCGGCGACCGCTTCGTACGACGTGGCGGTCGCCGACCGCGATCGGGTGGTCTGGCGGCGCACGGTGACGGACCCCGAAGTTGATCTTGTCGAGGCCTGGCCGGCCCTCGGGCTCGGGCCGGTCGACGTGCTGGTCCGAGGCTTCGACGACACCGGTGCCGAGGTCGCGGTACGGGCTGCCCGGCGGTTCTGGCGGGTGCCCGGCTTCGACGGGGTGGCGCCCGAACCGGCCGACTGGACAGCGGCCGTGCACCGCGCGATGGGCCACCTGGTCGGCCCGGCGCGGGACCGGGTGGACGACTACGAAGGGGACGCGCCGCGCAGCGTCTGGTCCTCCTTCGAGGACACCCCGACCGGCGTGCGCGGCCGGCTCGGCTTCCCGTCCCTGCACAACCCGAGCTTCGTACTGGCCCTGCTCGGGTACGCCGACCGGTTCGCCGGCGCACCGCTCGCACCGGTCGCGGAACGGCAGGCACTGGCGTACGGCGACTGGCTGCTCGAGCACACCCTGCCCGACGACTGGCGCTGCGCCGGGCTGTCCCCGTCCACCGTCGAGCACGGCCGGATCGGCGGGCTGGTCGAGGGCCACAACATCACGCTGTTCCGGTCCGCCCGGGTCGGCGAGGCCATGCTGCGGCTGTTCGCCCACACCGGGGACGAGCGCTACCTCGCCCGGGCCCGCCGGATCGCCGACGTGCTGCTGGACCTGCAGCAGCCGGACGGCTCCTGGCCGTACCGGGTCGATCCGAGAACGGGTGCCGTCGCGGAGGCGTACACCTCGGCGGTGATCACGCCGATCCGGCTGTTGATCATGCTCGAACCGCTCGCCGACCGGTCCGGGGCCGACCGGCTCGGCACGGCTCGCCGGCGGGCCGAGCAGTGGCTGCTCCGCGGGCCGATCAGCGACGGCCGCTGGGAGGGGATGTACGAGGACGTACCGTCGGTGCAGCCGTGGACCAACCTGCAGAACTGGGACACCAACGAGACGATCCGCCACCTGCTCGGGCCGGACTGCGACCTGCCGGACCGGGTCGCGCACGCGGAGGCACTGAACGCCTACATCGAAGATCAGTTCGTGGTCTGGGCGCCGGAGGAGTCGCCGGTCCAGGTCCGCTGCCCGACTCCGACGGTGATCGAGCAGTACCGCTGCTACCACCCGATGGAGGTGCACACCGGCAACTGGCTCGCCTCCCTGCTGGCGCTGCACCGCAGTACCGGCAAACCGGACTATCTGATCAAGGGCGTGGCCGCCGCAAACGCGATCGTCGCCGGCCAACATGATCATGGTGCGCTGTCCACCTGGGGCTTCGACACCCGCTTCGGGACGCCCTTGCTGGCCAGGGATTGGCCGGGCTGCAACGCGGTCGCGGTGAGCGCGCTGCTGCACTGGTCCGCCTACCACGCCGACCCCGCCGGGTACCGCCCGAGTGCCTGGACCGTCTGACCCGGAGACCGAACTGATCATGGAACAGCTGAGCTGGGCACCGTTGGCCGCCGCCGGACGCGTCGGTGTCGCGATCCGCGACATCACGCCGCCGGCCGGCATCCTGGCCCGCAACTGGGGCGCCGCCGACACCGACCTCGCGGCGGGCGTGCACCGGCCGCTGCGGGCCACCGCGCTCGCGATCAGCGACGGCGACGGTCCGACCCGTTATCTGGTGTCGACCGACCTCGGCTGGTGGCGCAACGCGGCCGAGGAAGAGGGCGTACGGTCCCGGGTGCTGGACGCGCTCGGCGCCGAGCCGGCCGACCTGCTGATCCACCTGGTGCACACCCATTCCGGCCCGACGCTGACCGCGACCTCGCCCGAACTGCAGGGCGCCGACCTGGTGCCGGCCTATCTCGACCTGCTCGCGGAGCGGATCATCGAGGCCTGCCGGGAGGCGGCCGAGTCGGCCGTCGAGGCCACCGCCACCTTCGGCACCGCCCGCTGCGACGTCGCGGTCGACCGTGCCCTCGTGCTGGGCGGCCGGGACCTGGTCGCCTTCAACCCCGGCGCCCCGGCCGACGACACCCTGCTGGTCGGCCGGATCACCGCCCGGGACGGCCGACCGCTGGCGACCATGATCAACTACGCCTGCCACCCGACCACCCTCGGCTGGCAGCCGCCGCTGATCTCGCCGGACTGGATCGGTGCCGCGCGCGAGGAGGTGGAGCGGGCGACCGGAGCGCCGTGTCTGGTGCTGCAGGGAGCCTCCGGCGAACTGAGCCCGCGGGAGCAGTACGGCGACGGCGACCTCACCGACCGGGTCGGCCGGGCGATCGGCTACGCCGCCCTGTCCGGCCTGACCGCGATGCCGCCGCCCGGCAGCAGGCTCGGCCTGGCGGAGGTCGTCGAGTCCGGCACCGCCCTCGGGATCTGGCGGCCCCAGCCGGCCGAACCGTCCCGGACCCTGCGGACGATCCGGCCCGTCGCCGAACTCACCACCCGGCCGCAGCCGACCCCGGAGGAACTGGCCCGCCGGCACGCCGGGATCAACCCGTCCGCCGCCGCCGAACGGCTGCGCCGGGCGAGCCAGCTGCGGGCCGGCTACATCGAGGGCGACATGGCCAGGCACCCGCTCTGGGTCTGGCGCTGGGGCGACGCGATCGTCCTGGCCCAGGCCGGCGAGCCGTACTCCTGGCTGCAGACGGAGCTGCGCCGCCGCCACCCTGACCTGGCGATCTTCGTCCTCAATTGCACCAATGGGCCGGGCTTCGTGTACCTCCCGCCGGCTTCCGTGTACGGGCGGGATGTCTACCAGGTCTGGCAATCTGAAATCGTGGCCGGGAGCCTGGAAAGGCTTGTTGATCTTGCTTCGTCGTCGATCCTGGAACTAGGCGACTGAGGGGGAGGCTGGATCGGGACCGCCGGGGAGGTCTGTGCGCGGACAACCATCCGCCCGCGGTGGCCTTGGTTCGGCTGCCGCGATTCTGCGTCGCGGGCTCCCGCCAGGCCCGTCCACGTCCGCGCACAGACCTCCCCGGCAGTCCCTGACTGGGCTTCCGTCCACGGGGGTGGTCGGTTGGGAGCCGAGCGCTGGTCGGATGCGTGGGGGGTGTGGGAACCGGACGAGTGGGTGGGTGTCGGGAGGATGGGGCGGGGCCGGATTGGGAAGGGTGCGGTCGCCGGCGCTCTGGTTTTTGAGTGGATTGTCGCCGGTTAGTCGCGGCGAGAATTCACTCACGGCGGGGGACGGTGACTCGCGTCGTCGCTGATGCGGGCGGGGACCGGCCGTCCGGGGCTTTGGTCGTTAGGTTGGGCGGATGGAGCGGTCGGTGTTGGAGTGTCTGTGCGTTGATGCGCGGGATCCGGTGCGGTTGGGGCGGTTCTGGGCTGGGGTGCTCGAGTCGCCCGTGATCGAGGAGTCCGCGGAGGCGACTCGGGTCGGGTATCCGGGGCTGGACGGGTTCTACCTCGACTTCCTGCCGGTGCCGGAGCGGGAGGAGCGGCCGCACCGGCTGCATCTGGACCTGTACGGCGGTGACGAGCGCGATGCGATGGTCGAGCGGGCGCTCGGGCTCGGGGCCGAGCACGTGGACGTCGGGCAGGGCGATGCTCCGTGGGTGGTCCTGGTCGATCCCGAGGACTACGCGTTCTGCGTGATGCCGGATCGTCGGATGCGGGACAGCGGCGAGCCGATGTATCCGGACACCGGGCCGATCGGCGGGATCCCGATCGACGCCGACGATATCGACGCGGCGGCGACGTTCTGGCGGCAGGCCTGGGACTGGCAGCTCTGGCCGGCGCTGCCCGCGACGTTCCGCCACCCGTCCGGCACCGGGCCGCTGATCGGCTTCACCGAACCGGTCGAGCCGAAGCGCGGGAAGAACCCGCTGCACCTCGATCTCCGGGTCCCGCCGGGCGGCGACTACGACGCCGAACTGGCCCGGCTGCTCGATCTCGGCGCCCGGCGGCTCGACCACGACTGGGGCGACCTGCCCTGGACCGTCCTGCTCGACCCGGGCAACAACGAGTTCTGCCTGCTCCGGCCCCAGCAGCCGCAGGCGTCCGATGAGACAGTGTCGGGAGCAGGAGACTAAGGTGACCCGGCGGACAACACCGCCCTGACGAGAGCCCAAGGAGCCCGTGTGAATGCAGCCACCGATGCCCCCTCGGAGGCGACCCTGGCGGCCGTGATCATCCTCGCCGCAGGGGGCGGCACCCGGATGAAGTCGGCCCGGCCCAAGTTCCTGCACGAGGTCGGCGGCCGGTCGATCCTGCACCGGGTGCTGGACGCGGCGACCGCGCTGACGCCGGAGCACGTCGCGGTCGTGGTCGGGCACGGGCGGGACCAGGTGGAGGCGCATCTCGACGAGGTCGCCCCGCACGCGGTACGGGTGCCGCAGGGCGACGAGGCGTACGGCACCGGCTACGCGGCCCAGTGCGCGATCGCCGGCCTGCCCGAGTTGCACGGCGACATCGTGATCACGGTCGGCGACGCACCGCTGCAGACCGGCGATGCGCTGGCCGGCCTGGTCGCCGCGCACCGGTCCGCCGGAGCGGTGGCGACGGTGCTCACGGCGACCGCTCCGGACCCGACGGGGTACGGCCGGATCGTCCGCGGGGCCGACGGCTCGGTGGTCGCGATCGTCGAGCACAAGGACGCCACCGAGGAGCAGCGGGGGATCGACGAGATCAACTCCGGCATCTTCGTCTTCGACGCGGACACGCTGCGGGACGGCCTGTCCAAGATCAGCACCGACAATGCGCAGGGCGAGCTGATGCTCACCGACGTGGTCAAGATCGCCACCGACAACCACCAGCAGGTCGCCGCCTATCGCGTGGACGACTTCTGGCTGACCGAGGGCGTCAACGACCGGGTCCAGCTGGGCCGGCTGAACGCCGAACTGAACCGGCGCACCTGCGAGCAGTGGATGCGGGCCGGCGTCACCATCGTCGACCCGGCGACCACCTGGATCCACGACACCGTTGATCTCCAACCGGACGCCACCGTGCTGCCGGGTACGTCGCTCGAGGGCGCGACCTCGATCGGGGCCGGCGCCACCATCGGCCCGGACACCACGCTGGTCGACGTCGAGGTCGGCGCCGGCGCGACGGTGATCAGGACGCACGGCTCGCTGGCCGTGATCGGCTCCGAGGCGACCGTCGGACCGTTCGCCTACCTCCGCCCCGGCACCGAGCTCGGCAGCAAGGGCAAGATCGGCACCTTCGTCGAGACCAAGAACGCGATCATCGGCGCCGGCGCCAAGGTGCCGCACCTGACCTACGCCGGCGACACCACGATCGGCGAGGGCGCCAACATCGGCGCCGGAACGATCTTCGCCAACTACGACGGCGTGCTCAAGACCAGCAGCACCGTCGGCCGGCACTCGTTCGTCGGCAGCGGCACCGTCCTGGTCCATCCGGTCACGATCGCCGACGGGGTCTACACGGCCGCCGGCTCGACGATCATCAGCGACGTCGAGCCGGGCGAACTGGCGGTCGCGCGAGGCCGGCAGCGCAACATCCCGGGCTGGGTCGCGCGGAAGCGCGCCGGGACCAAGACCGCCGCTGCCGCTGAGCAGTCCGGCGAAACCGAGAAGGGGGAGGGCGCATGACGGGGGTCAAGAAGCCCAACGAGAAGCATCTGATGCTGTTCTCGGGACGGGCCTATCCCGCGCTGGCCGACGAGGTCGCGCAACTGATGAACGTCGACATCGTGCCGACCAGGTCGCTGAACTACGCCAACTCCGAGATCTACGTCAGGTTCGAGGAGTCGGTCCGCGGCTGCGACGCGTACGTGATCCAGAGCCACGCCGCCCCGGTCAACGAGTGGGTGATGGAACAGTTGATCATGGTCGACGCCCTGAAGCGGGCCTCGGCCAAGCGGATCACGGTGGTCGCGCCCTTCTATCCGTACGCGCGGCAGGACAAGAAGCACGCCGGCCGGGAGCCGATCTCGGCCCGGCTGATCGCCGACCTCTACAAGACGGCCGGCGCCGACCGGCTGATGTCGGTCGACCTGCACGCCGCGCAGATCCAGGGCTTCTTCGACGGGCCCGTTGATCATCTCTGGGCGCTGCCGGTGCTGTCGAACTACGTCGAGTCCAAGTACGACACGTCGGAGATGACCGTCGTGTCGCCGGACGCCGGCCGGGTCCGGCTGGCCGACATGTGGACCGACAAGCTGAACTGTGCGCTGGCGATCATCCACAAGCGGCGCGATCCCAACGTGGCCAACACGGTCGCGGTGCACGAGGTGGTCGGCGAGGTCGAGGGCCGGGTCTGCCTGCTCGTCGACGACATGATCGACACCGCCGGCACGATCTGCCAGGCCGCCGAGGCGCTGATGGAACGCGGGGCCAAGTCGGTGATCGCCGCGGCGACCCATCCGGTGCTGTCCGGCCCGGCCGTCGATCGGCTGACCGCCTCGGCGTTCGAGGAGGTCATCGTCACCAACACGCTGCCGATCCCCGAGGAACGTCACTTCGACCGGCTCACGGTACTGTCCATCGCCCCGCTGATCGCCCGCGCGATCACCGAGGTGTTCGAGGACGGTTCGGTCACCTCGCTCTTCAACGGCCAGTCCTGATCCGACGGCCGGCGTTCGCTCCGGCGTACGCCCCGCCGAGCATGATCAAACAACCGAACAGCTGCAGCAGTGCCGGCCGTTCGCCGAAGCCGGCGCGCCCGGCAGCAGGGTGCCGACCGGCGCGGCCCGGCCTGGCGATCCGATTTCGAGCCGTCAGCGGGCGCAGGGTTGACTTCTCGGCCGGCTTGTAAAACGATTCAATTCTGGTTCTGGAGCCGACTCGCTGTGGAGGAACGATGGCGGACGCTGGAGAGCGCGATCCCTCGGAGCTGCTGATCCCGCATCAGCGGCGGCGGACCCGGATCGGTCTGGTCTCGGGCGGACTGGGGGCCTACTGGCCGCAGTTCCCCGGGCTGCTGGAACAGTTGCAGGCATCCGCGCGCTACGTCACCGAGCGGTTCCAGGGCATGGACGCCGATGTGGTCGACGCCGGCTTCGTCTCCGACGCCACGGACGCCGGGAAGGCCGGCGAGAAGCTGCGGGTGGCCGACTGCGACCTGGTGGTGATCTTCGTCGCGACGTACCTCACCTCGTCGATGGTGCTGCCGATCGCCCAGAAGGCGAACGCGCCGGTGTTGATCATCGACCTGCAGCCGTCCGAGAAGATGGACCACGCGACGTTCGACACAGGGGAGTGGCTGGCCTACTGCGGCCAGTGCCCGATCCCGGAGATCGCCAACGTGTTCCGCCGGGCCGGGATCGGCTTCCGTTCCGTGTCCGGCCATCTCCGGCAGGAGAGCGCCTGGACCCGGATCGGCCACTGGATCGCCGCGGCCGGGGTCCGGGCCCGGTTGCGGGAGGCCCGGCACGGGCTGATGGGGCACCTCTATCCGGGCATGCTGGACGTGTCGACGGACCTGACCACGGTGTCGACGACGTTCGGCTCCCACCTCGAGGTGCTGGAGTTCGACGATCTCCGGGAACGGGTCGCCGAGGTCACCGACGCCGAGACCTCGGACCGGGTCGCGCTGGCCCGGAAGCTGTTCCAGCTCGACCGGACCGTCGAGTCCGATGATCTTGAATGGGCGGCCAAGGTGTCGGTCGGGCTGGACCGGCTGGTGGCCGACTTCGATCTCGACTCGGTCGCCTATTACCACCGTGGCCTGGCCGGCGAACTGCACGAGCGGCTGGGTGCGGCGATGATCTTGGGCTCGTCCCTGCTCACCGCGCGCGGCATCCCGATGGCGGGCGAGTACGAGTTGCGTACGTCGATCGCGATGCTGATCTGCCAGTCCCTCGGCGCCGGCGGCTCGTTCACCGAGATCCAGGCGCTCAACTTCGACGACGGCGTGGTGGAGATGGGCCACGACGGCCCGGCACACCTCGCGATCAGCGCCCGGGATCCGCTGCTGCGCGGGCTCGGCGTCTATCACGGCAAACGCGGCTGGGGCGTCTCGGTGGAGTTCGACGTCCGGCACGGGCCGGTCACCACGATCGGCCTCGGCCAGGACCCGGACGGCAGCTACGTGCTGGTCACCTCCGAGGGCACCGTGGTCGACGGGCCGCTGCTGCAGATCGGCAACACCACGTCGCGGGTCGACTTCGGGGTCGACCCGGGCGAGTGGGTGGACGCCTGGAGCCGGACCGGCATCGGGCACCATTGGGCCCTGGCGGTCGGCCACCGGTCGGCCGAGATCCGGGCCGCCGCCGAGCTGCTCGGCCTGGATCACCGTACGGCCTAGGGCCACCCGAACCCTGATCCGATCCGGAGGACTTGATCATGATCCCAGCGGAACTGGTCCGCCTGTTCGACGAGCCGCCGCGCGACTTCGGGCCGACGCCGCTGTGGTGGTGGAGTGGCGGCAAGGTCACCCGGGACCGGGTGGACTGGCAGCTGCGCCGGTTCGCCGAGGGCGGGATCCACAACCTGGTGGTGATCAACCTCGCGCCGGCCGGGCCGACCTTCGGCGCCATGACCGACGATCCGGCCTGGTTCAGCGGGGAGTGGTGGGACCGGTTCACGTACGCGTGCACGATCGCCCGCGAACTCGGCACCAAGATCTGGTTCTACGACCAGATCGGTTTCTCCGGGGCGAACATCCAGGGCCGGATCACGCTTGATCATCCGGAGCTGACCGGCCAGTCCCTGCGGCGCAGCCAGGTGACCGCGTCCAGCGGCCGGATTCCGTTGCGTGGTACGGAATCCCTGCTGGTCTGCTACGACGGCGCCGGCCGCCGGGTGGAGACGACCGCCGGCGGCCTGGTCGGTGCGGCGGACGGCGCCGAGCTGACCGCGATCACCGTCGTGCCGACCGCCTTCGACTACCTCGACCCGGCCGCGGTCGAGCTGTTGATCGACTCCGTCCACGGCGAGTTCGAGCGCCGGCTGCCGGAGTTCCTGGGCACCGTCATCCCGGGCAGCTTCCAGGACGAGCTGCCCGGCACCAACCCGTGGAGCCAGCGGTTCGCCGACGAGTTCGAGCGCCGGGCCGGCTACGACCTCCGTGATCATCTCGGCGCGCTGTTCCTGGCCACGGCCGACGGACTGGACCCGCGCGACGCGAGCAAGATCAGGACCGACTACTACGCGGTCCGGGCGGAGCTCACCGAGGAGGCGCTGTTCCGGCCGCTGGGGGAGTGGCACAGCCAGCGCGGGCTGCTGCTCGGGGTGGACCAGAGCCACCCGGCCCGGGCCGGCTTCCCGACCCAGGCGACCCAGCTCTACACCGACTACTTCCGGACCCACCGCTGGTACAACGCCCCCGGCAGTGATCATGACGGCGACTCCAAGGTGCACAGCTCGATGGCGCACCTCTACGGCCATGATCGGGTGTGGCTGGAGGCGTTCCACTCCAGCGGCTGGGGCGGAACGCTGGAGGACACCTACGACTGGCTGCTGCCGTTCCTGCGCAGCGGTGCGACGCTCTACGACCCGCACGCCAGCTACTTCGACACCGCGGCCGGCTGGTTCGAGTGGGCGCCGCCGTCGACCGACTGGCGGCAGCCGTACTGGAAGCAGTACGGGGCCTTCTCCGACGCCGTGGCGCGGCTCTGTTCGATCTTGACCTGGGGCCAGTACGACGCCCAGGTCGCGCTGCTGCATCCGACCACGACCGCGCAGGCCGGGCTGCCGATCGACCTGCCGGTGCAGCACTTCGGCGACGGGCTGCTCGGCGAGGGGCACGGCGACGTCGACCGCGCCCAGCAGACCTATCTGGCGTTGAGCGGCGTGAACAACTGGCGGCGTTGGCAGGGCGGGCTGCTGGACGCGGCCGGGATCGCCTTCGACGTGATCGACGACGCCTCGATCCAGCGCGCCGAGATCGACCGGGCCCGGCTGGGCGTCCAATCGCTCAGCTATCACACGGTGATCCTGCCCGCGACGACCGTGCTCGAGGCGGCGACCGCGACCGCCCTGGCCGACCTGCTCGACGGCGGCGGGCGGGTGATCGCGGTCGGCGCGGCACCGTCGGTCGCGGCCGGGCTGGGCAACGACGACGCGGCGGTACGGCGGCTGGCCGATCATCCCGGCCTCGAGGTGGTCGCGGATCCGGCGGCCGCGGTGGCCGAGCTCGATCCTCTTGATCAGCACGTCTCCTCGGACCTGCCACTGCTGGTCCGGCGCTCGGGCCCGTACGGGGTTGCGTTGATCACCGGCGCCCACCCGAACGCCAGCCAGGACCCGGACGGCGCACCGGTCAAGTGGACCGACGGCTTCGACCGGAAGCGCTACGCCGAGAGCCGGACGGTCCTGATCCGCGCGAAGATCGCCGAGGCCGAGCTGTGGGATCCCGCCTCCGGTGAACGGCGGCCGGCGGTGATCACGCCGAGGTCCGGCGGCACGACCATGATCGAGATCGAGCAGGCCGGCGCACCCGCGTTGCTGCTGGTCTGGCGCGAGGGTACGGACGCGGTGGTGGTTCCGGAGCCGCGACCACGCCCATCCGGCTCCGGCCAGGAACTTGCCGGCGGCTGGACCGGCACCCTCGTGCACACGATGGACAACACCTGGGGCGACCTGGCCCGGCCGGCCGGTCGCAAGCTCGACCGGCTCGAGTTGTGGCACGTCGAGACCGCGGACGAGGGCACGGACTGGGAGCCCTCCCGGGCCGGCTACGGGCAACGGGTCATGATCACGACGGATGCTGATCATGGTCCGCTGACTGTCGAGGAGTGCGACCGGATCGCTGCCGGGGAGCGCGACCTGGCCGGGTCCGGCTGGCAGCCGTACACCTTCTCGGCCAGCCGGGCGATCGACCGCGACGCGATCAGCCCACTCGGCAGCAAGGGCCTGGTGCCGGCCGAGTACGTCCTCGCGCCGAACCCCGAGCCGGGCCGGCAGACCCGGGTCCGGGCCGTGCTCCGTACCGATCATCGAGGGCCCGCCGACCTCGTCGTCTCCGCCAGCTCGGCCAAGCAGGTCAGCTGGAACGGCGTCGCCCTGGACGCCCCGGACCACTACGCGGCCATCCACCGGATCGAGGTGGAACGGGAGATCAACATCCTCGAGTACGCCCTCGGCCCGTCCCGGACCGCCGGCAGCCCGAAGATCATCGGCTCCGGGTTCACGATCACCGAGCCGGGCGGCTACGGGGAACGCCCGGAGCACATGGCGTTCGGCGATCCGACGGTCACCAGCGACGGCATGATCACCTTCTCGACCACGGTGACCCTGGCCGAGGCGGCGTCCTCGGCGGCCCTGGTCGTCGGTGCCGCCGGCGCCGCGACCGTGCTGATCGACGGCACCGTCGTCGGCCGCCAGGAGAAGGTCGAATACTACGACTGGGGCAGCCGTCCGATGTACTTCCGGCACGACGTGACCGAGCTGTTCGGCGCCGGTGATCATGTGCTGGCGGTACGGCTGGAGACGGCCGACATCACCGACGTGATCTTCGTCGACCTGGTCGCGCACACCCCGGCCGGGCCGGTGGTCGCGGTCAGCGGGCCCGGCTGGACCTGCACCACCGACAACCATTCCGCGCCGTCGGCGGTCCGGCCGGAGCAGTGGAACGCGATCGAGACCATGCACGCCGCGCACCGCCCGCACCCGCTCCGCCGCGCGTCCTGGCTGCGTGGGGAAGCCGAGCTCGGCGTACCGCCGGCGGACTTCGACATCGCCGACTCCGCCGTACCGCGGCAGCGCCGGATCCGGACCACCCTGCCGGCCGGTACCGCCCGGCTCCGCTCCCCGCTGCGGGTCCCGGCGACGATCATGATCGACGGCATCGAGCACACCGCCGGTGCCGACGGCTGGGTCGCGGCGGCCGAACCGTTGGCGGAACCCGGAACGCTGGAGTTGATCATCGAGTCGTCGGCGTTCCTGCCCGGGGCCTCGGCCCTGGACGGCCCGATCGAGGTCGAGCACGTACCGGCCCCGATCGCCCTGGGCGACTGGCGCGACCTCGGACTCGGCGACTTCAGCGGCGCGGTCAGCTACCGGCGGACCATCGAACCCGCCGGCCCCGGCCCACTGACCCTCGACCTCGGCGACCTCCGCGGCAGCGTCGACGTGCTGCTCGACGGCCACCAGATCGGCTCCGCCTTCTGCGCCCCGTTCCGCTTCACCCTGCCGCCCCTCGAAGCCCCGGCCGAACTGGAGATCGTCGTCTACAACACCCTCGGCCCGTACCTCCACGCCGCCACCCCGACCAACTTCGTCTTCCCCGCCCAACGCTCCTCCGGCCTCTACGGCCCCGTCCACCTCTCCTAACCCGCCACCCCGCCCCATCCCCCGGACCCCACCCCCGCCACCCCACCCCCGCTGACTGGGCACAAAAGCAGCCGTTTTGGCGGCGTGTCGCTGCAGTTGTGCCCGGTCGGTGCGCCGGGTTGAATGCGCGCGGACTTCGGGTTGAATGCGCCGGCTTCCGGGTCGACGTCGTGACCGGCAATTGCGGGCAGGCCCGGGCGCGCCGGATCCCGAATGCACACCGGGGCGCAGATCTCTGCCCTGGGGCCGTCACGTCGCACGACCGGCGCGCCCAGGGTCGGGGTTGCAGGCCCGGCGAGCCCTGGGGCGGGGTTGCAGGCCCGGCCTCGACCGTTCCTCGCATCGACGACGGTCGCGCATCGGCCACGACCGCACGACCGACCGCCTCGGCGGGACCAGCCCGAGGCGATGGGCACGCACCGCCTCGACCCGTCCTGTCATCGGACCTCGTCGAGTGTGGCGAAACGACCAAGCGAGATCGATTTCGAGCGTCCGAAACCTCACACTCCATGCTTCGGTTGCTGAATCGGAGAGGCTCGCGGGTCGTCCTCCGGCTTGCCGCTCCGTCCGCCGGCATTCCTTGCCTGCTGTGATTCTCGGGGTCGCTGGCATTCCTTGGCCGCTGTGATTCTCGGGGTCGCTGGCATTCCTTGGCCGCTGTGATTCTCGGGGTCGCCGGCATTCCCTGCCCACTGAGATTCCCAGGGCCGCCGACATTCCCTGCCCGCCGACATTCCCTCCCCCAACACCACCGCCCGCACCGACCGGGCACAACCGCAGCGACACGCCGCCAAAACGGCTGCTTTTGTGCCCGGTCGGCGGGATTGGTGGTGTGGGGGTGGGGTGGGCTAGGGTGGAGCGGTTGCCTCGGCGAGGGTGGCCCCGATCATGGTCGGGGGCGACCGTGATCGACATGGGCCACGGGTTTCCGGTGTTGACCGGACCGCGGATCTCAGTGGTCGCTCGTCGTGGAGACAGACCAGATTCCTGTCAGTCAGTTCGAGGAGATTCGTTCGTGCCCGAGGTCAAGCTCACCGCCGAAACGCGTACCGAATTCGGCAAGGGCGCTGCCCGCCGGATCCGCCGTGCCGACAAGGTTCCCGCCGTCCTGTACGGGCACGGAGCCGAGCCGGTCCACATCACCCTGCCCGGTCACGAGACCCTGCTCGCGCTGCGCGTGGCCAACGCGCTGCTGTCGATCGACATCGAGGGCAAGTCCCAGCTGGCGCTGCCGAAGCAGGTCCAGCGCGACCCGATCAAGGGTCTGATCGAGCACGTCGACCTGCTGCTCGTCCGCCGCGGCGAGAAGGTCACCGTCGACATCCCGCTGCACGTCGAGGGCGAGGCCGGACCGGACACCCTGGTCGTGGTCGAGAACTCCACCATCAGCATCGAGGCCGAGGCGACCCACCTGCCGCAGCAGATCGTCGTTTCCATCGAGGGCCTGGAGGCCGGCTCGCAGATCCTGGCCAAGGACCTCGAGCTGCCTGAGGGTTCCGTGCTGGGTGTCGAGCCCGATCAGCTGATCGTCAACATCACCAACGCGCCGACCCAGGCCGAGCCGGAGACCGCTGGCGAGGAGGCCGCCGAGGAGGCGTCCGCCGACGCCGAGGCCGAGGGCGCTGCCGAGGAGAGCTGAGCCGCTCCGAACAAGGCGAGCCGAGTCATGCAGCCGTGGCTGGTGGTCGGCCTGGGCAACCCCGGGCCGACCTACGCGAAGCATCGCCACAACGTCGGCCATCTCGTGGTGGACCGCCTGGTCGAGCGTGCCTCGGCCAGGCTCAAGGCGCCGTTCGGGATGCGGGCCGAGCTGGCCGAGTTGCGGGTCGGCCCGCCCGGCGGCGACGCACCGCGGATGGTGGTCGCCAAGTCCCGTACGTACATGAACGAGACCGGCGGACCGGTCTCGAAGTTGATCAAGTACTACAAGTCGTCGCCGGCGCAGTTGATCGTCGTGCACGACGAGCTGGACATCGATCCGGGTCAGTTGCGGGTCAAGTTCGGCGGCGGCGACAACGGGCACAACGGCCTGAAGTCCATCCGGGCCTCGATCGGCACCGGTGACTACTTCCGGGTACGGATCGGCGTCGGTCGCCCGCCCGGCCGCCAGGAACCGGCGGACTATCTGCTCAGCAACATCCCCACCGCGCAGCGGGCCGACGTCGAGATCGAGGTGGAACGCGCCGCCGACGCCGTCGAGTCGTTGATCTTGGTCGGCCTGGACCGCACCCAGAGCACCTACAACTCCTAGTCCGGGCTCACCGGAAGTAGTAGAACCAGTTCGACGCATAGTTCGCGTCGAAGTTCTGCCGGCTGTCGACCACGATGTTGATCTTGTCCCGGCGCAGGAACCCGAACTCGTCGTGCCGCCGGGCCAGCGCGAAGTAGTGGTCCGCCCAGGCCTTCGGCCGGTCCGAGCCGCGCACCGCCACCGCCTGGTCCTCGGTGTGGACGAACACGATCGGCGGTCCGGAGAACCGGCGGGCGCACCAGAACGCGTCGCCGAGTTCCAACCGGGTGACGAACGCGTCCAGGTCGTCCCGGACGGCCAGGTCGTGTACCTCCCGGACCGCGACGCTCTCGAAGTCGTCGAAGCAGACGAAGATCGTCTGCGAGGTCACTCCGGTCAGTCCGAAGCAGGCGTCGAGGCTCGCCACCGCTGCGGCGAACAGCCGGGCCACCGTCCGCTGCTCGCGCGGGTCGGAGTTGCCTGCCGCAGTGTGGAAGCGGGCGTACTGCGCCGTCCGTTCGAGGACGACGCTCAGCCGGGGCCCCCGCCCGATCGTGTCCGGCACGACGTCGAGCGGCGGGAACCCGTAGTGCTCGGCGAACCGGTCGGCGAAGACCCGGAACCGAGGGTCGAGCCGGCCGCCCTGCCGGATCCGCTTCGCCGCCCGGAAGCCGGCGTCCCGGGGCATGATGAAGGCCACCCGCCGAATCTACCGCCGGCCGCGGTGATCATGAACCGATGATCATGGACCGGGCGTCCGGCCGCGGACCGCGGAGGCGCGGGCCGACAAGGAGAACGGGCCGCTCGGCGCGCCGAGCTCGACGAACAGGGCAGCCCGCAGCGCCGCCTGGCGGTCCGGCGCCAGCGACCGGCAGTAGCCGCCGGCCGGACCGATGCCGTACGTCAGCGGCTGCCACAACTCATCGAAGTCGGCGTACGTCGTCGCAACGGCCAACGGCTCCGTCTCGATCCGGTCCAGGCCGGACCGTCGCCACAGGTCGGTCAGGCTGTCGGCGGTCCGCAGCGGCATCCCGGCCTCGTCCGGCGCGTCCGGATCCAGCGACAGGGCGGCGCGCCAGAAGGCGTCCAGCATCTCCATCCCGTTTCCGTACTCCCAGGTGCACGCTGCGATCAGTCCGCCCGGCCGCACCACCCGGTTCAGTTCGGTCATCCCCGACGCCGCATTCGGCACGAAATTGAGCACCAGTTGGGAAAGCGCCGCATCGAACGTGTCGTCGGGCCAGGGCAGGCGATCGATCCCCGCCTGGCGGACGACGGCGCCCGGCACCCGGGCGTGACAGGCATCGACGAAGGACGCGGACGGGTCGACGGCCGCGACGTGCGCCGCGCCGACCTGCTCGGCCAGCCGGGCGGTCAGGGCACCCGGGCCGCACCCGACGTCCAGCACCCGGTCCCCGAATCCGACCGCGGCGAAGTTGATCATGAGCGGTGCCAGCTCTGTCGAGTAGCGGCCCATGAACCTGTCGTACGCGTCGCCGGCGACCGCAAAGCTCACCCGTCCATTGACCACCCGGCTGAGCCGGGTGTCAACGCGATCGGGAACATTCGCCCCGCTGACCTCACCCGGCGGCCGAGACCAGTTCCGGCTGCACCGGGGCGTCCCAGTCGATCCGGTACCGCTGCTCGACGCCGAGGGTCTGTTCCGGATCCATCCTCTTGATCATCATCGGCATCAGCACCGACATCAGCCGCCGCGCCAGCGGGCCCGGAGTCTTGCTGTGGTTGAGCTTCCGGGCTCGCGCCGCGACCCCTTCGACCCGGGCCCGGCGCAGTTCCTCGTACGCCGCGAACGCCGAACCCGGATCGGGCAGGTCGCGCAGGCAACGGGCCAGTTGAACGGCGCTCTCCACCGCCAGCGAGGCGCCCTGGCCGGAGCTGTTCGACGGCGCGTGGACGGCGTCACCGACCAGTACCAGCCGGCCGCGGTGCCACCGGGGCACCGGCGGCATGATGTGCAGCGCCCCGGTGATCTCCAGGTTGTCCGGTGTGGTCCGCCGGGCGAACGTGCCGCCGGGGGAGTCCGCGCCGTAGGTCTCGCGCAGCTGGTCCAGCCAGTGCTCGGCCGGCATGGCCCGCGCGTCCGTCAGCGACAGGTACTCGCGGTGCGGCAGGTTGGCGCCCCACAAGATCGTCTTCTCGTCGAGTACGGCGTACAGGTAGTAGGCCCGGGTCCCGAACGCGAAGACCATCGTTCCCGGCATCAGCCCGAGTTCGTTGTCGATCAAGGCGCCGAAGCCGAGCATGCCGGTGTATTCCGGGCCGGGGTTGGCCGGATCGATCAGGCCGCGGACCGTCGACCGGACGCCGTCGGCGCCGATCAGCACGTCGGCGGTCGCGCTGCTGCCATCGGCGAAGTACGCGGTCACGCCGGAGTCGCTCTCGGCGGTCCGGACCAGCCGCTTCTCGTACTCGAACGGGACGCCGGCGGCGATCGCGTGATCATGAAGGACGCGGTGCAATTCGTTGCGGTCGACCATCTGCAGCGGCGGCAGTCCCTCGGGGGACGGCGTCGGCACGGTCTTCCCGCCGATCGACAGCTCCATCCGCGAGATCGGCTTGGCGATCGCCCGGACGGGGTCGCCGGCGCCGATGAGGTCGAGGGCGGCGACGCCGTTCGGGGCCAGGGCCAGGCCGCTGCCGATGGTGAAGGTCGGGCCTGCGTAGGCCTCGTAGACGCGGGCCGAGATGCCGGCCTTGAGCAGGGCGGTCGCGGTGACCGGCCCGGCGATGCCGCCGCCGATCACGATGGCGGATTCCGTGGTGGACATGGGTGTGCTCCAGTTCTCTTGCGGTACGGGTTCCTCCCTCGAACCGGCCGCAACCCACCCCGATATCCTGTGGTTGCCAGCCTTGGCCGGGTGCGCGGAAGCGGACGCGGTTCGAGACTGTTTCATCGGGCCCGACGGTGGTGTTGCCGCACCGCTGTCGGGCCCGAGCTCATCCGGCGGGCCCCCTTTCGAAGAGGGCGAAGGCCTCGGCGGGCTTCAGCCGGGCCGAATGCGCGCGCTGCCAGAGTTCGAGGTCCGGGAAGGTGCCGCCGGTGATCTCCTCGCGCAGCGTCCTGGTCCAGGACGCCTCCGCCTCCAGCATCGCCAGGTCGTATTCGGACTCGACGATGAACAGCCGGGACAGCCCGGTGCCCGCGATCTCCTCGAGTTCCTGGCGGGCGGTCTCGATGGCGCGGTCCAGTGCGTCGGCCCGGCGGCCGAGCAGTTCGGCGACCTCGTCGGGTGCCAGCCCGGCCATCACCGAGAGCCCGGCGGTGAACCGGTGGTGCTCCGGCTCCGGTTCGGCGATCAGGTCCCGGGTCCAGTCGGCCAGTTCGGTGCGGCCGGCGTCGGTGATCGCGTAGATCGTCCGCTCCGGCCGGGCGCCGTCCCGTTCGCTGCCGACGATCTTGAGGAAGCCGGCCTTCTCCAGGTTGTTGACGACCGTGTAGAGCGAGCCCCACTTGACGTCCATGTCGCGGTCCTTGCCGCGCTCCCGCATCGTCGTGACGATCTCGTACCGGTGCATCGGGCGTTCGACCAGTACGGCGAGCACGGCCAGGGCCAGCAGGTTGTTCACCTTGCGCTTGGTGGCCATCTCTCACCTCGTTCCTCTCGGTTACTCGTCTACGAATATACGCGTACGAGTATTGCGGCACAAGTGGACTGTCGGACCGGCTCTCTAACGTCGGCTCCGTGAGGGGAAAGGACAACTACGATGGCTTCCATGACAGCCGAGGCGGAGGCGTGGCGACTGCCGTTGAGCCGGCCGCTGACCCGCGCCGATCTGGCGGACGCCCCCGATGACGGGCACCGCTACGAGCTCATCGACGGGACGCTGATCGTGTCTCCGGCGCCGAGGCTGCCCCACCAGCGTGCGGTGCGGCGGCTGCTGATCGAGTTGGATGCCGCCTGCACCGATGGGCTGGAGGTGTTGACGGCGCCGTTCGATGTCGTGCTGGCCGAGGACACGGTGGTGCAGCCCGATGTCCTGGTCGCGCGAACCTCGGACCTCACCGAGACGGACCTGCCGGTGGCGCCGGTGCTGATCGTGGAGGTGCTTTCACCGTCCACTCGGCGATTCGACTTGGTCCTCAAGCGGTCGCGGTTCGAGTCGGCCGGCGTGGAGCACTATTGGGTCGTCGATCCGGACGAGCCGTCGATCACCGCCTGGACGCTTGTCGACGGGACCTATCGGGACTCACTGCGAGCTATCGGCGACGAAGAGTTCGACGCCGGCCGCCCGTTCCCGGTCCGGATCACTCCTAGCGAACTCGTGGACTGAATGTCGGTGGAGGGTTGTAAGTTGTCTCGGTGACCCTTTCGGGACTCGTCAACCTTTTCACTCAAGAACCCACCGTCGCCGAATCCATCGGTGACGCACGTGCGCGCACCGTCAGCGCGCTCGACCTGACTGCGCCGGCTCCGATGCGACCGCTGATCGCCGCCGCCCTGTCCGCTGCGCCTGAGGACGGCGGTGCCGGGCGACCGGTGCTGCTGGTCAGCTCCACGTACCGCGAGGCCGAGGAGCTCACCACCGCCCTGCAGTCGCTGCTGTCCGAGGACGACGTCGTCTACTACCCGGCCTGGGAGACGTTGCCGCACGAACGGCTCAGCCCGCGCTCCGACACGGTCGGCCGCCGGCTGGCGGTGCTGCGGCGGCTGGCCGGCACCGAGGGCGAGACGGCGCCCAAGATCATCGTGGCCCCGGTTCGCAGCGTGCTGCAGCCGCAGGTGAAGGGCCTGGCCGACCTGCGCCCGGTCCGGATCAGGGCCGGTCACGACTACGACCTCGACTCGCTGGCGCACGACCTGGTCGGCGCCGCCTACGTCCGGGTGGACCTGGTCGAGCGGCGCGGCGAGTTCGCGGTCCGCGGCGGGATCGTCGACGTCTTCCCGCCGACCGAGGAACACCCGGTGCGGATCGACTTCTTCGGCGACACCGTCGAGGAGATCCGGCACTTCTCGGTCGCCGACCAGCGGTCCGACGAGGCGACGATCGACTCGATCGTGGCCTCGCCGTGCCGGGAACTGCTGCTCACCGACGAGGTACGGGCGCGGGCGAAGGCCCTGGCCGAGGAGCATCCCGAGCTGATCGAGATGCTCGACAAGATCGCCGCCGGGCACGCCGTGGACGGGATGGAATCGCTGTCCCCGGCGCTGGTCGAGGGGATGGAGCTGCTGGTCGAGCTGCTGCCGGTCGACACCCACGTCCTGCTCTGCGACCCCGAACTGGTCCGCGGCCGGGCCCAGGACCTGGTCACCACCAGCCAGGAGTTCCTGCAGGCCTCCTGGGCTGCGGCGGCCGGCGGCGGCAAGGCGCCGATCGACCTCGGCGCGTCCGCCTACCGCGGCCTGGCCGACGTGCGCCAGGCCGCCCTCGACCGGGGGCTGGCCTGGTGGACGCTGTCCCCGTTCAGCTCCGGTCCCGCGAACGGCGACGAGCCGGTGCGCACCGAGGACGGCGAGCTGATCGACTTCAGCACCCAGGTCAGCACGGTCGGCGTCGAGTCCCGGACGATCAGCGGCCAGGTCGGCGAGACGTACCGCGGTGACACCGAGGCGGCCGTTCGTGATCTTGCCGCCCGGGTGCACGACAACTGGCGGCTCGCGGTGATCGCGGAGGGGCACGGGCTGGCCCAGCGGATGGTCGAGGTGCTCTCCGAACATGATCTTCCGGTACGGATCGACGACGGCACCGAGGCCCCCGGCGAGGGCACGATCACGGTCAGCACCGGAGCCCTGCGGCACGGCTTCGTGGCCGAGGCGCTGCGGCTCGCCGTCCTCACTGCCGGTGATCTCTCCGGCCGCGGAGCCGTTGCGGACAAGGCTTCCCGGACGATGCCGAGCCGGCGGCGGAACCAGATCAACCCGCTCGAACTGGTCCCCGGCGACGCGGTCGTGCACGAGCACCACGGCGTCGGCCGCTACCTGGAGATGGTGCAGCGGACGGCCGCCGGCACCACCCGGGAATACCTGGTGATCGAGTACGCGGCGTCCAAGCGCGGCCAGCCGGGTGACCGGCTCTACGTACCGATGGATCAGCTCGACCTGCTCACCCGCTACGTCGGCGGCGAGCACCCGAGCCTGGACCGGATGGGCGGCGCCGACTGGAACAAGCGCAAGGGCCGGGCCCGGCGCGCGGTGCGGGAGATCGCCGGCGAGTTGATCAAGTTGTACGCGGCCCGCCAGGCCAGCCGCGGCCATGCGTTCGAACCGGACACCACCTGGCAGCGCGAACTCGAGGACGCCTTCGGGTTCGTCGAGACGCCGGACCAGCTGGCTGCGATCGACGAGGTCAAGCGGGACATGGAGCAGATCGTGCCGATGGACCGGCTGATCTGCGGCGACGTCGGCTACGGCAAGACCGAGATCGCCGTCCGGGCGGCGTTCAAGGCGGTCCAGGACGGCAAGCAGGTGGCCGTGCTGGTGCCGACGACCCTGCTGGTGCAGCAGCACTATGCGACGTTCGCCGACCGCTACGCCGGGTTCCCGGTCCGGGTCGCGCCGCTCAGCCGGTTCCAGTCCGACCGCGAGTCCAACGCGACCAAGGCGGGGGTCAAGGACGGCAGCATCGACGTCGTGATCGGCACCCACCGGCTGCTCAGCGGCGAGGTCCAGTTCAAGGATCTCGGGCTGGTGATCATCGACGAGGAACAGCGGTTCGGCGTCGAGCACAAGGAGCAGCTGAAGAAGCTGCGGATGGACGTCGACGTGCTGGCCATGTCGGCCACCCCGATCCCGCGGACGCTGGAGATGGCGATCACCGGGATCCGCGAGATGAGCACGATCGCCACGCCGCCGGAGGAGCGGCATCCGGTGCTCACCTTCGCCGGCCCGTACGAGGAGGCGCAGGTCACCGCGGCGATCCGCCGCGAACTGCTCCGTGAGGGCCAGGTCTTCTTCATCCACAACCGGGTGCAGAGCATCGAGAAGGTGGCCAAGCGGATCCAGGAGCTGGTGCCGGAGGCTCGCGTGGTCACCGCGCACGGCCAGATGGGCGAGCACCGGCTGGAACAGGTGATGGTCGACTTCTGGGAGCGCCGGGCCGACGTGCTCGTCTGCACCACGATCGTCGAGGCCGGACTGGACATCTCGACGGCCAACACGCTGCTGATCGAGCGGGCCGACCTGCTCGGCCTGTCCCAGCTGCACCAGCTGCGCGGCCGAGTCGGCCGAAGCCGGGAGCGCGGCTACGCGTACTTCCTCTACCCGCCGGAGAAGCCGCTCACCGAGACCGCCCACGACCGGCTCGCGACGATCGCCGCGCACACCGATCTCGGCGCCGGGATGGCCGTGGCGATGAAGGACCTGGAGATCCGCGGCGCCGGCAACCTGCTCGGCGGCGAGCAGTCCGGCCACATCGCCGACGTCGGATTCGACCTCTACATCCGGCTGGTCGGCGAGGCGGTCGCGGAGTATCGCGGCCAGGAGTCCGAGGCGCCGGCCGAGGTCCGGATCGAACTGCCGGTCGACGCCCGGCTGCCGACGGACTACGTGGAGTCGGAACGGCTGCGGCTGGAGATGTACAAGCGGCTCGCCGAGGTGCGCAGCCTGGACGATCTCGGCGAGGTCCGGGCCGAGCTGCAGGACCGGTACGGCGACCCGCCGGCCGAGGTGGACAACCTGCTGGCCATCGCCGAGTTCCGGATCCTGGCCCGGCACGCCGAGCTGACCGAGGTGGTCGGCCAGGGCAACTACATCCGCTTCGGCCCGGCCTCCCTGGCCGAGTCGAAGGTGCTCCGGCTGAAGCGGCTCTACCCGGGCAGCGTGGTGAAGGAGGCCGCCGGCTTCATCCTGGTCACCCGGCCGCGCTCGCGGACGATCGGCGGACCGCCGATCGTCGACAAGGAGCTGCTCGCCTGGGCGACCGAGGTGATCAACAGCATCTTCCTCGCCTGAGCTCCGGCAGGCCGCCTGACTCGAGCCAGTCGAAGAACGATTTTCGTTGCTGGCGCTTGATCATCTCGGCCAGCGCCGCGTTCGCCGTGGCGGCAGGCGTCGTCGTCCCAAGGGACTCGGCCGCCTCACCGAGCAACGCGTTGTCCACCTCGACCACCATCCGCTGCATCGGACCTCGTCGCCTGATACCAAGGTCGAGGGTATCGGTGATCACGCGCCGGGCCGGGCTTCGATTGATCGTGCGGCGGACGTCGCTTGTAACATGACGCCGGTGAAGATCCTGCACCGTATTGCCGGCCTGATCGCCGCCGCCGCTGTTGTCGTCACGACGGGCTGCGCGGGCAGCGCTCCGGACGTCGCGGCCTATGTCGGCCCGACCCGGATCAGCGACCGGCACCTGCACGAGATCACCGTCGCCGCCGACGAGGTGCTGCGCACCCAGGGGCAGCGGGCGAGCTCGGGCGGCGTGCTGAACGGGCTGGTCCTGGGCGAGATCGCGGAGCAGACGGCGGCCGAGCGCGGGATCAAGATCTCCGACTCCGAACGCGATGCGCTGATCTCGCCGTCCAACCTGGGCTCGCTGCTCGGCGACGGCCGGACCCGGCAGCTGGCGTACGCGCTCGCCGACGCGGAACTGGTCCGGATGCGGGTCGGCGACGAGCTGTTCCTGAAGTCGCTCGGCGAGGCCCAGGTGCGGCTCAACCCGCGGTTCGGGACCTGGCAGCCGGAGGCGTACGCGCAGGGCGGGTCCATGGTCGGCGCCGGCTCCGAGTCGCTGTCGCTGCCGGCACTTCCGCGATCATGACCGCGGCGGCCACCGGAGCTGAGGTCTTCCCCGAGCTCAGCCGGCTGGCCGAGGTGATGGCGACCCTGCGCCGCCGTTGCCCGTGGGATGCCGAGCAGACCCACCGTTCGCTGGTCCAGTACCTGATCGAGGAGACCGGGGAACTGGTCGAGGCGATCGAGACCGGCGACCAAGATCATCTCGCCGAGGAGCTCGGCGACCTGCTGCTGCAGGTGTACTTCCACGCCCAGATCGCGTCCGAGGCACCCGCCGGGTTCGACCTCGACGACGTCGCGGCCGGCGTCGCCGACAAGCTGGTCCGGCGGCACCCGCACGTCTTCGCCGCGGAGACCGCACCGGCGGACCTGAACGGGACCTGGGAGCAGCGCAAGGCGGCCGAGAAGGGCCGGACCTCTGTCCTGGAAGGGATTCCGGAGCAGCTGTCCGCGCTGGCCCGGGCGAACAAGATCATCAGCCGGGCCCGGTCCCGGAAGGTCGGCGTGGAGTTGCCGGAGCAGCCGATCGAGTCCGCCGAGGTCGGCTCGCAGATCGTCGCGCTGGTGGCCCGGGCCCAGGCGGCCGGCATCGATCCGGACCAGGCCGTCCGCGATGCCGTACGTGATCTTGAAGCAGCCGTACGGACAGCGGAGCAGGAACGGCCATGATCAGCAGCCGGTACGCCGACCGGGCCGAGGCCGGCCGGCGACTGGCCGCCCTGCTGGACCCGCCGGAGGATCCGGCCGCCGCACCGACGGTCCTGGCACTGCCCCGCGGCGGCGTCCCGGTCGCCGCACCGATCGCCGAACGGTTCGGGGTACGCCTCGACATCGTCGCGGTACGCAAGCTCGGCGTGCCGGACCAGCCGGAACTGGCGATGGGCGCCCTGGCCCGGATCGGGGACCGGGTCGAGCACCTGCGCAACGACCGGGTGATCGCCCAGTCCGGCGTGACCGAACCGGCCTATCAGCGGGTGCTGGCCGAGG
Source organism: Microlunatus sp. GCM10028923 (assembly GCF_042666975.1). Lineage (NCBI taxonomy): Bacteria > Bacillati > Actinomycetota > Actinomycetes > Propionibacteriales > Propionibacteriaceae > Microlunatus > Microlunatus sp. GCM10028923. The sequence goes on along the minus strand of NZ_JBHTFF010000007.1, from coordinate 414,017 downwards.
AGCGGCAGACCCTCGACGCACGGCACCAGGCACTGCGAGGCGACCGGCCCGCGCTCGAGCTGACCGGCCGGCCGGTGATCATCGTCGACGACGGCCTCGCCACCGGAACGACCATGCTGGTCGCGATCGAGGCGGTCCGCCGGTGCGGCGCGGCGTCGGTGACCGCCGTCGTCCCGGTGGCCTCGGAGCAGGCGGCCCGGCTGATCGCGGACCGTGCGGACCGGCTGGTCTGCCCGTCGGTGCCGGCGATCTTCCGCGCGGTCGGCCAGGCCTACCGCGATTTCGATCCGATCCCGGAGGCCGAGGCGCGACGGATCCTTAACCCCGAGCGCTAGCCGGCACACACCACTAAGATCCCAACGGTGATCAACGAGGACGGCACGCCGGCGCGCCGGATCATGGTCTACGGGGTGACCGGCTCGGGCAAGACGACGCTGGCCCGGCGGCTCGGCGAGCGGACCGGGCTGCCGTGGCACGCGGTGGACGACCTGACCTGGAACCGGCCCTGGGTGCCGGTGCCGATGGACGAGCAGCGCCGCCGGATCGACGCGATCTGTGCCGGCGACGCCTGGATCCTCGACCATGCGTACGGGGCCTGGCTGGACGTGGTGCTGGAGCGGGTCGAGGTGATCATCGCGCTGGACTACCCGCGGCTGCTCTCGCTGGGGCGGCTGATCCGGCGCTGCCTGGTCAACGTGATCACCCGCCGGCCCACCTGCAACGGCAACATCGAGACCTGGCGGACCACGTTCCGGCGCGACTCGATCATCTGGTGGCACTTCAAGTCCTGCGGCCCGAAGAGCGCCCGGATCCGCCGCTGGGCGGCCGACCCGGAAGGTCCGCGGGTGATCGTCTTCCGCCGCCCGGCCGAGGCCGAGCGCTGGCTGTCCGAGCTCGATCGCGACAGCGTCGCGTAGCCGCCGGAGCCGGATGTCGGGATGGTCGCCGGATCGGCCACACCCGTTGATCAGTGTCGGTACTGTCTTGTGGGTGACACTTCCCAATCCGGAGACGTACCCGAATCCGGAGCAGCGGCCGCACCCGACGATGCAGCCCATGCCGCACCACCCGGGCCTGCCCGGTCAGCATCCGATGCCACCGGCGCCGCGGCCGAGTGTGGAGTTGCAGCGCGACGCCGCCGCGGCGATGGCCGCCCGCCGTGAACTGGGACCGGACTTCGACGACCAGATCGCGGCCGGCCTGGCCGAGCGGATGGAGCAGCTTGCGTACCACCGCGGCGTCGAACTGCAGGAGCAGCACCGGGCCTCCCGGGTCGAGGAGGCGGCTGAACGGTCGACCCGGACCCAGCGGTTCGCGCTCGGGATCGTCTCGCTCGGTGCCGGCATCCCGATCACCGCGATCAGCGCCGGCATGGTCGATCCGCCCTTGATCGGCGTCCTGGTCTCGTGGGGCGGCATCGTCGCGGTCAACGTGGTGCACGCGCTCGGCGGACGCCGCCGCCGTTGACCAGCCAGAACTGTGAGGTCGCGCCGGGAGTGCCGTCGGTCCGGCTGGTGACGCCCGAAGAACTGCGTACGGCCGCGACCCGGATCGCCGGCGAGATCGTCGCCACGCCGACCGTCGCCAGCCCGGGCCTGACCTCCCTGCTCGGGGTGCCGGTCACCCTGAAACTCGAACAACTGCAGCGATCCGGGTCGTTCAAGTCCCGCGGCGCGCTGGCCAAACTGCTCACCCTGGACGCGGCGGAGCGGGCCGCCGGGGTGGTCACGGTCAGCGGCGGCAACCACGGCACGGCGCTGGCCGACGCGGCCGGTTCGCTCGGCATCGCGGCGACGGTGGTGATGGCGAAGGCGGCGCCGCAACGGTCGATCGACGCCTGTCGCGCGTCGGGTGCCGAGGTGCGGCTGACGCCGGACATGGCGGACGCCTTCGCGCTGCTGGACGAACTGGTCGCCGAGGGTCGTACCCTCGTCCATCCGTTCGATGACCCGGTGGTGGTCGCGGGACAGGGGACCGTCGGCCTGGAGTTCGCGGCCGCGGCGCCGGACCTGACCGACGTGCTGGTCAGCATCGGCGGCGGCGGGCTGATCGCCGGCGTCGGGGTGGCCTTCCGCGAGGTCAATCCCGGGGTACGGATCTGGGGCGTCGAGACGATCGGGGCGGACGCGATGACCCGGGCCCTGGCCGCCGGCGGGCCGGTCGACTTCCGGCCGACCTCCATCGTCACCACCCTCAGCGCTCCGCACGTGTCCCAGCTGACCTACGAGCACGTACGGGCTCTGGTCGAGGACGTTCTGGTGGTCTCCGACGACGCCGCGGTGGCCGGCGCGATCACCCTGGCCGAGCGGGCCGGGGTGTGGGCCGAACCGGCGGCCGGCTGCCTGATCCCGGCGGCCCGGACCGTGCTCGAGCGGGTCGGCCCGGACGCCCGGCTGGGCCTGGTGATCTGCGGCGGCAACACGACGGTCGAGGGCCTGGCCCAGGCCGCCCGCTGAGCCGGGACCACTCTCCCAGTTGGTCTGCATTTCGTGGGACGCACACGCGCCGTTCGGCGGGCGCGTCCGGGAACGGCCGGAATGTGTCGTTACGCTGGGGACGCAGTGCCCGAATCAGAAGTGCAGTAGGGCCCATTCAGACGTTGAAAGGCAGCTAAGTTCGTGGCCAGTATCGAGTTTGTCGGCGCCCGGGAGATCCTCGATTCCCGCGGCAACCCAACGGTCGAGGTCGAGGTCATTCTCGACGACGGTGCGGAGGGCCGGGCTGCGGTCCCGTCCGGTGCGTCGACCGGTGCGTTCGAAGCGGTGGAATTGCGGGACGGCGGTGACCGCTACGGCGGCAAGGGCGTCAGCAAGGCCGTCCTCGGCGTGATCGACCAGATCGGCCCGGAGCTCCTCGGGTACGACGCCAGCGAGCAGCGGCTGATCGACCAGGCGATGCTCGACCTGGACGACAGCGACAACAAGGCCAAGCTCGGCGCCAACGCGATCCTCGGCGTCTCGCTCGCGGTCGCGCACGCCGCGGCCGATTCCGCGGACCTGCCGCTCTACCGCTACATCGGTGGCACCAACGCCCGCACGCTCCCGGTGCCGATGATGAACATCCTCAACGGAGGAGCGCACGCCGACTCCGATGTCGACGTGCAGGAGTTCATGATTGCACCGATCGGCGCGAGCACGTTCGCCGACGCGGTGGAGCAGGGCGTGTCGGTCTACCACGCGCTCAAGTCCGTCCTGAAGCAGAAGGGCCTGGCCACCGGGCTCGGCGACGAGGGCGGCTTCGCCCCCAACCTGCCGCAGAACGTGGCCGCGCTGGAACTGATCGCGACCGCGGTGGAGAAGACCGGGCTGACCCTGGGCACCGACATCGCGCTGGCGCTCGACGTGGCCGCGACCGAGTTCTTCGCCGACGGCGCGTACACCTTCGAGGGCACCAAGCACAGCGCCGAAGAGATGACCGCGATCTACACCAAGTGGGCGGCGGACTTCCCGATCGTGTCGATCGAGGACCCGCTGGCCGAGGACGACTGGGCCGGCTGGGCCACCCTGGTCTCGCAGCTCGGCGACAAGCTGCAGATCGTCGGCGACGACCTGTTCGTCACCAACGTCGAGCGGCTGCAGCGCGGCATCGACGAGAAGGCGGCCAACGCGCTGCTGGTGAAGGTGAACCAGATCGGTTCGCTGACCGAGACCCTGGACGCCGTCGAGCTGGCCCACCGGAGCGGGTTCAGCTGCATGATGAGCCACCGGTCCGGCGAGACCGAGGACGTCACGATCGCCGACCTGGCCGTCGCGACGAACTGTGGCCAGATCAAGAGCGGCGCCCCGGCTCGGTCCGAGCGGGTCGCCAAGTACAACCAGCTGTTGCGGATCGAGGAGGACCTGGACGACGCGGCGCGCTACGCCGGTGCGGCCGCGTTCCCGCGATTCAACCTCCGCTAAGGAGACAATGGATCGATGTCAGCCCGGCGCAACCTTCCCCGCCCTGCCGCGGCTCCCGGACGCAAGACGGCCCGACCGAAGGGTTCCCGGCGCACCGCCGGGGACCGGTCGGGCCCGGCCGCGCCCGGGCCGATCGATGACCACACCGACTCCACTCCGGCGTCGCGCCCCGTCTTCCGGCGCCGGACCAGCGTCACCACCCGAGCCATCGCGCTCGCGGTGGTGTTGCTGATTCTGACGATCTCGTACGCGAGCAGCCTGCGGATCTACCTGGAACAGCGGCAGGAGATCGCCGCGACCAAGGCCAAGCTCACCGAGCGGGAGGCCGCGATCGGCGGCCTGCAACGGGATCTGGACCGCTGGCAGGACGACGCGTACGTCGAGGCGCAGGCCCGGGAACGGCTCGGCTGGGTGCTGCCCGGCGAGGTCGGCTACCGGGTCGTCGAGGGCGCCCCGACCGACGACCCGACCGGCGCACCGCAGCAGCAGGAGGACCAGACGCCGTGGTGGGAGCGCCTGCTCGGCTCGCTCGCCCGGGCCGACCAGCCCCCGCCGGCACCGGCCCCGGAACCGACCGAGGAGCCGACGATCACGGCCAGCTCCGCGCCGAAGCCCCGATGATCACCGTGCGTACGCCCGGATCCCCGAAGCTCGAACCCCTGTCGGCGGCCGACGAGGCCGTGATCGAGGAGCAGCTGGGCCGGCCGCCCCGGGCCATGGCCGGGATCGCGTACCGCTGCCCGGCCGGGCACCCGGGCGTGGTCGCGACCGAGCCGCGGCTGCCGGACGGGACCCCGTTCCCGACCACCTACTACCTGACCTGCCCGCACGCGGTCGCGGCCTGCTCCCGGCTGGAGTCGAACGGCGTGATGGCCGAACTGGGCGCGCGGCTGGCCGAGGACCCGAAGCTCGCCGCCGCGTACCGGCGGGCGCATGAGGCGTACCTGGCGGACCGGGCGGCGCTCGGCGACGTACCGGAGTTGGCCGGGATCAGCGCGGGCGGGATGCCGGACCGGGTGAAGTGCCTGCACGCCCTGGTCGGCCACAGCCTGGCCGCCGGACCGGGCGTGAACCCGATCGGCGACGAGGCCCTGGCCCAGCTCAAGCCCTACTGGCCCCAAGCCCCCTGCCAACCCGCTGCCCCCGAACCCCCACCCCCACCCCGCTGACCGGGCACAAGAGCAGGCGTTTTCGCGGTGTGTCGCTGCACGACTGCCGACTCACCATGCGGATAGGGGAGGATGTGGCCGACGTGGGAGGTTTCCGATCATGACCAGGGTCGCCGCCATCGATTGCGGTACGAACTCGATCAGGCTGCTGATCGCCGAGCCGGGCCCGGACGGCCGGCTGGCCGAGCTGGAGCGCCGGACCGACATCGTCCGGCTCGGCCAGGGGGTCGACGCGACCGGCGAGTTCCATCCCGACGCGCTGGCCCGGACCTTCGCGGCCACCGAGGGCTACGCCCAGTTGATCAAGGACGCCGGCGTACCGGTCGACAAGATCGACTTCGTCGCGACCTCGGCGGCCCGGGACGCCGGTAACCGGGAGGCCTTCTTCGCCGGCATCGAGGAGCGGCTCGGTGTCCGGCCGGAGGTGATCAGCGGCGACCGGGAGGCGGAGCTCTCCTTCACCGGCGCGGTGAGCCGACTGCCGGACGGCCCGGGACCGGTGCTGGTGATGGACATCGGCGGCGGCTCGACCGAGTTGATCTTGGGCGAGCGGGACGGCACGATCCTGGCCGCGCGGTCGCTCGACGTCGGCTCGGTCCGGCTCACCGAACGGTTCCTCGGCGCCGGGCCGCCCGATCCCGATGATCTTGACCGGGCCACCGAGCACGTCGACCGGCTGATCGACACCAGCGGTGTCGATCTTGGTGCAGCCCGGGTCTGGGTCGGCGTCGCCGGTACGGCCACCACGCTGGCCGCGGTCAATCTCGGACTGGACGTCTACGACCGGAGCAGGGTGCACGGCTCGATCATCACGGTCGACGAACTGTCCGGGCTGCTGGCCGACCTGGCGGCGAAGACCGTCGAGGAGATTCGCGCCATCCCGTCGATGCATCCCGGCCGGGCAGACGTCATCTGCGGCGGCACTCTGGTCGCGACCCGGGTGGCCCGACGGGTGAGCGCGGATCGGATGGTCGTCAGCGAGGCGGACATTCTGGACGGGATCGCCCTCTCCCTCCTGGGCTGATTCCGCAAAATACCCAATGCGAGGGTATTGATTGGTCAGATATGGTCGTATACGTGTCTGATCAGCTCTATTCGGTACGAGACGTTGCCGCGCGGCTCGGCGTACACGAGCGCACCATCCGTAACTACCTGCGCAGCGGCGCGTTGCGCGGGACCCGGATCGGCAAGCAGTACCGGATCGCCAGGGATGACGTGGAGGCCTTCGCCGGCGGACCGGTGATGGCGCCCGAGCCGGCGAAGAATCCGGCCCGGGCCGAGGTGACCAGCGTCATCGAGCTCGAGCCGATCACCGCCGAACAGCGCGCCCGGCTGGAGACCTTGATCATTTCCCTGCCGGGCGAGGTGCGGCCGGTGCCGTTGCGCGTGCAGACCATGATCGACGAGGACCGATCGCGGATGAAGATCATCGCGACCGGTGACCTCGGAACGATCACCCGATTTCTCGACGCGCTGGAAGGAGCGCTGCCATGACCACGATCTATCGCACGGAGGCCGGCGCCCGACGGCTCGAACAGCACTACCGCGACCTGCTCGCGGCCTGGCCGGTCGAGTCCGAGCACCGGTTCATCCCGACCCGGGAGGGCGAGACCTTCGTCTGCGTGTCCGGGCCGGTCGATGCACCCGCGGTGATCTTGTTGCACGGGTCCGGCTCGAACAGCGCGATGTGGCTGGGCGATGTGGCGGCGTGGTCGGGCGAATTCCGTACCTATGCGGTCGATCTGGTCGGCGAGCCCGGCCTCAGCGCCCGGTCGCGGCCGGCGCTCGACTCGTCGGCGCCCGCGCTGTGGCTGGACGACGTGCTGGACGGACTCGAGCTTGATCATGCCGCGGTCGTCGGCATCTCGTTGGGCGGTTGGCATGCCCTGGACTACGCGATCCGGCGGCCGGACCGGGTCGACCGGCTGGTCGCATTGTGCCCCGGCGGGCTCGGCCGGCAGACCATGGGCTGGCTGCCCGCGGTGATCTTGCTCCGTCTGCTGGGGCCGTGGGGCGTCCGCCGGTCGGTGGCGATGGTCGCCGGGATCGACCCGAAGACCTCCGGCCCGGAGCTCGAGTACACCGCGGCCAACTTCGGCGAGTTCCTGCCCCGGAAGGAGCGGCTCCCGCTCTTCACCAACGAGGCGCTGCGCGGGCTCGAGGTGCCGGTCATGATCATCGTCGGCGAGCGGGACGCGATGTTCGACAGCGCGGAGACGGCACGCCGCGCGGCCGCGCTGCCGCATGCCACGGTCCGGTCCTTGCCGGGGATCGGGCATGCGGTGCTCGGCCAGACCGCACCGATCCTGGAGTTTCTGCGCGGCTTTGGCACAATGCCCGGGTGACTCATCTCGCCATCACCGTGCTGGGGCATGACCGGCCCGGCATCATCGCCCGGACAGCAGACCAGCTGGCCGACCTGCAGATGAACCTCGAGGACTCCTCGATGACGCTGCTCCGCGGTCATTTCGCGATGACCCTGATCTGTACGGGCAGCACCACGGCGGCCGAGGTGGAGGCCAAGCTCGCCACGATCATCGACGACTCGCTCTCGGTCAGCGTGCGCGAGATCGATCCGGAGGCGGACCAGGCGCCGGTCGGGGAGTCGTACCTGATCACCGTGCACGGTGCCGACCAGCTCGGCATCGTCGCCCGGCTGACCGGCGTGCTGGCCGAGGCCGGCGGCAACATCACCGATCTGTCCACCCGGCTGTCCGGCGAGCTGTACCTGTTGCTCGCCGAGGTCGACCTGCCGCCGGGTTCCGTCGAGGACGTACGTCAGCGGCTGGGCGACGTGGCGGCCGAGCTCGGCGTCGGGGCGAACCTGCGCCCGGTGGAGCGCGACGAACTGTGACCTTCCAGCTTCCGGCGCTGCCCACCGGGCAGGTCCGCGACGTGGTGCGCGCGCCGGCCCCGGTACTGTCCACGCCCTCGCCCGAGCTCGATCCGACCAGCGACGAGGCGGCCCAGCTGTGTGCCGACCTGGTGGCGACGATGCGGGTCTCGCCGGGCTGCGTGGGCCTGGCCGCGCCGCAGATCGGCGTGGCAGCGCGGGCGTTCTGCGTCGACGTCACCGAGCATCCGAAGACGAAGTCCTGCCACGGCCTGATCGTGTTGATCAACGCCGAGGTGATCACCGCCAGCCGGAACGAGAAGTCCCGTGAGGGCTGCATGTCGGTGCCGGACTTCACCGGCGACGTCAAGCGGGCGAACCGGGTCACCGTCGCCGGCGTGCTGCCGGTCACCGGGGAACGGATCGAGATCGTCACCGACGCCTTCGAGGCCCGTGCCCTGCAGCACGAGATCGACCACTGCGCCGGCCTGCTGTTCCTGGACCGGGTCGCCGGTGCGCACGCCGTCTTCCCACGCAAGGTCTACCAGGACCCGCGCGCGTAGCCTACTGGGCCGGATGGACCGCCTTCACGTTTCCATTGAGGTCCGCGACCAGGTACCCAGAGGTCTTCTCGCCGGCCAGTGACACCAAGATCGCCGGTACGCCCTCGTTCGTCCCGACCGTGATCGCCCGATGGTCGGGACTGTCGACTCTGAGAGACTTGTCGGCCCGCTCCAGCAGGTCGGGGAGGAGCTTCCAGTCGATCTTGGAGACGTCGACCTCAGGGGTATAAGGGTCGTCCGCGGTATTCAGAAAGTCGACGACTCCGCTGGATGTGTAGACGTAGATGTCAGACTTGCCGCTGCTCGCCTCGGCTCGAGAGTAGGCGGTCGCGTAGTGGTCGTACACGGTGAGGTTCTTGAACGTCGTGGTTCCGAGGCCCTCGCCAAAGGCCTTGATCACCTTCTCCATGCCGGCTGTGGTCAGCAGCGTCTCCGACTTGGCCGGTTTGACGCGCTTCGACGGTTCGCCGGCCGCGAGCCCCGCCCGTTCGCGGAACCACGGGACGACTGCGGGCCCGATCACTACCGCTGCGGCGGTCAGCGCCAGGACGAGCGTGCTGATCACGATCCCGGCGACGACGCGCGCGCCGCGTCGCTTCGTGTGCTGCTTCTTGGCTGGACCAAGAGTCCAGAGGTGCTTGGTGACGGGAACCGAGCGGATACGGAGTTCCGTAGGCTGGCGGTCTTGCGACTCCGCGGCGGGGGAGCTGGCGCTCGCGGCCGGCAGTTGCTGGGAGCCGACCGGCGACGGGTGGGCAGTCTCGGACGGGGGCAGGGGTGCCGATGGCGGTGAGGCCGCGAGTCCCGGAGACTCGAGGTGGTGCGGGCCCGATTCGAGGGCGCGGACCAGCAGCGGGTCGAGCTGTTCGGCGGTGGCCCGCTCGGCAGGATCGGCGACCAGCACCGCGCGCAGCGCCGGGTCCAGGGCTCCGGACCGGGTCGCGGCCGGGACGACCCCAGACACGACGGCGGCCAGCGTCGCGGCCGTCGTCGACCGGCGCAGCGGATGGGTCCCCTCGACGGCGACGTACAGCAGCATGCCGAGCGACCACAGGTCCGAGGCTGGGTTGCCCTCGCTGCCGTACAAGCGCTCCGGGGCGATGTAGGCCGGGGACCCGGTCAGCCCGCCGGTCATGGTCAGTCGGGAGGTGTCGGCGAGCTCGGCGATGCCGAAATCGGTCAGCACGGGGCTGCCGTCCGGCCGGAGCAGCACGTTGGCCGGCTTCACGTCGCGGTGGCAGATCCCGGCGGCGTGCGCGGCCCGGAGCGCGCCGAGCAGCCCGCGGCCGAGCTCGGCCACCTCGTCCGGCGCCATCGGGCCGGCGGCGAGCTTGTCCTCCAGCGTGCCGCCCCGGACGAGCTCCATCACCAGCCAGGGATGAGTCTCGCCGGGCAGGTCGAGGATGTGGTGGATGGTGACCACGTGCGGGTGGTGGATCCGGGCCAGCGCCTGGGCCTCGCGGAGCACCCGGGTCCGCAGCATCTCGGCGAACTCGGGATCGGTCGCCAGCCCCGGATCGGCCGGCTTGACCTCCTTCAGCGCGACCTCGCGCTGAAGTAGCTCGTCCAGCGCCCGCCAGACCGCCCCCATCGCACCCGAACCGAGGCGCTCGATCAGTCGGAACCGGTCGTCGATCAGATCACCGGGCCCCCGCTCCTGTGCTACGGAGTCAGCCACAGTGGACCGAATGCGGAGCTGGTGTCGTGGGAGAAAACGGTGGCAGGGGGGATCATGCCTCGATCCTGGCCTTGGCGAGGGCTCAGCGGTAGGCCCTGGAGCGGTCACGCACCGGTCATCTACCGGTCATGATCGACATGGTCGCGCGCCGGGTCGGTGGCCTTCAGTCCACGGCCAGTCGCAGGGGTCAGCCGACCGGGAGTTGCAAGTGGCCGGACAGGGCGGGCGCGAGGCGGTCGGCGAGATCGGCGGACTGGGTCAGGGTGGCCGACGGTACGGCCGTGATCACCACCTGATCGGCGCCGGCGTCGAGATGATCTTGGACCCGCGCGGCGATCGTTTCGGGAGTGCCGAGGGCGAACCGGGCGTCGATCAGGGCGTCGCTGTTCCGGTCGGCCAGGTCGGCGTCGGTGTAGCCCAGTCCGCGGAGAGCCTTCGCGTAGCCGGACTGTGCGTCGTCGAGCATCCCGGTGCCGCGGACGGCCGCCCGGGCCTTAGCGAGATCGGGGTCGTCGACCGCGAGCAGAATGGTGATCAACAACGGGTCCGGGCCGAGCAGTTCCCGGGTCCGCCGGGTGTGCTCGACGGGCATCGCGGCCGGAAAGGCTCCGTCGGAATGATCACGGGCCAGCTCGGTCATCTTCGGCCCGAGCGCGGCGACCACGCGGGGGAACGGGACGGACGGTCGTGGAGCCCAGTCGGCCGAGGCGGCCATCTGCTCGAGGTAGGTCCGGGTCCGCTCGAGCGGCCGGGTCCAGGTCTGGCCGCTGGCCTCGACGTACTGCGGTCCGCTGACGCCGATGCCGAGCAGGAACCGGCCCGGGTACGCGTCGGCCAGCACGGCGGCGCCGCCCTGCATCGCGCCCGGATGCCGGGCCCACAGGTTCGCGACCGACGAGCCGACGGCGATCCGGTCGGTCGCCGCCAGCAGGACGCCGAGCTGGGCGAACACGTCCCGCCCGCCGATGCCCTCGTTGATCCAGATCGTGCCGTACCCGGCCCGATCGATCCGCCGCGCCGCCTCGCGCCACTCGTCGGCCGGGGCGACCGGCGCCATCAGGCCGAAGCCGACCCGGCCGATCCGGGACCGGGTCTCGGCGGCGATGGTTGCTGTCATGGGAGTCTCCTCTAGAATCGGAACGGTGAGCCCGGTTAACCACCGTACCGGAACGCTCAGCCCGTTTTCAACGAACGAGAGGTGAGATGCCCGAGACCCTGCGCGCCGACGCCCGGCGCAACCGTGACCGGGTGCTGTCCGCTGCCCAGGAGGCGTTCGCCGAAGCCGGCTCGCTGGTGCCGCTGGACGAGATCGCCCGGCGCGCCGGAGTCGGCGCCGGCACGGTCTACCGGCACTTCTCGACCAAGGAGTCACTGTTCGCCGAGGTCGTGGTCGAGCGGCTGGAGGCGATCATCGAAGAGGGGCGGTCGCTGGCGTCGGCGGCCGATCCCGGCCAAGCGTTCTTTGACTATTTCGCGCTGGTGGTGGAGCGAGCCACGTTCAACCGGGCCGTCTGCGAGGCGCTCGAGCAAGGGGCGGCGTCCCAGTGCTCGGCGCGGATCGACGTCGAGTTCGGCGAGGCGTTCGACACGCTGCTCCGCCGAGCCCAGGAAGCCGGGGCAGTGCGGCCCGACGTCGACATCACCGACGTCCGCGCCCTCCTCGGCGGCTGCCTGGCGATGGAGCGCGGGCGTCGCCTGCCGGGCCGGATGGCCGCGCTGGCCAGTGACGCGCTGCGACCCCAGGCTGTAACGAAATCAGAGTTACGTAACGTAACGTGTGAGGTGTGCGGTCGCGCGCTGGAGCCGTCCCGCTCCGGTCGGCCGGCCCGCTACTGCAGCCCAGCCTGCCGGCAGAAGGCGCACCGGCAGCGCCACCCCGCCACCTCCTGACCCAGGACTCAGGACGTCGCGGGGGAGGGGGAACCGTCCGTCGGCAGGGCCCAGCTCTCGGTGCGATCGGGCAGGCGCACCGACACGATCAGCGTCTCTCCGCGGTCCTCCCACTCGACGGCCTCGATCCGGCCGGGGCCGCGGGAGGTCTCGATCACGGCGGCGAACCGGGCCGCGCGGCCGTCGGCCCGGCGCAGGAAGGTGCTCTGCGGTTCGGCCGGCGGGTTGCCGGGCGTGGTCGCGGTGATCACCTCGGTTCCGTCGGGATCGTGGGCCCAGAGCCGGGTGGTGACGCCTTCCGCCTCCCAGCTCGCCTGCCAGTGCTGAGCTTGGTGGGTCAGCCGGTGCACGCCGTCCAAGATCGCGTACGTCTCGTCCGGCGGCTGCCAGCCGACCGGCTCAAGATCAACCGGTTCGAGCAGGGTGCCCCGGTGGTGCCAGGCCAGGTCGATCGGCACCTCCTGCGGTGCGTCGACGCGGACCAGGTCGACCAGGTAGTCGGCGGTCCAGAGCACCGACCGGCGCAGTTCAGCCCCGGCGTAGGCGGGCACGTGGGTCCGTCGCGGTTCGCGCAGCCAGGACCCCTGCCGCCCGACGATCGCGTCCGGATCCTCCGGCCAGGCCACCGAGGCCTCGGCCAGCCCGTACGGATGCTCGGCCGGGTCGCGGAAGTTGATCAAGGTCCCCTCGGCCTCCGGCTGGGAGGTGTGGTCGAGCAGCACCGTGTTGTGCGAGAGCGTCTGCCGGATCCACGGCCCCTGCAAGGGCGAGGTGTAGGCGGGCGAGCCGGCGTCCGGGGCCAGTCGGACGCCGTCGGCCCAGAGGTCGAGCGCCAGCTTGTCCGGGTGGCCGTGCCCGCCGCCGTGCGGCCCGTACTTGAGCAGCAGATAGCGATGATCATCGGCAAGGATCGCGTACCCGCTGGTCGGGTGCACCGTCCGCAACGGCCAACCTTCGGGTGCGGTCACGCCGGTCAGGTCCGGGCCGAGGGCCAGGGCTGCCTCGCCGGTCCGCGGCGTGCCTTGCGCGTAGAAGGCGGCGAGCACCTCGGCGAACCGGGGATCGGGCCACAGCCCGTAGCCCTGTTCGTAGTGGCCGGCGTACTGGGCGAGACCGTACGGGTAGGCGATTGAGTTCCAGCCGTCGTTCGTCGCGGGCAGGCTGAAGTCGGACCTGATCATGGACAGCGGGGTGAGCAGCATGTCCCGCAGCCCGCGGGTGTCGAGAAACGCGGGCCGCCGCTCCCGCAGCGCGGCGGCCGCGGCCAGGGCCCCGGACAGCATGTAGTAGTGGTACGTGGGCGATCCCTCGGCCCACCAGCCGTCGTCGAGGATGCCTTCGGCGAACTGGGTGGTCAGCCCGGTCTCGCCGTCCACCGCGAGGGCGATCAGGTCGTCGTCGTCCAAGATCACGCCGAGGTGGGCGATCGCGGACAGCTGCCAGCACTCGATGTTGTGGATCTTGTGGAACAGCTGATCGGTGACGTGCGCCGCCAGCCCGCGGAACAGGCCGTTCTCGATCATGGTCCGCTCGTCCGCGGAGAGTTGATCACGGATCGCGTCGTAGCACCGGCTGGCACCGATGGCCCAGACCGCCTCCTCGAGGCCCTGCCCGGTGATCTTGCCCTTGCCGGCCCAGTGGCCGGACGGCGGCAGGTCCGGATAGCGCTCCGCGTAGTCGAGCAGGATCTCCCGCGGGTACGCCAGCCAGCGGGCACCGGCCTCCGGCCCGACCGCCGCGACCACCGTCGCGCAGGCCTGGATGCCGCCCATGATCCGGCCGTTCAGCGCGCACCGCCAGCCGCCGTCGAAATCCTCGCCCTGCCACAGCTTCCCGTCCACCGGGCACCGGTGCTGCGGCGGTCCGGCCGGATCGAACTCGAGCGGCACCACATGATCGGGACAGTGGAACGCGTGGCCCCAGCCGCCGGCCTCGCCGACCGGGCGCAGGTCGGCGGCGAGGGCCGTTTCGGCCTGTGCCAGCAGGGATTCACGGGCGGTCGCGAACGCCGGATCGGTCCAACGCTTGCTGAGCAGTCGCAGCTCGTCGTCGGTGCGCAATCGGGACATCGGCAAGATCACATCCTGGGTTCGGGGTCGGGTTGTTGATCATTCGGGCTATTGATCGGCCAGGGCCTGCTCGTACTCGTGGCGGACGTCGTCGCCGCCGTTCTTCTTCCAGCGCTCCCGCAGCTCGGCGAGGTCACTGATCGGTTTGCGGCCGGTGACGATGCCGTTGACGAAGTCCTGGACCAGGGCGGACAGCGCATCTCCCTTGGAGTACGAGGATTCCGAGTCGAGGCCGGCGGTGGGATCCGGGACGAAACACTCGGTCATCTGCTCCGCGTACCGCTGGCAGGTGGCCGACTCCTCGGCCGGCGCGCCGGGGAAGAAGAAGCCGTAGTTGAAGGCGCTGAGCTGGTTCAGGAAGCTCTCGGCGAGGACCTTCTCGTCCGTCGAGCCGACCGGCAGCCCGTCCTTGACGGTGTAGTTGTGTCCCTCGACGCCGTAGTGCACCAGGTTGTATTCCAGGCTGCCGGCCGGTGCGGCCAGGTAGTCGATCACCCGGAGCAGCTCGTCGATCCGGGCCTCGTCGGTGACCGAGGCCGGGATGCTGAGCATGCAGTAGAACCCGAGGTCCGGCGCGATCACGCCGTGGCCGCCGTCCCGGCCCGGCGGCACCAGCACGTCACCCTGGGCGTCCGGTTCCCGCTGCCTCAGCTGCGCGAACTGGCCGACGACGCCGAAGTAGGCGTCGATGCTGCCGTTGCAGACGCCGACCCGGCCGCTGGTGAAGTAGCCGGTGTACTCGGCCGAGTTCGGCGTCAGGGTGAGCACGTCGGGATGCACCAGTTCCTCGGCCCAGAGCTTGTTGGCGAAGATCAGCGCGGCCTCGTACTCGTCGGTCTCGAGGTCCTTGGTGAGCTTGCCGCCCTCCTCGCGCCAGCCGCTCGGCACGCCCTGCACCTGGCCGCCGCAGAAGTTGAACGTCTGGTCGATGGTCGCCAGCGGATAGGTGCCCTGCCCGCCGCCGGCCTTCATCGCCTTCAGCCACTCGAACAGCTCGTCCGCGTTGGTCGGCTTGCCGTCGAAGCCGCCCTTCGCCGCCCAGTCCGCGCGGTACGAGATCGTGCCGCCGATGGTCCGGTTCCGGTAGCAGGGGACACCGTAGATCGCGCCGTTGATCCGCGAGTTCTGCCACGCGTAGGCCGGCACCAGGGCCAGGTTCGGATACTTCTTGACCTTGTCCCCGCCGAGGATCTGACGAAGATCATGGAAGACGCCCTGGGGCAGGTACTTCCGGGCGGCGCGGCCGCGGTAGCTCGGCTCGTTCGTCGTGATGTCGGGGATGTCGCCGCTGGCGATCGTGGTGACCAGCTTGTCGCCGAACGACTGGGCCGGCGCGATCACCGGCTTCAGCGTGACGCCGAGCGCCTCGTTGAGCTTCTCGTACCAGACGTTGCCGTCCAGCTTGGCCGGCACGCCCCAGGTGATCGTGAAGGTGGAGACCTCGCCGCCGCGGCCAGGCTTCTCCGGTACGGACTGGATTCCGGGCATCGGCAACTGGCTGTACGCGGGCGGGACGTCGGGCACCTTGCTCAGCGTCGTACCCTCCAACGCCGGCCGTTCCAGGCTGACCGGAAGCTGCAGGTCCCCACCGCCGGGGGCGTTCTGCACCCCGCGGCCCTCGTTGGAGCAGCCGACCGCGGCGGCCCCCACCGCACCGAGGCCGAGGCCGAGCGCGGACCGTCGGCTGAACGAGTTGATCATGGCTTCGTCGCGCATGATGATCTTCCTTTCTCTGGGGAGGGTGGTGTTCAACGGTGGCCGCCGCGAGCGACGCCCAGGCACGCACTGGACTGCGTTGTCGTCGGTCGACGTAGAACACCGCTACGCCTCCCTCCTCCGCCTTGTCCAGCACGCACCTGGACGCCGCTCGCAACGACCACCGTTGAACACCACCCTCCTAACCCTTGATCGCACCGGTCAGCACGCCCTTGGTGAAGAACCGCTGCAGGAACGGGTAGACGATCAGGATCGGGACCGTGGCCAGCACCAGCACGGTCATCTGGATGGTCTCCGGGGTGAGCTGCACCTGGGTGTTCTCGATCACCGATCCGGGCAGCGGCTCGGCCTGCAGCACGTACTGCCGCAGGACCAGTTGCACCGGCCACATCGAGGGGTTGTTGAGATAGAGCATCGCCCCGAAGAAGGCGTTCCAGTAGCCGACGCCGTAGAACAGCGCGATCACGGCGAGCACGGCCTTGGACAACGGGAGCACGACGCTGCCCAGGATCCGCAGCTCGCCCGCGCCGTCGATCCGCGCCGCGTCGAGGAGTTCCTCGGGGATGCTCATGAAGAAGTTCCGGACCACGACGAGATTGAAGGCGCTGATCGC
The DNA here is from genome assembly GCF_042666975.1 of Microlunatus sp. GCM10028923. Classification (NCBI taxonomy): domain Bacteria; kingdom Bacillati; phylum Actinomycetota; class Actinomycetes; order Propionibacteriales; family Propionibacteriaceae; genus Microlunatus; species Microlunatus sp. GCM10028923. Next base: position 397,587 of record NZ_JBHTFF010000007.1, on the reverse strand, counting down.
GCCGGGCAAGATCAACGCCAGGTAGTTGTCCAGCAGGCCGAGGCCGCGGACCACCAGGTAGTTGGGGATGATGCCGGCCGAGAACAGCATGCTGAACAGGACCAGCAGCAGGACGAACCGGGAGCCGGGCACCCGGCGCGTCTGGGTCAGCGCGTACGCCATCGTCACGGTCATCACCATGCTGATCAAGGTGCCCAGCAGCGTCACGCCGATGCTCACCAGCAGGGCACGCGGGACCACCTCGCCGCCCAGCACCAGCTCGTACGCGGCGGTGGTGAAGCCCTTCGGCCAGAGCAGCAGATCGCCCGGCGTGTAGACCTCGGGATTGGAGAAGCTGACCGAGATCACGTGTACGAACGGGTAGAGCATGACGATCACGCTGAACGCCAGCACGATCACCTTGAGCGCCTGGGTGATCACGCTCGGCTTCTCCTGCCAGGCCGGCCGGGTGGTCTGGGTCCGGGTCGCCATCAGAACACCCCCTCGCCGCCGAACACCTTGGCCAGCTTGTTCGCCCCGAGCACGAGGACGGTGCCGATCAGTCCCTTGACCAGTCCGGCCGCGGTGGCCAGGCCCCAGTCGCCGCCGTTGATGCCGCGGAAGTAGACGAACGTGTCCAGGGTCTGGGCGGCCTCGGCGCCGAAGATCGGCTGCTGCAACAGGATCTGCTCGAACCCGACCGACAGCACGCTGCCCAGCCGCAGGATCAGCAGCAGCACGATGATCGAGGCCATCCCGGGCAGCGTGATGTGCCAGATCCGGCGCCACGGCCCGGCCCGGTCGAGCGCCGCCGACTCGTACCGTTCCTGGGGGATGTTCAAGATCGCGGCGAGGAAGATGATCGTGCCCCAGCCGACCTCCTTCCAGATCACCTGGAGCGTGACCAGGGCGGGGAACCAGTCGGGGTTGCCGATGATGTCGAGCTTGGGCAGGCCGACGGTGTTGATCATGCTGTTGAGTACGCCGAGCGGGCCGAGCATCTCGTTCCAGATCGACACCACGATCACCCAGCCGATGAAGTGCGGCAGGTAGACGATCATCTGGATCGACCGCTTCACCCGGTCGGACAGGATGCTGGTCAGCAGCAGGGCCAGCGCGATCGGCGCCGGGAACGCGAACACGATCTGCAGCGCGCTGAGCAGCAGCGTGTTCCACAGCGAGTCGATCAGTTCGGGATCGACGAAGATCCGTTCGAAGTTCTCCCAGCCGACCCAGAGGCTCCGGCTCAGCCCGAGGAACGGCGAATAGTCCTGCCAGGCGGCGGCATTGCCGCCCAACGGCAGGTACTGGAACACGACGAAGAAGACGAAGCCCGGCAGCATCAGCAGATACATCCAGCGTTCCCGCCAGATCCGCTTGATCAACGGGACCCGCCGTACCGCGCGGCCGTTCAGGGCCTCGGTGATCTTGATCCGGCGTCTGCGGCCACGGCCGGACGCCGCGGACCCGTGCCCGGTGCGGGACGAGGTCGCGTCGTCGAGCGGCAGCGGCCGGGAGGGATTCGCCATGATCGTCCCGGGTCAGCCGCGAGGGGCACCCGGGTCCTCGGCAACGCGTGTGGTGAGTCGGCGGCGGGACACGTGATCACCCCGATCGTCAGTGAGGGAGGCGGTGCCGCAATGCGACACGCTCAGGTGAACATATGCGCGCCAATTCGGGCCTGTCAACGATCTTGATCATCGCCCGGCGCGTCGGGTTTTCGGTCCAGAATTCGGCCGTCTGGGGCCATGGTCCGTGGCGCCGGTCGCGGACTAAAATGTGGCCCTTCTGGTTCATCCGGGAATGATGGTCGGCCGGGACCGTGGAACTGCTGGGTCACGTGCGGCTAACGGTGAGGTGCTGCGCGGCACCCGGCCTTGCGCCACCAGCGCTACGGCCCGGTAGGCGGCGCGCCCGGTGTGGACGTTCCCGCCGAGATTTTCCTTGTTTTGTTGGCGTTTGCCGGCACACGAGATAGAATCGAACACGTGTTCGAGTCATTGGATGAGCGGGTTGCCGGGTACGGGACCGACGACATCCTCAAAGGCGCCGAAGACGCGCTGCGGGCCAAGCTGGAGGCGGAGAGCCTGCTGTTGGCCTGGACCGCCGCGTGGGCGGATGCGAATTCGGCCGACTCGATCCATCCCGACGAACTGGCCCTGAAGGGTGGGCCGCGTGGTGTGCGGCCGGGTGGTGACGGGACGCCCGAGGTGAATGATCTTGCGTTAGAGGAGTTGGCCGTCAAGATCAAGAAGGGTGACTACGCCTGCGCGCAGTTCGTGGGCGAGGTGCTGGATCTTCGGCACAGGCATCCGTTGCTGTGGGAGAAGTCGATGCGGTGTGAGGTGGAGGGTTGGCAGGCCCGCGGGATCGCCCGCCACACCCATCACCTCCCGCTGGAACTGGCCAGGCAGATCGACGAGGACCTCGCCGGAGTTGCGGGTCTGGTCGGCTACCAGAAACTGCTGAACCGGGCCGACGCGGCGATCGCGCGGGTCGACGGGGCCCGGTTGGAGGCCGAGGCTGCGGAGCGGAAGAAGCAGCTCGGGGTGTGGCTGTCGCAGACCAGCGATGAGGGTTTGAAGGGTCTGTTCGCCCGGTTGGAACCGTCGGATGCGGTCCGGCTGTACGGCCGGATCCAGGAGCTCGCTGATGCGTTGCCGCCGGATGACCGGACTCCGGATGAGCGCCGTGCGGCCGGGTTGGCCTTGTTGGCCAACGAACTCGAGGCGACCCGGATCCTGGCCGAGGCCCGCCAGCCCGACCTGTTCGACGATGAATTCGCCGATGCCGTTCAGCCCGTTGAGGATGAGGATCCGGACGAGCCGATCGAGGAGTCCGAGCTCCACCCGTCCCTGCGGGACAAGCCGGTCAAGATCATCGACCCCGAGACCGACGACTTTAAAGCGGCCGTGTTCAAGGCTGCGGTGGAGCGGATCGTGGCGAACCTCGACCCCGCGTTGTTGGTGCCGACCTCGACCCTGGTGGTGCACATCGCCGCCGAAACCCTGGAGGGCTGGTGCCCCACCTGCACGGAGGCTGCCGACGTGTCGGGCCAGAGCCCCACGTGCACCGGCCGTGTGCAGGGCCGGTCGGGGATCTGTCGGGTGCCCGGGTTCGGACCCGTGTTGAAGGGTGTGGTGAAGGACTGGCTCGGTCATGACCGGGTCAAGGTCGTCCCGGTGATCAACCTCAACGACATCCCAGCGCCGGTGGATGATTATCAGATTCCTGACAGGCACAAGCGTTATCTGAAGTTCGCCCGACCCGGGTCAAGGTTCCCGTGGTCGAATGCGACCAGGCGGCTCGAATTTGATCACACCCAGACCTACCAAGCCGGTGGTCCGCCGGGCCAGACCGATGTCGCCAAGCTGACCCCGTTCGCGAAACGGGAACACCGCGCGGTGACCTTCGGTGGGTGGCAGCGGCGACAACCCGAGCCGGACACGATGATCTTCAAATCACCCCACGGTGACGTCCAGATCACCAACTACTCCGGCGCCTTCGATCTCGGTCACGGCGCGTTCGCCCACACAGTCTGGAGCGCCGCCAACCCGAACACCTGAACAGACCATCGGGGCCTGTCGATGGGCGGCACGAGCCTGCCCATCGACAGGACCTCGGCCTGCCCACGCCAGGCTTCGGCGTTGACAAAGTTGTCATGGCCTACGGTCGAGCTCATGGACGAGTCCGTCGATTATCGCGACCCGGATTGCTGGCGGCGTATCGAGGACCTGCTGGTCCGGACGCCGCCGGTCCCGTCGGGCACCGCCGACGTACATCATTGTGGGCCGGGCTGGTCATGGCGACCGCGGATCCCGGATTTCGATCTCTGGCTGGTCTTCGACGGCGTCGGCCAGGGCCGCCTCAACGACGATCTCGACCTGAGCCTGGAGGCGGGCTCGCTGCTGGTGCTGCGGCCCGGTGATCATGGAACGATCGATCACGATCCGGCGCGGCCGTTCTCCGTACTGTCGTGTCACTTCTCGTTCCGGGACCCGGGCGACGGATCGATCGCGCCGCCGGATCCCGGGCTGCTGCCGCGCCGGTTCATTCAGGTCGGCGCGCCCGGCCAGCTGACCGGCGCCTTCCGGCACCTGGTCCGGGCCGTGCACGATCCGTCGCCGCTGCGTACTGTCGAGGCCCGGGCGCGGCTGGTCGAGGTGCTCGCCGAGATCTACCGGCAGGACGCGTCCGCGCAGGGCGTCGCGGCCACGACCCTGAATCCCCAGCTGGCCGACGCGATCGACCTGATCCGTGCCTCGCCAGCGAAACGGCATTCGCTGGCCGGGACGGCGGCGGCGGTCGGCCTGTCGACCCGGCAGCTGAGCACCCTGTTCAGCCGCCAGCTGCACACGACCTTCCGGGACTACCTGGTCGAGTCGCGGCTGGACCGTGCCCGGACCCTGCTCACCGAGACCACGATGACGATCCACCAGATCGCCCGGTCCCTCGGCTACGGCGACCCGTTCCTGTTCAGCCGCCAGTTCCGCTCCCGGTACGGAATCCCGCCGTCCCACTACCGCGACCGCGGCTAACCCTTCCTCGAGAGCGGATCTGTTAAAGGTTAGCTATCTATCCTGAGATAGAGTGTCGATCGGTGAAAGGAAACCGTCGATGGCTACCTGGGAAGACGCTCACTGGGAGTCGAATCTCGACTCGGGCGTGCCCCGCTCCGCACAACGCTCGGGCAGCTTTCGAACCTATATCCCGGACCGGATGGACGGTGCCCGGCTCGCGATCAATGGTGACCTGTCGCGCCGGATCGCCACGATCGAGCGCGGCATTCGTGCCTTGAACAAGCCAGGCGCGGAGGGCCTTGCCGGAATCGCCCGATTCCTGCTCAGGTCCGAGGCCATCGCCAGTTCCCAGATCGAGGGTATTGCCCCGTCTGCCCAGCAGGTGGCGCTGGCCGAGCTGGGACAGACCGAGACGGTCCGAGGCATCAGCGAACAGGCCATGCTCGTGGCCAACAACCTGACCATTGTTCGCGAGGCCACAGGTGAACTCGTCGAAACGGACAGCGTGACCATCGATCACATCGTCGGCCTCCAGCGCACCTTGCTCCTTGATCAACCTCGTCACCACGGTCTGCGCACCGTGCAGAACTGGATCGGCACGTCGAATTGGAGTCCGATCGGCGCGGCCTTCGTACCCCCTACACCAGATCGAGTTCCCGAGTTGATGGCGGACCTCACGGAATACCTCAACGGCTCGGCCCACTCGCCCCTCATCCAGGCTGCGCTCGTGCATGCTCAGTTCGAGACGATTCATCCTTTCACCGACGGGAACGGTCGGGTGGGGCGCGCGCTGATTCACACCGTGCTCGCTCGTCGCGGACTGACCGATCGAGCAGTACTGCCGATCAGCATGGTGCTGGCGACCTTGCGGGATCGGTACGTAGCCGGCTTGACCGCATACCGACACAGTTCGCCACCAGGCAGCGACGAAGCCAGTGCCATGATCAACCGGTGGCTCGAGGACTTCGTTGACGCCGCTGCCATCGCTCTCGAACAGTCAGAAACGATCATGGTGCAGATCGAACACCTGCGAGACGATTGGGGCACGCGACTGCAGGGATTCCGGGAGTCGGTCGGATTGCGCGCGACGCCGCGCGCCGGGTCAGCCACCGCGCGTCTGCTGGGTTTGCTGCCGGAGGCTCCGGTACTCACGTCGACCACGCTGGCAAGGATTCTGGAGTGTTCCTTTCCCGCTGCCAGCGCGGCGCTCGACGAGTTGCGCCGAGCGGGGATCCTGACCACCCGATCGGTCCAGCGGGGAACCACGGCCTACCTTGCCCGCGAGGTGCTCGACTTGATCACGCTGTCCGAGCGGGCGCTCGCGAGTACCAAGTTCGACACTCGCGCGTCCGCACCGAATCGCGGCGTTCCGGCGCTCCCCGAGCATCGGCATTGACCGGGATCTTCAGGCAAGGACGAGGCTGAGGCCGGCGTCGACCCAGACCTCGCTGCCGGTGATCAGCCGGGCGTCGTCGGAGAGCAGGAACGTGATCACCTGGGCCAGCTCGACCGGCTCGGCGGCCCGGCCGGTGAGCACGTTGAGGCCCTGTGGGTACGTCACCGGCCAGCGGATCCGGTCCAGGTCGCGGGCATGGGTCGCCTCGCCGATGTTGGTCCGTACCTCGCCGGGGCAGACGACGTTGATCCGGATGCCCTGCTGAGCCAGCTCGACGGCGACCATCTTGGCGAAGACCGCCTGGCCGGCCTTGCTGGTCGAGTACGCCACCGCGCCCGGATAGTTGAAGACCCGGGTGCCGTTCACCGACGAGATGATCACGATCGAGCCGCCGGCCCGGCGCAGCAGCGGCAGGGCGGCCTTGGTGGTCAGGAAGGTGCTGGTCAGATTGGTCGCCAGAGTGTCGTTCCACTCGTCCAGGGTCAGCTCGTCCAGCGGCGCGAACACCCCGTTCTTGCCGGCGCTGATCACCAGGTGATCAAGCCGGCCCCAGGTCTGGTCGATCCGCTCCAGTGCGCCGTTGAGGTCGGCCTCGGAACGGACGTCGCCGGTGATCACCAGGACCTCGGCGCCGAGGTCGGCCAGCTCGGCACGGACCTCCTCATTCCGGGTCTCGTCGAACGACAGCACGGCGACCGCCGCGCCGCGCCGGGCCAGTTCGACGGCGGCGCCGCGGCCGATCCCGGAACTGCCGCCGGTGACCAGCGCGACCCGGCCGGTGAAGTCGTCGTGCATGTTCAGCCTTTCCCGAAGACGACGGAGGTCTCCGGGAGCGTAACGGCCGCGCCGCGCCGGTGTCTCCGGGTCAGCCGATGGTGATCAGGACCGAGTACGAGACCGGGCGGGCCGCCAGCCGGTAGCGGTCGGGCAGCGGGGGACCGCAGGAGGCGCTGCCGAGACCCTGCTGGCCATGATCGAGATTGAGCCAGACCCGGCCGGAATCCTCGAGTTGGAAGGGATGCCCGGCGGCGGCCAGGGCCTCACTGGTCCAGCGCCGCGCGGTGAAGTCGAAGCCCGGATCCCCGGTGACCCGGAGCGTGGGTACGCCCTCACCGGTCAGCCGGAGCCAGCGCGTGTCGACGTGGTTGCCGTTCTCCTGCGGCACCGGATAGGGGGTCTGCAGGTCGTCGATCGACCCGGCGAACCGGCCCACCCGGGCGGCTGCGCGGCTGTCGGCGTACGACTCCTCGGGACCGTGGCCGAACCAGCTGACGTCCCGGTAGCCGCCGGGCAGCCCGAGCCGGACGCCGAGCCGGGGCGGGGTGACGGCGTGCTTCCCGTACGGGGTCTCCTGCCAGGGCCCGACCGGATCGGCCTCGACGGTGAGCCGGAGCCCACCGTCGTCGAGCCGCCAGCCGAACCGGGTGACGACGCCGAACGGCTGGGTGGCCGGCGCGCTCCGGCCGGTGATCACCAGGCCGCCGTCGACCACCCGCACCGAGTCGGTCCGGTGCAGCACGCGGTCCAGCCCGACGGCCTGCCAGGTCGCGGCGAGCCGGTTCCGGTCGCCCTGCCCGCGATCGTTCTCGGTCGGCGCCCGCCACAGGTCGAGGATCGGGCCCGTGACCGGGACGCCCGCGAGTTCGATCAAGTGACCGGAGGAGCGGTCGAAGACGGCGGGGCCGAGGGTGATCGTGGCTTGCCCTTCGACAAGCTCAGGGATCGTTGTGCTCGTACGGCGCTCTGAGCCTGTCAAAGGACCAGGGAGTTCCGCCTGCGCCCACGCGACTTCGTGACCGGCGGGCGCCCAGAGTTGATCATGGGCCAGCTCCACGGTGACGGTCACCCAGGTTTCGCCCGCGTCGGCCGGCGTGAGTGGGGGGAGCGTCGCCGTCACCTGTTGCGAGGGTGGGCAGTCCGGCACCTCCAACGGGCCGGAGTCGGCCGGGATCCCGTCCACCTCGGTGTGCCAGCGGAACCGGAACTGCTCCAGCCCGGCCGTGTGCTGCCGGTTCCGGACCGTGATCATCCCGTCGTCGATGTCGATCATGATCGTGACCGGCTCGATCGCCTTCTTCAGCTCGCCGAGCCCGGGCGACGGCGTCCGGTCGGCGAAGAGCAGCCCGTCCAGGCAGTAGCTGCCCCCGTTGGGGCGGTAGTCGATGTCGCCGCCGTGCCGCAGGTACGGTTCGCCCGACTCGGTGTGGCCGGTCAGACCATGATCGATCCACTCCCAGACGAAGGCCCCGGCGAACCGGTCCGAGGACTCCAGCACCTCCTGGTAGTCGCTCAGCCCGCCGGGCCCGTTGCCCATCGCGTGGGCGTACTCGCAGAGCAGGAAGGGCAGCCCGCGCCGCCGGTGATCATCGTCCGAACCGGCCTCGACCCCTTCCGGCACAGCCTCGGCGCGATCGGCGATCAGGCGCAGCTCGTCGAGGTCGAGATACATCTTGCTGTAGAAGTCGGAGTGCCGGTAGCTCGCGTCCCGCTCGTAGTGCAGCGGCCGGCTCGGGTCCCGCTGCCGGATCCGGTCTTCGATCGCGGCCAGGTTGCGACCTGTCCAGCTCTCGTTGCCGAGCGACCAGGTGATCACGCTCGGCCGGTTCTTGTCGCGCTCGACCATCCGGTCGATCCGGTCCAGCAGCGCGTCCCGCCAGGCCGGCTCGTCGATCGGGTTGCCCTGCCAGCTGGCGTAGACGAAGCCGTGCGTCTCGACGTCGCACTCCTCGACCACCCAGAGGCCGTACTCGTCGCAGAGCCGGAGGAACTCCGGGTGCGGCGGGTAGTGCGCGGTGCGGACCGCGTTGACGTTGTGCCGCTTCATCAGCACGATGTCGTCGATCATGGTCGCGCGGTCCAGCGCCCGGCCGCGGTCCGGATGATGCTCGTGCCGGTTGACCCCGCGCAGCTTGACCGGGCGTCCGTTGATCATCAGGACGCCGTCGACGATCTCGACCCGGCGGAAGCCGATGGCCAGGTCGATCCGCTCGCCGCCGGCGGTCAGGGTGCCGCGGTAGAGGCGCGGACGCTCGGCGCTCCACGGCTCCACGCGTGGGATCCGTACGGTCTCGCCCGTGCCGACCCGGATCCCGAGTTCCGGCAGCTCGACCAGGCCCTCGGCGTCGGCGTCGATCCGCAGCTCCGCGGACCCCGTACCGGCGTCGAAGTCGGCGTGCACGAAGTGATCATCGATCGTGCCCTCGGGCCGGGCCAGCAACTCGACGTCGCGGAAGATCCCGGGCAGCCACCACATGTCCTGATCTTCGAGATAGCTGCCGGAGGACCACCGGTTGACCCGGACGGCGAGCAGGTTGTCCGTCGGCCGGACCGCCTCGGTGACATCGAACTCGAACGGCAGCCGGCTGCCCTTGGAATGACCGAGCAGCCGTCCGTTGAGCCACACCGTCGCGCAGGAGTCGACCCCCTGGAACCGCAGCACAGTGCGGCCGACCGGCCAGCCCGGCGGCAGATCGAACCGGCGCCGGTAGTCGCCGGTGGGGTTCTGCTCCGGCAACCGCGGCGGATCGATCGGGAACGGGAACGCCGTGTTCGTGTAGAGCGGCCGGTCGTACCCCTCCAGCACCCAGTGCGCCGGCACCCTGATCGTGTCCCAGTCCGGGTCGTCCGGGGCGAGAAGTTGATCACCGGTCCCGGCTGCGGTCTCGGCGAGCCGGAAGGCCCAACGACCGTTGAGGGAGAGCCGCGGCGCGTCGGAGGTGGTGTCGGCCCGCGGTCGCCGGCGACCGCTGCCGGGGATCGGATCCGCGGCGAATTCGATCATGCTGCGCCCTCGATCATGATGGGATCGACGATTGACAACGTACGCGCTCCTCGCCTACGGTGGAGTTGAATCGCTTCAATATGCATCCTTGCCTAGATATGCGATCAAGGCAAGTAGATCAAGATCGCGGGCAGCACACCGCCGAGGAGGGCGAGTGACGACGACGCACGCCGGTTACCGGCCGACCTGGGAATCTCTGCGTGGGCACCAGATCCCGGACTGGTTCGGGTCAGCGAAGTTCGGGATCTGGGCGCATTGGGGGGCACAGTCGGTCGGCCGTTCGGGCGACTGGTACGCCCGGCACCTGTACGGTCCGCAGGCCGGGTCGGGTCCCTGGGAGCGCCGCCGGTCGCTGCGGCAGTACGCGCACCACAAGGCCGAGTTCGGGCCGCCGTCGGAATTCGGCGCGGCCGACCTGGCCCGGCGCTGGCGGGCCGAACGGTTCGATCCGGACGAGCTGATCGACCTGTACCGCCGCAGCGGCGCCCGCTACTTCGTCGCGCTGGCCGCGCACTGCGACAACGTCGATCTCTGGGACTCGCCGCACCCGTGGAACACCACCCGGGTCGGGCCCGGCCGGGACATCGTCGGCGCCTGGGAACGGGCGGCCCGCGCGGCCGGTCTCCCGTTCGGGCTCAGCTTCCACAACAACTGGACCTGGCGCTGGCTGGACGTCGCGCACGGCACCGACCCCGAGACCGGCGAACCTCACGACGGCGCCCGGGGGAGCGCGGGTGCCGACCCCGATCCGGCCCTGCTGTATCCGCCGGCGCACCAGCCCGGTATCGCGCCGCCGCCGGAGGTGGCCGCCGACTTCTACCGGCGGGTCCGGGCGGCACTGGACCGCTACCGGCCCGATCTGGTGTACCTCGACGACATGCGGCTGCCGTTCGACGAGGGCAGCGTGGTGCAGGCCGAGCCGCCCAACCTGCTCGGGATGGAGCTGCTCGCCGACTACTACGCGAACTGTGCCAGCGGCGGCATCGTGACGATCAAGGACGTGCCGCCGGCCGACCGGACCGCGGTCCTGCTCGACTGCGAACGCCGCCAGCTGGATGAGATCCAGGCGCACCCGTGGCAGTTCGACACCAGCGACGGCGAGTGGTTCCACTGCGAGGGCACCGACGACTTCTTCCATCCCCGCAAGACATCTCGGCAGGTGATCCATACGCTGGTCGACGTGGTGAGCAAGAACGGGACGCTGCTGCTCAACATCCCGCAGCGCGCCGACGGCACCCTCGATGATCACGCCCGGACCCTGCTGACCGAGATCGGCGACTGGCTCGCCGTGTGCGGCGAGGGGATGTACGACACGGTGCCGTGGCGCCGGTTCGGCGAGGGCAGCACCGGCCTCGGCGACACCCGCGGCTACGAGGGCTACAACGAGGGCGACCGGGCCTACCGGTCCGATGATCTGCGGTTCACCGTCCGTGGTTCCGAGCTGTACGTCACGCTGCTCGACTGGCCGGACGACGGCAAGATCGTGATCACCAGCCTCGGCACCGAGCAAGCCCCCGCCGATCCGGACCCGGCCCGGGTGGTGCTGCTCGGGCACGGCCCGGTGAGCTGGCGGCGCACGCCGGCCGGCTTGATCGTCGACCTGCCGCCCGACGCGCCCACCCCGTCCGCTTCCATGATCAGGATCAGCCGAGCCGGTTGACCGCCCGCTTCCCGTACCGGAGGACCGATGCCCGACCAGCCCACCCCGCCCGTGCCGTTCGACCCGGGGGCGCCGCTCGACCTGCGGACGTTGGGGATGACCGACCCGCTGGGCCTCGGCGATCCGCGGCCGCCGTTCGGCTGGCGGCTTCCCGAGTCCGTACCGGCGCAGACCGGGTACCGGCTCCAGGTCGCCGGCAGCCCGGATGCCCTCGCCGAAGGTCGGGCGGACCTGTGGGACAGCGGCGAGGTCGACGGCGACGATCAACACGCGCGCTTCGCCGGGGACCCGCTGGACTCCCGGGCGGCCGGCTGGTGGCGGGTCCAGGTCCGCGGCGCGGACGGCACCTGGTCGGCGTGGAGCGCCGCCGCCCGGTTCGAGCTCGGCCTGCTGCGGCCGGGCGACTGGGCCGGGAACTGGATCAGCCATCCCGACTGGTACGCCGACGACGCCGACCCGCGGGTCGGCGAGGGGCTCCCGCTTCCCTTGCTGGCCGGGGAGATCACGCTGGCCGCGGAGCCGGTGCGGGCCCGGCTGCACGTCGCCGGCGCGGGCGTCTACTACGCGTCGATCAACGGCGCACCGGTGTCCGATGCGGTGCTGGAGCCGGCCTACACCGACTTCCCGCGCAGGGTCGCGGCGGCCGGCCACGACGTCACCGGGCTGCTCCGGCCGGGCGCCAACGTGATCGGGATCGAGCTCGGTCCGGGCATCGCGCACGTCTACCCGCACCAGGACCGCTACATGAAGTTCTACGGCTCCAAGCTGTCGCCGCGGGCGATCGCCGAGCTCGAGGTGCACTACGCCGACGGGACCACGGCCCGGTTCGGCACCGACGGGTCCTGGCGCGCCGCGGCGGGCGCGACGCTGCGGTCGCACTGGTTCGGCGGCGAGGACTACGACGCCCGGCGCGAGCTGCCCGGCTGGAACGAACCCGGCACTGACCGGTCCGGCTGGGCCCCGGTCGTGATCATTCCCGGCGAGGGCCCGGCGCCGGTCGCCCGGACCTGCCCGCCGCTGCGGGTGGTCGACCGCTTCCCGGCCCGGACCAAGATCATCGCCAGCGACGGCACGCCCGTGTTCGACGTCGGCGTGGTCCAGGCCGGGCTGGTCGAGCTCGCCGTCGACCTGCCGGCCGGCACCCACCTGCGCCTGGTGCCGGGTGATCAACTGGACGACTTCGGCCGGGTGGTGCAGTCCAAGCCGACCACCGGCTCGCCGATCTTCAACACGGTGATCACCGGCGACGGACCGCTGCGCTGGCACCCGCGGTTCCGCTACGACGGCTTCCGCTACGTCGAGGTGCAGGGACTGCCCGAACCGGTCGGCCCGGAGGCGGTCACCGCCCTCGTGGTGCGCGCCGACAACGAACCGGTGGGCGCCTTCGAGACGTCGGTGCCGTTGATCAACAGCATCCACACGATCATCGACCGGGCCGTGCAGGGCAACATGTACAGCGTCCTCACCGACTGCCCGCACCGGGAGAAGCTGGGCTGGCTGGAGCAGGTCCACCTGCTGTTCGACGTGGTCGCCTACAACTACGACGTCGCCGCCTACTACCGGGAGCTGCTCGCGACGATCGCCGAGGCGCAGACCGAGGACGGCCTGGTGCCCGACATCGCCCCGGAGTACGTGGTGTTCGCGGACGGCTTCCGGGACGACCCGAACTGGGGCGGCGTGATCATCTCGGTGCCGTGGCAGCTCTACCGCTGGTACGGCGACCTGGCGGTCCTGGAAGATCACTACCCGGCGATGGTCCGCTATCTCGACTACCTGACCGGGCGGTCCGAGGACGGCCTGCTCCCATACGGACTCGGCGACTGGATCGGCCTGGACAAGACGACCCCGGTGCCGCTGGTCGGCACCTGGGGCTACTGGCGGGCCGCCAACGCCATGATCAACATCGCGACCGCGCTCGGCCGGACCGAGGACGCCGAGCGGTACCGGGAGCTGGCCGCGAAGATCGTCGCGGCCTTCCGGAGCGAGTTCCACGATCCCGGCACCGGCAGGTATGGCGGCGGCGGTCAGGCGGCCGAGCTCTTCGCGCTCGACGTCGGCGCCGTCCCGACAGCGGACCGCGATCTCGTGCTGGACCGGATCAGCGCCTCCGTCGACGAGGCCGGGATCACGGTCGGCGAGATCGCCCTGCCGGTCCTGTTCCGGGTGCTCGGCGACGCCGGCCGGCACGACGTGCTGTGGCGGTTCGCGAACCGGACCGAGCATCCCGGCTACGGCTACCAGGTCGAGCACGGCGCGACCGCGCTGACGGAGGCCTGGGACGGACCCACCCGCGGCCTGTCCCAGAACCACTTCATGCTCGGCGCCATCGACAGCTGGTTCTACCGGCACCTGGCCGGCATCGGGCAGGCCGCCGGTTCGCTCGGCTGGCGGGAACTCGATCTTGCTCCGGTCGTCGTGGACGGCCTCGACGCGGTGACGGCGCGGACCCGCGGCGCCCGCGGCGACGTCGCGGTCGCCTGGCGCCGCGACGGCGGGACGTTCCGGCTGGACGTGACCGTACCGGCCGGTTCGGTGGCGACGGTGCGGCTGCCGGCCTGGCCGGAGGCGAAGGCTGTCGTACCGGAGACTGCCGAGCCGGTCACGCCGGGCGCCGACGGCCGGCCGGTCTGGCGGGTCCCGGCCGGAGCGTGGTCGTTCGAACTGGGCTGATCATGATCACCACCGACCCGGTACCGTGGCCCGCAGACGCCACGAGCAGGAGGTCGGATGCGGTACGGATTCGTCGGCACCGGCGAACTCACGGCGGCGATCGTGACCGGGCTGTGCGCCGGCGTCGCCGACCCGCCGGAGGTGCTGCTGTCGCCGCGCGGCCGGTCGGTCGGTGCCGAGCTGGCGTCCCGGTTCCCGAGCGTCCGGGTCGGCGCCGACAACGCCGAGGTGGTGCACGGTTCCGACGTGATCATCCTGGCGGTGCGGCCGCCGCTGGCCGGCGAGGTGCTGGCCGGGCTGGCCTTCCGTCCGGAGCAGCTGGTGATCAGCGCGCTCGCCGGTGTCCCGCTGGCCCGGTTGCGGGAGCTGGCGCCCACCGCCGGTGACCTGGTCCGCGCCATCCCGCTGCCGCAGGCGGCGCAGCGGCAGAGCCTGACCGCGCTGCACCCGGACCAGCCCGCCGCCCGGGCCCTGTTCGAGCGGGTCGGGGACGTGATCATCGCCGACACCGAACCGGCCCTGGACGCGATGAGCGCGGCGACGGCGACCTTCGCCGCGCACCTTGATCAACTTGCGACGATCTCCGGCTGGCTGGCCGATCACGGCCTCGCCGCGGACCGGTCCGCCGGAGGCGATGCGGCGGGCGCTGGACCGCGTGCTGACCCGGCTCCGCGGATCGGCGGAATGATCACGGCTCAGTAGCCGCGCTGCTTCAGGTCGGCGACGATGCCGATGTAGGCGTCCAGGACGTTGAAGCCCGCGTAGTCCTCCCGGTGCATGTCCACCAGGTCGCCGTGCGAGACGCCCCGCCTCGTCGTACTGCGCAGCACGCCGCGGAACTCGCCCCACTTCGCGGAGTCGACCGAGACCAGGCCGTCGTTGTCCTCGCCGAGCGTCTTGATCACCTGGAAGGGGACCGCCAGCACCCGGTCACTCGACGGACGGCTCATGATCGACGTGTAGCTCTGGTAGTGGACCGACGGGTCGTCCGGCGTCTCCCGGTTGAACTCGGCGGAAACCTCGGTGCGGAAGGCCATCGTCGAGGCCAGGAAGTCGGGCGTCTCGTCGCCCGCGATGCCGAACACCCAGTTGATCGCGCCGGCGAGCCGCCGATAGACCGGCTGCTTCAGCTTCGTCGCGGTGTCGGCGAACCGGACGCCGTGGTGCGGGGTGTTCATCGTGGTCAGGCTGGCCACCCGGCAGCCCTCGCCGAGGGTGGTGATCGCGTAGCGGGAGTCGATCCCGCCGCGGCTGTGCGCGATGATGTTGATCTTCGGCGCGCCGGTCAGCTCGGCCACCTCGCGGATCCGCCGGGCGACCTGTTCGCCGTTCTGGGCGATGGTGCCCCAGGCCGCCTGCTCGCCGTAGAAGAGGTTCGCCCCGTGCCGCTTCAGGTACTGCGGGATCCGGCCCCAGGCATTGAACCTGGCCCGGTCCCGCCAGCCGACACCGTGCACGAGCAGGATCGGATAGCGGGTCGCGCAGCGGTCGTCCTTCGGCACGGTCCGCTCCCAGGCGACCCGGTCCACCGCGGCGCGATATTCCTGCCGGACCCCGCGCGCCGCGCCGACCCCGATCAGCCAGCCGATCGCCGGCACCCAGACCGCGGTCGCGATCAGCCACCGGCTCAGCACGCTGAGGCTCTTGGACAGGACGATCGCCCGGATGCTGCCGTTCAGGTAGAGCACCAGGCAGCAGCCGAGGGCGTACCCCAAGTTGCCGAACAACAAGCCTGTCGGCACCCGGTCGGCCAGGAACAGGAAGGAGAGCGGCAGCAGGACGGCCTCGACGACGATCGCGTACCCGAGCGAGAAGAGGATCGGGCTCGCGCCGCCCAGGGCCTTCAGCCGCAACCCGACCGGCACACCGTCCATGATCGGGAACACGTTGAGGTGGATCCACACGTAGAGCAGGGCAAGCCCGGCGATGATCATGGCCGCCAGCCACGGCAGGCCCAGCTCCTGGAAGATCAGGTACGCCAGCAGCGGCACGTTCATCGCGATCGGCAGATAGAGCGCCATCACGACCGGATTGATCAGCGGCACCTTCTGCACGAGATCGAGCACACCCAGCACGATGATGATCACCGCGACGCAGATCAGCCCCACAGCCAGGACCGGCATCCGCCCTCCGTCGTCTCGTCGGAACCCCCGCGAAACGCTACTCGGACCCCGGCCCGTCGCGGAGCCGACGGACCGGGACCGAGGGTGCGGGGCGGCGGTCAGCGCCGCAGGTCGAAGAGCTTCACGGCGTTGCGACCGAGGATCTTCCTCCGGTCGGAGCGATTCACCCCGGCCTCCTCAAGGCTGGAGAGAATGACGTCGGGCTGCACCCAGGGATGGTCACTTGCATAAAGCAGCCGATCTGGACCGGAGAATTCGACGGCGAACCGAATGGCCTCCGGTAGCGGCGAAACAATGTCCATGAAGATGCTGCGCAGATAATCGCTCGGTTTGCGTTCGAGATTCTGGTTACTGCGCTTGAGGACGAGCACCTGGTGGTCGAACCGTCCCGCGATATAGGGCAGCGTGCCGCCCAGATGCGGGCAGACGAATTTCAGGTCGGGATATTCGTCGAAGATCCCGGCGGCGACGATGCGCGCGAGTGAGATCGTGTTCTCGAACATGTTGCCGAGCAGGCCGGTCAGGTCATGTCCCTTGGTCTGCGCCAGCGTGGTCGGCAGCGCCGGGTGCAGCACGATCGGCAGGCCCAACTCCTCGGCTCGGGCGAACAGCCAGCGGAACTGCGGCTCGTCGGGCCAGCGGCCGGCCAGGTTGCTGTACAGCAGGATTCCCTTGAATTGCAGCGATTTGACGCAGCGATCCAGTTCCCGATCGGCCGCTGCGGAGTCCTGCAGCGGCAGCAGGCAGAGGCCGGCGAAGCGGCCCCGGTGCTTCTGGACGGCGCTGTGGATGTTGTCGTTCAGGAGCTGCGCGACGGCGGGCCCGTCGGCACCGAACCACTCGGGTCCCGGGTCGTTGCTGCTCAACAGGGTGACGTCGATGCCGTTCTCGTCCATGGCCGCGAGCTTGAGTTCGAGGTCCTGATATTCCGGCGGAATCTTGCGCACCCAATCACCCATTTTGAGCAGGGTCACGCCGTCCTTGTCGAAAACCCGCGGGTCCTCGGTACGGCGACGCATGAGTTCGACGTGGTCACGGAAGAAGAGATGACTCTGGACATCCACGACCATGGATCGGTCTTTTTCTCCGGGCGTTGCCGCTGCGGGTTGGGCACCGAGAGCGGCAGCCGTGGCCACCGGTGCGGTGGCGGCGATGAATTGGCGACGATCGATATTCCTCATGAATCGGAACGCTATTCACGCCGAAACCGTCAGGCAACGATTTGATAACGGTGACCGACGGGAGTGCCTGGTTCCTGGTCGAGGGTGCCAGCGATCCCGCCCCGGGCAGCGACCAGAGGGCTATTGTCCGGGGCGGTCCGACCGCGTACGGGCGGGTGTCGAGGGCTAGGTGACGGCGCCGAGCTGCCAGGGCACGAACTCGTCCTGGCCGATGTCCAGCTCCTCGCTGGCGGTCTTGTGGCCGGACGCGACGGCGAGCAGGGTGTCGAAGATCGTCCGGCCGACCTCGGCCACGGACTCGGTGCCGTCCACGATGGTGCCGGCGTTGATGTCGATGTCGTCCGGCATCGAGCGGGCGAGTTCCGAGTTGGTGCCGATCTTGATGCTCGGTACGGGCTTGCAGCCGAAGACCGAGCCGCGGCCGGTGGTGAAGCAGACGATGTTCGCGCCACCGGCGACCAGGCCAGTGACCGAGACCGGGTCGTAGCCGGGCGTGTCCATGAAACCGAAGCCGGGCCGGTCGATCCGGTCGGCGTACTCGTACACGCCGGTGAGTTCCGCCCGCCCGCCCTTGGCGACGGCACCGAGCGACTTCTCCAGGATCGTGGTCAGCCCGCCGCGCTTGTTGCCGGGGGACGGGTTGTTGTCCAGGGTTCCGCCGACGGCGGCCACATACTCGCGCCACCAGTCGATCCGGTCCAGCAGCCGCCGGCCGACCTCGGGGGAGACGGCCCGCCGGGTGAGCAGGTGCTCGGCGCCGAAGATCTCCGGAGTCTCGGCCAGCACCGAGCGGCCGCCGAGACCGACCAGCAGGTCGGACGCCACGCCCAGGGCCGGGTTCGCGGTGATGCCGGAGTAGCCGTCGGACCCGCCGCAGTTCAGCCCGAGGATCAGTTCGCTCGCGTCGATCGGGGTCCGCTGCCAACGGTCCAGTTGGGGCAGCATCTCCTTGATCCGCCGGACGCCTTCGGTGATCGTGGCCCGGACGCCGCCGGACTCCTGGATCGTCATCCGCTCCACCAGCAGGTCGCTGGACAGCTCCAGCTCCGCGGTGATCAGGTCCAACTCCATCATCTCGCAGCCGAGCCCGAGGATCAGCAGGCCTGCGAAGTTCGGGTGCGCCGCGTAGCCGCGCAGGGTGCGCAGCAGGACACCGGCGCCCTCGGAGCCGTCGACCAGGCCGCAGCCGCTGTTGTGGGTCAGCGCCATCACGCCGTCGATCGCCGGATGATCATCGAGCACCGGTCCGCGGAACTGGTCGGCGATCAGCCGGGCCGCGGTGGCGGAGCAGTTCACCGAGGTGAGCACGCCGATGTAGTTGCGGGTGCCCACCCGGCCGTCGGCCCGCCGGTAGCCCTGGAAGGTGGGCCGATCACCGGCCGGCGGCTCCGGGGCGATCCGGGCGGTGGCGAACTCGTACTCCCGATGACCCGCCGACGAAGGAGGCACGTGATCGAACTCAGTGCCCATCCCGAGGTTGTGGGTATGGACATGATCACCGGCGGCGATGTCGCTCAGGGCGACGCCGATCGCCTGGCCGTACTTGATCACCGGCTGGCCCACGCCGACCGGGCGGACCGCGAGCTTGTGGCCGCGGGTCACCTCCGCGGCGGCGGTGACCGTACCGACTCCGGGCACGGTGACGTCCTGGCCGGCCGCAAGATCACCGAGTGAGACGGCGATGGAGTCGCCCGGGTCCAGGTGCAGCACGGCCGTCGTCCGTTCGGACATCGTCGGGGTTCCTCTCGAGCTGATGAATGGAGTTTCTGCAAGTATCTGCATATGCTGAATGCGCTTGCAAGGCCAAGACTAGAGGAGCTTCTGTGTCCCTGCCGACCACGACCATCATCGACCGGCTGACCGTCGAGGTCCATCCCGACGAGGCCGCCATGGGAAGCGCGGCCGCCGAACGCGCGGCGGAGGTGATCAACTCCGCGCTTTCCGAACGCGGCGCCGCCCGGGTCGTGATCGCGACCGGCAACTCCCAGTACGCCTTCACTGACGCCCTGGTCGGCCAGGACATCGACTGGTCCCGGGTGACCGTCTTCCACATGGACGAGTACGTCGGGATCGACGCCGACCACCCGGCCAGCTTCCAGCGCTGGATCAGGGAGCGGATCGAGGACAAGCTGAGCCCGGCCCGGGTGGAGTACATCCGCGGCCAGGGTGACGCCGCGGCCGAGGCCGATCGTTACGAGGCGCTGCTCCGCGAGGCCCCGCTCGACCTTGTCTGCATGGGAATCGGGGAGAACGGGCACCTCGCCTTCAACGAGCCGCACCAGGCCGACTTCGACGACGAGCGCTGGGTCCGGATCATCACGCTCACCGACGAGTCGCGCCGGCAGCAGGTCGGGGAGGGGCACTTCCCGGACTTCGACAGCGTCCCGGCGACAGCGATCTCGCTGACCGTTCCGGCCCTGCTCGCGGCCACCCGGGTCCAGATCTGTGCGCCCGAGTCGCGGAAGGCCGAGGCCGTCCAGGCCACCCTCACCGCGCCCATCTCGAACGCCTGCCCGGCCACCATCCTGCGCCGGACCGCGCACGCCACGCTGTTCCTCGAGCCGGCCTCCGCCGCCAAGTCCACCGACCTGCTCGGCTGAAGCAGAAGTACTCAGCGCGGGGCGGGCCCGGTGGAGCTGCGGACAACCAGGCGGGTCTCCAGGTTGACCACCTCGCCGGGCTCGGCCCCGTCGATCAGGGCGAGCAGGGCGTCGACGGCGGCGATACCGGCCTCGGAGCCGGGGACGTGGACCGTGGTCAGGGTCGGGTACGCCATCGCGGACATCGGGCTGTCGTCGACGCCGATCACGCTCACGTCCTCGCCGGTACGGATGCCGCGCTCGGTCAGCCGCGCGATCACACCGAGCGCGATCAGGTCGTCGTAGGCGATCACCGCGGTCGCCGCGCTGGCGTGCACCAGATCGGCGGCATGCACACCGGACTGCACCTGCGGCTCGAACGGGCCGAACTCGTGCAGGGTGATCGAATGGCGCCGACAGGCATGCTTGATCGCCTTCTGGCGCTGGGTGTTCGACCATGATCGACGCGGCCCGTTCAGGTACGCGATCGACCGGTGCCCGAGCGCCGCGAGATGATCAACGGCCTGGTCCATGCCGTCGGCCGAGTCGATGATCACGCTGGTGCCGCCGGGCACCTCGCGGTTCAGGAAGACGACCGGCTGCAGCGCGACGAGCTCAGACAGCTGATCCTGCGGTGTGCGCGGGGAAGCGATCAGCAGGCCGTCGGAGCGCTTCCGCATCACCCGGGCCCGTTGCAGCTCGTCGCCCGGCCGCTCGTCGATGTCGGCGATCAAGATCGTCTTGCCCTTGTCGTTGGCGCGCGCCTGGACCGACTTGATGATCGGCGGGAAGAACGGGTTCGCGATGTCCGGCACCAGCATGCCGATCAGGTCGGTCCGGCCGGCGGTCAGCGATCGCGCCGACTGGTTCGGGACGTAGCCCATATGCTGGGCGATCTTGAGCACCCGCTCCCGGGTGGCCGGGTTGACCTTGTCGGGGTCGGACAGTGCGCGCGACACCGTGGACCCGGACAGGCCCACCGCCGCGGCGACGTCCGCAAGCCTCACTGCCATCTGCGTTCCCTCCTGCGATCCGCCCATCCCCGGTGCTGCACAGTGCCAGTGTGCTGCACGGGGCCCTGATCCCGCGGTGTTTCGGTCGTGTTGCAAGCTTGGCAGAAATCGTACCTGACATTGCAGCAAGCGCTTGCAGCCTCTACGCTGGCCGATCATGGAACGGTCCATCGGTAGCACCGAAAGCGAATCCGCCTGGCTCCGGCTCGGCGTGATCGGGTACGGGAATCGAGGCGTGATCGCCGAGCGGGCGGCCGAACAGGACGGCCGGGCCGAGGTGACCGTCGTGATCGAACCGCACCCGGCCGGCCGGCGCCGCGCGGCCCGCGATTTCGACCCGGGCCGGACCCGGGTGATCGACTCGGTCGACCAGCTCGGCGAGGGTGAGGTCGACGCGGTCTTCGTGACCAGTCCTGATCATCTGCACGCCGAGCAGGCGATCGCGCTGCTGGAGCGGGGGGTCGCGGTCTTCGTCGACAAGCCGCTGGCGATCACGCTGCCGGACGCGGACCGGATCCTCGCCGCCGCCCATCGGACCGGCACCCGGCTCTACGTTGGGCACAACATGCGGCACATGCCGGTGATCAGGTTGCTCAAGTCGCTGATCGACGACGGGATGATCGGCGAGGTGAAGGCGGTCTGGTGCCGCTACTTCGTCGGTGACGGCGGCGACCGCTTCTTCAAGGACTGGCACGCCGACCGGAGCAAGGTCAACTCTTTGCTGCTGCAGAAGGCCTCTCACGATCTCGACGTGATCAACTGGCTGGCCGGCGGCTACCCGCGCCGGGTGGTCGGAACCGGCGGCCAGACCCTCTATGCCGGCATCCAGGACCGCCAGGACCGGTCCGACCAGCTGGTTACCGACTGGCTCTCCCGCAAGGACAACTGGCCGCCGCTGGCCCAGCGCGGGCTGAACCCGGTGATCGACGTCGAGGACCTGAGCATGGTCCAGCTGCAGCTCGACAACGGCGTGCTGGCCAGCTACCAGGAGTGCCATTACACGCCGGACTACTGGCGCAACTACACGGTGATCGGGACCGAGGGTCGGCTGGAGAACTTCGGGCTTGATCACTCGGGCGTGGTCCGGCTCTGGAACCGGCGCAGCGAATACCTGCCGAACGGTGACCGGGAGTTCCCGATCCCGAATGTCGAGGGCGGTCACCACGGTGCCGACCCGGCGCTGTTCCGCGAGTTCCTGGCCTTCGTCCGGACCGGTGCGCCCACCGAGACCTCGCCGGTCGCCGCCCGGCAGGCCGTCGCCGCGGCGGCGCTGGCGACCGAGTCGATGCGGGACGGCTCGACGCCCCGCGACGTGCCGGCCCTGCCGCCGGAGCTGCTGGCCTACTTCGACGGCGGCCAGGTTGCCGCCGCTGCTGCGGACCCGAATCATGTTGCAAAGAATGGGCTGCACTTGCAACAATCGTTTGCAGAGACCGACCATTGATCGCCGACGACGCCGTCCGCGCCGGTGATCTCACATCCCGCCCGGCCTCGCCGGTCCGGGTTCAGGAGGAATCATGATCACTGGAACTGCCCCTTCCCCGCTGGCCGGGCAGACCCGCCGCGGGTTCCTCGGCACCGCGGGGATTGCCCTGGGTGCGCTGGCGGCGGGCTGCACCCAGCGCGAGTCGCTGCCGCCGGCCGACGGCGGCGGCGCGGCGGCGCTGGAGTCGCCGGTGCTGGCCGAGCAGGTGAAGGCAGGGAAGCTGCCCGCCCTCGCCGAACGGCTGCCGAAGGTGCCCCAGGTCGTCCAGTTGGTGGCGGGCGAGGGCCAGTACGGCGGCACTCTGCACCGGGCCCAGACGGAGCCGACCGACAACGCCTCGATCACCGCGTTCGCCTCGGCCGGGCTGATCGAATGGAACTTCGAGGCGACCGGCCCGCAGCCGTCGCTCGCGGAGGAGTACACCCGCAGCGAGGACAACAAGGTCTTCACCTTCGTCCTCCGGGAGGGCCTCAAGTGGTCCGACGGTGAGCCGTTCGGCATCGACGACCTGCTCTTCGCCTTCGAGGACTGGCTCGGCAACTCCACCCTGATCCCGGCCGTCCCGGTCTGGTTCGCCGACGCCGATCTGAAGCTGCCCAAGATCACGAAGCAGGACGAGCGGACCCTGGTGATCACGTTCAGCCAGTCCTTCGCGCTGTTCGAGAAGTATCTCTGTCACCCCGGCGTGAGCATCCAGCTGCTGAAGCCGAAGCACTACCTGCAGAAGTTCCACGCCAAGTACGCCAAGCAGGGCGAGCTCGAGGCGGCCACGAAGAAGGCCGGCTTCGACTCCTGGGACCAGTACTTCGTCGACCGTGCCGATCTGTGGTCCAACCCGGACCTGCCGGTGCTGGGTGCCTACAAGCTGACCTCGGCGGCCGGCTCGGGCGGCACCGCCTCGCTGGAGCGGAATCCGTACTACCACAAGACCGATCCGGCCGGCCGTCAGCTGCCGTACATCGACAAGCTGCAGGTGCAGGTGCTCGACCAGGCGGCGCTCGACCTGCGCGCGTCCAACGGTGATCTTGACTTCCAGGGTCACTTCCTCGGCTACAACACGACCCAGGTCTACCTGCAGAACGCCGAGAGCAAAGGCTTCCGGGTCCTGCGCTGGAAGCCGACGGCGAGCCTGCTGGCGCTGGCGCCGAACCTGTCCCACGCCGACCCGGTCTGGCGGGAACTCTTTGCCAGCAAGGATTTCCGGTTCGCGCTGTCCCACGCCATCGACCGGGACGAGATCAACCAGGCGCTGCTCGGCGGGCTCGGCATCATCCGCCAGCCGGTGTCCACCGACGGCAGCCCGTACGGCATCGAGGGCGGCGGCACGACGGCGCTCGAGTACGACAAGGACAAGGCCGAGCAGTTGCTTGACGGTCTCGGCCTGAAGCGCGACGGAGAACTGCGCAGCTACCAGGGCAAGAAGCTGGAGTTCACCCTCACCTACCTGGACAGCAACTTCGAGATCCCGCGGGCGGACGCGTTCAACCTGGTCCGCAAGCACTGGGCGGCGATCGGGGTCAAGATCAATCTGCGCCCGGTCGACGACACGCTCTACGCGCAGCTGCGGATGTCGAACGACTTCGACATCGACGGGACGACGACCCCGGAGGACGACTGGGACCTGGAGCCGGTCTGGTTCATCCCGATCTCGCCGAACAGCCACACCGCCCCCGGCTACGGGGTTTGGTACAGCACCGGCGGCAAGGACGGCATCGAGCCGACGCAGGAGTTCAAGCAGTTGTTCAGCACCTGGGAGCGGCTCCGCGCCGCGGAGTCGGACGAGGACCGGATCGCGGCCGGCAAGGCGATCACCCAGCAGCACCACGACAACCTGTACGTGATCGGCCTGATGAATCTCCCGTTCAAGCCGGTGATCGTGAACAGTTCGATCAAGGGCGTGCGCGAGGACGAGCCGAAGCTCTCCTTCTACTACGGCCGGGAGGGCATCACCAAGCCCGAGCAGCTCTCCTTCACCGACTGATGCTGCGCTTCATCGGCCTGCGCATCCTGCACGCGATCCCGACCCTGATCGCGATCTCGATCGTCGCGTTCTTCATCATCCAGCTGCCGCCCGGCGACTTCCTGACCACCCAGATCCAGGCCCTGGAGGCGCAGGGGGAGAGCCTCGACCCCGCCTTCGTCGATGCCCTCCGGGCCCGCTACGGGATCGGTGACCCGTTCTGGGTGCAGTACTGGAAGTGGATCAGTGGCGCCGTCTTCTACGGCGACTTCGGCCTGTCCTTCCAGTTCCAGCGGCCGGTGGCGGATCTGATCATGGAGCGGCTGCCGCTGACGTTGATCTTGGGCGTGGCGACGCTGCTGGTCACCTGGTTGATCGCCTTGCCGGCCGGGATCTACTCGGCGATCAAGCAGCGCAAGGCGCCCGACTACGTGATCTCCGGGATCGGCTTCGTCGCGCTGGCGACGCCGAACTTCCTGGCCGCGCTGCTGCTGGCGTTCATCGGCTTCCACTTCTTCGGCCAGAGCGTCGGCGGACTGTTCTCGCCGGAGTACGTCGACGCACCGTGGTCGCTCGGCAAGGTCGGCGACCTGCTGGCCCACCTGTGGATCCCGGTGGTGGTGCTGGCCCTGGCCGGCACCGCCGGGATCATCCGGACGATGCGGGCCAACCTGCTCGACGAACTGCACAAGCCGTACGTGACGACGGCCCGGGCCAAGGGGTTGCCGGAGTCGACGGTGATCGGCCGCTACCCGGTCCGGATCTCGCTCAACCCGTTCGTCTCCACCGCCGGCTGGCACCTGCCGCAGCTGTTCGACGGCGAGGTGATCGTCGCCGTCGTGCTGTCCCTCGGCACGGTCGGGCCGCTGCTGCTCGGCGCCCTCAAGTCGCAGGACATGTATCTGGCCGGCGGCATCATCCTCATCGTGGCGGTGCTGACCGTGATCGGCACCCTGTTGTCCGACATCCTGCTCGCCGTGGTCGATCCGCGCGTCCGGTTCGGGAAGGCGTGATCATGAGCAGCACTGAACCGACGACCCTCGAGGATCCCGTGACCGGGCTCGCGGACGAGACCGGACGGACCGCCGATCAGGTGGAGACCGCCTCCCAGTGGCGCCTGATCTGGTGGCGGTTCCGCAAGCACCGGCTGGCGATGACCGGGGCGGTGGTCCTGATCATCCTGTACCTGGTCGCGATCCTCGCCGGCTTCTTCGCCCCGTACGCGAGCAGTACCACCACCGCGACCAGCGCCTACCAGCCGCCGCAGCTGCCGAGCTTCTCGCCGGCGGACGGCTTCTACGTCCATCCCAGCGTCGGCCGGACCGACCTGCAGACGCTGCAGCGGGTGTTCGACGTCGACACCAGCCGCAAGATCAAACTCGGTTTCTTCGTGCAGGGCGACGAATACCGGATCCTGGGCGTGATCCCGGGCGACCGGCACCTGTTCGGCCCCGTCGACGGCGGCCAGGGCTGGTACCCACTGGGCGCCGACCGGACCGGCGCCGACCTGTTGTCCAAGATCATCTACGGTTCCCAGGTGTCCCTGTCGATCGGCCTGATCGGGGTCGCCGTCTCGCTGCTGCTCGGGTTGCTGCTCGGCGGGGTCTCCGGCTACTTCGGCGGTTGGGTCGACACGATCATCCAGCGAGTGATCGAGTTCCTGATGTCGGTGCCGACGCTGCCGCTGTGGCTCGGGCTGGCGGCGGCGATCCCGCCGGGGATGGGTCCGGTGCAGACGTACCTGTTGATCACCGTGATCCTGTCCCTGTTCGGCTGGACCAGCCTGGCCCGGGTGATCCGGGGCCGGTTCCTGCAGACCCGCGACGAGGACTACGTGCTGGCCGCGAAACTGGACGGCGTGAAGACGCACCGGATCATCGCCCGGCACATGCTGCCGTCGTTCACCTCGCACGTGATCGCGACGGTGAGCCTGGCCATCCCGGCGATGATCCTGGCCGAGACCTCGCTGTCGTTCCTCGGTCTCGGCCTCCGCGCGCCGGCCGTTTCCTGGGGCGTGCTGCTGCAGGACGCGCAGAGTGTGCAGGCCGTGGCGACCACGCCGTGGCTGATGTTTCCGGGCCTGGCGGTGATCCTGGCCGTGGTCGCGTTCAACTTCGTCGGCGACGGACTCCGGGACAGCGCCGATCCGTACGGGGAGAGCTGAATGAACGACTTGATGCTCCAGGTTCGTGATCTTCGGACCTCGTTCTTCACCGACCGCGGCGAGGTGCGAGCGGTGGACGGGGTGAGCTTCGACGTCCCGCGCGGCAGCACGGTCTGCGTGGTCGGCGAGTCCGGCTCCGGCAAGACCGCGATGGCGCGCTCGGTGCTGCAGGTGGTGGACCGGCCGGGCCGGGTGGTGTCCGGCTCGATCGGCTACCGGGCCGAGCCGGACTCGGCGCCGGTCGACCTGGCCGGGATGGACCCGCGCGGCAAGGCGATCCGCGGCATCCGCGGCAAGGAGATCTCGATGATCTTCCAGGAGCCGATGTCGTCGCTCAGCCCGGTGCACACGGTCGGCCGCCAGATCATCGAGCTGCTGACCGAGCACGAGGGCCTGAAGCGGCGCGATCCGGCGGCCCGGGAACGGGTGATCGACGCGCTCCGCGGGGTCGGCATCCCGCGTGCCGAGGAACGGATCGACGCCTACACCTTCCAGCTGTCCGGCGGCATGCGGCAGCGGGCCATGATCGCGATGGCGTTGATCACCAACCCGCGACTGGTGATCGCCGACGAGCCGACGACGGCGCTCGACGTGACCACGCAGGCGCAGATCCTCGACCTGCTGGCCGAGCTCAAGGAGTCCGCCGGACTGTCCCTGATGTTCATCACGCACGATCTCGGCGTGGTGGCGGAGATCGCCGACAGCGTGGTCGTGATGCGGCACGGCAAGGTCGTCGAGACCGGCCCGGTGGACCAGATCTTCCACGATCCGCAGCACGACTACACCAAGGAACTGCTGTCGTCGCTGCCGCAGCGCGGCGAGCGCGGCAACGGGCGCGCGGTGATCACTCCGCGCCGGGCGCCGTCCGCCGACGCCGGTGAACGTCCGCCGCTGCTGGAGGTCGATCAACTCTCGATGGCGTTCACCACCTCGTCCGGCCGCCGCCTCGGGCCGCGCCGGAAGACCGTGGTGAAGGCGGTCGACGGTGTCTCCTTCCAGGTACGGCCGGGCCAGACGCTCGGCATCGTGGGGGAGTCCGGCTGCGGCAAGACCACGCTGGGCCGAACCCTGCTGCGCGCCTACCGGCCAAGTTCCGGCGCGATCCGCTACCGGGCCGAACCCGACGCGGCGGCTGTTGATCTTGCCGGGCTGCGGGAGCGGGAGCTGCTGCCGTACCGCCGCCAGCTGCGGATGATCTTCCAGGATCCGTACTCGTCACTGAATCCGCGGATGACCGTCCAGCAGGTCGTGGCGGAGCCGTTGCACGCCGGGGGAGAAACCCGGCGCGAGGTGCTGCGGGACCGTGCGGCCGAGGCGCTGCGCCGGGTCGGGCTGCGGCCGGACATGCTGAACCGCTACCCGCATGCGTTCTCCGGCGGCGAGCGGCAGCGGATCGGGATCGCCCGCGCGTTGATCACCGGACCCAAGCTGGTGGTCGCCGACGAGGCGGTGTCCGCCCTCGACGTGTCGGTCCGGACCCAGGTGCTGGAGCTGCTGGCCGAGCTGCAGCACGAGCTCGGGCTGACCTACGTCTTCGTCTCGCACGACCTGTCCGTGGTGGAGCGGGTCTGTGACGAGGTGGCGGTGATGTACTTCGGCAAGATCGTCGAGCACGGGCCGGCGTCGGCGATCTTCGACGACCCGCAGCACGACTACACCAAGGCGCTGTTGTCGGCGGTGCCGATCGCCGACCCGGACGAGCGCGGCACCCGGCAGCGGATCGAGTACCGGCCGGAGCCGGTCGGATGATCACCGACCCGCTGGCGGCCGCGCTGCGCGGGCTCGGCGGCTACCTGGACGCCGGGGCCCAGTGGCGCGATCACGTGTTCCGGCGTACGGAGAGCGAACTGCGCCGCTGGCACGCGGTGAACGACCGACTCGCCACCCCGGCCGACGTAGCGGCCCGGCAGCAGGACATCCGGGCCGCGGCGGCGGACCTGCTCGGCGCCCGGGTGCCGGCCGACCCGCCGGCGGCCCGCACGACGGGGGTGGTCCGGACCTCGGCGTACCGGATCGAGAAGTTGATCATCGAAGCCGGCCCCGGGCGCGGCATCACCGCGAACCTCTACCGGCCCGAACGGCTGGACGGCCCGGCCGGCGCGGTGCTGGTCCTGTGCGGCCACGCCGCGGAGAGCAAGGCCTATCCGCAGTACCAGGCGGTGGCCGCCCGGCTGGCCCGGAACGGCCTGGTGGCGTTGGTGGTCGACCCGTTCGGGCAGGGTGAACGCCGGCAGTTCCCGGACCGGCCCGACCTGGCCCAGCCGACCGCCGACCACCTGCGGTCCGGAACCGAGTGCTGGTGGGCGGGCCGGTCCAGCGGCCGCTACTTCGTCCGGGACGCGATGCGTGCCGTCGACTTCCTGGCCGCCCGCCCGGAGGTCGATCCGGCCCGGATCGGCGTCACCGGCAACTCCGGCGGCGGCACCCAGACCGCGCTGCTGATGATGATCGACGACCGGATCGCGGCCGCCGCCCCGGCGACCTTTCTGACCAGCCGCGGCCACTATCTGCGGACCGGACAGGCGCAGGATCCCGAGCAGGTGATCATCGGCGGCACCGCGGCCGGTCTTGATCATGAGGACGCGCTGATCGCGATGGCGCCGCGGCCGGTGCTGGTGCTCGCGGCCGACTACGACTTCTTCCCGATCGAGGGGACCGTCGCGTCCGTGCAGCGGGCCGGCCGGGCCTACCGGATCCTGGGTGCCGAGGACCGGCTGCGGCTGCACCGGACCCGCGGCGGCCACGCCTACCATCCGGAGCTGGCCCAGGCCGCGTGTGCCTTCTTCGTCGAGCACCTGGGCGGTGATCGGGACCGGCCGCTCGACGAGACCGAGCCGGAGCCGCTCGATCCGGCCGAGCTGGCCTGCACCAGGACCGGGCAGTTGATCACGGACGGCGAGTTCACCGCGACGATCGCCGACCTGAGTCGGGTCGATTCGGAGCGGGTCGGGGTCGCGGAGCCGGTCCCGGACCGGCTGGCCTGGCTGGCCGGGCAGGTCGAGGCCGGCCGCGATCCGGCCGCGGATCCGTACCCACGCTGGTTTCCGGCGACCGACCACGACCTCGGCGGTACGGCGGCGCGGGTCCGCCCGGTCTACTGGTGGTCGGAGCGCGACCTGGTCAACGCCGCGCTGTTGATCACCCCGGCCGACCGGCCGTACCGCTCGCTGACCTTGGCCCTGTTCCCGGACGGCACCGCCGAGGCGGACCGGCACCGGGACCGGTTCGCGGCCCTGATCGACGAGGACCGGGCGATCCTGGTGCTGGACGTCCGCGGCGTCGGCGCGCTCGCACCGCATCCGCTCGGGTCCAGGTTCCCGGACCCGGAGTCGGGCACCCGCTACCGGCTGACCTGCGACCTGCTCTGGCTCGGCGACAGCCCGGCCGCCGGCCAGACCTACGACGTCCGGCGCTGTCTGGAACTGATCGCCCGCGACCCGGAACTCGATCATGGTGACCGGCCGCTGGACCTGTGCGGCGTCGGCTCGGCGTCCCTGCTCGGCGCCCTGGTGGCCCAGCTCGACCCGGCGCGGTTCCGTACGGTCACCCTGAGCGGCCTGACCGCGGCGACCGACCCGGCCGAGTGGCGGACCGTGCTGCCCGGCTTCAGCACTGTCTTCGACCCGCCCTGGGTGATCGACCCCACCAACAAGGAGCATCCGTGACCGACCATCCCCGCTACGCCCTCTGCGGGTTGTCCAACCGGGCCATCGGCACCTTCGTCGGCGCCCTGCTCGACGCCGGGGTACCGGGCCGGCCGGACGTCGACCGTGCCCCCGGCGCGCTGGTCGCCATCCTCGACGCCGACCGGGACCGGGTCGGCCAGTTCCTCGCGCAGCAAGAGAATCCGGGCATCGCGGCGTACGGCCCGGACGAGTTCGACCGGATGATCACCGAGGCCCGGCCGGACCGGGTGATCATCGCGACGCCCGACCACAGTCATGCCGGGTACGCGCTGACGGCGCTGGCCCACGGGCTGGACGTGATCATGGAGAAACCGATGACCGCGACGGCCGCCGACGCGGCCCGGCTGCTCGCCGCCGAACAGGAGAGTGCCGGCTCGGTCACGGTCACCCACAACGTGCGCTACACGCCGCGACTGCAGCAGGTGAAGCGGTTGATCATGGACGGCGCCATCGGCCGGGTGCTCGGCGCCACCCTGGACTACCACGTGGACACCCGGCACGGGGCCAGCTACTTCCTGCGCTGGAACCGGACCCGGGCCGCCTCCGGCGGGCTGTCCGTGCACAAGAGCTGCCACCATCTCGACCTGATCGACTGGCTGGTCGACGACCTGCCGGCCACCGTCTTCGCCCGCGGCGGTCGCGCCTTCTACGGACCGGACAGCCCGCACCGGCCGCGGGACGAGCACGGCGCGCCGCTGACCGGCGACCGGTTGCGCGCCGCGGATCCGTACCAGCGGGCGCAGCAGGGCAGCGGGACCTTCCCCGACGATGATCATGGCCGGACCGGGCTGGCCGGGCTGAGCTACCCGGTGCAGTACCCGGACGGGCGCCCGTTCACCCTGTACGACGACGAGATCGACATCGAAGATCACTACACGGCCATGATCGGCTACCGGGGCGGCGCGACGCTGGCGTACACGATCGACTTCTCGTCACCCTGGGAGGGCTACCGGCTCGGCGTCACCGGCAGCCACGGCCGGATCGAGCTGGACTACGGCCATGATCGCGACGGCAGCCCGCGTCCCGGCACCGACCAGGTGATCGTCGACCCGCTGTTCGGCGAGCGACAGTGGCTCGAGGCCGCCGCCACCCAGGGCGGCCACGACGGCGCCGACGCGATCATGCGGCGGGACCTGTTCGTCGGCCCGACCGAGGAGTCCCGCCGGCTCGGCCTGGCCGCCACCACCGAGCAGGCCGCCTACGCCGTCGCCGCCGGCGAGGCGATCTGGCGCTCCGCCCGGACCGGCTCGGTGATCAACGTCACCGACCTGCTCAGCCCACACGTTCCCTGAGCAAGGCGGAAGGGCCAAGCCGGAGGTGGCCTTGCCCTTCGACAGGCTCAGGGAGCGTTGTGGCTTGGCTATTCCGTCCGCGGCCCGGCGTTGACCTCGCCGGCCCGGGCGGACCGCCACAGGTCGACTCCGCCGTCGGCCGCGTACTCGTCGATCGCCTCGAGCTCCTCGGCGGACAGCTCCAGGTTGTCCAGGACCGCGACGTTCTCGTCCAGCTGCTCGACCGACGAGGCGCCGATCACCAGCGAGGTGACCCGCGGGTCGCGCAGCGCCCAGGCCAGGGCGAGCTGGGCCAGCGTCTGGCCGCGCCGGCCGGCAAGATCATTGAGCCCGTTCAGCCGGCGCAGCATCTCGTCGGACAGCCAGTCCGGGTCGAAGGACTTCCCTTGCGTGGCACGAGAATCGGCCGGGACCCCGTTCAGGTAGCGGCCGGTCAGCAGACCCTGCGCCAGGGCGGTGAAGCCGATCACGCCGAAGCCGAGTTCGCCGGCCGCGTCCAGCAGACCCTCGGTCTCGATCCAGCGGTTCAGCATCGAGTAGGACGGCTGGTGGATCAGCAGCGGCGTGCCGAGTTCGTTCAAGATCGCGACCGCCTGCCGGGAGCGTTCCGCGTCGTAGGACGAGATCCCGACGTAGAGCGCCTTGCCCTGCCGGACCGCGGTGTCCAACGCGGTCATCGTCTCCTCCAGCGGCGTGGTCGAGTCCAGCCGGTGCGAGTAGAAGATGTCGACGTAGTCCAGGCCCATCCGGCGCAGCGACTGGTCGAGCGACGCGAGGACGTACTTGCGGGACCCGCCGCCCTGTCCGTACGGGCCCGGCCACATGTCCCAGCCGGCCTTGGTGGAGATGATCAACTCGTCCCGGTACGGGGCGAAGTCCTCCCGCATCAGCCGGCCGAAGTTGATCTCCGCGGAGCCGTAGGGAGGCCCGTAGTTGTTCGCCAGATCATGGTGCGTGATGCCGAGGTCGAAGGCCCGCCGGGCGATCGCTCGCTGCACCTCGAACGGACGGTCGTCGCCGAAGTTGTGCCAGTAGCCGAGCGACAGCAGCGGCAGATCGAGCCCGGACCGCCCGGTGCGTCGGTACTGCATCGTTCCGTCGTAGCGATCCGGCGCGGCGACGTAGTTCATGGCGGTGACCCTTTCGGTCGGGGGAGTCAGCCTTAAGCTACCCCGGTGACCGATCCGCCCCCGCACCTGACCGGCGCCGACGTCGGCGTCCTCACCACGGAGCGGCTCCGGCTCCGGCTGCTGACTCCGGATGATCTTGATGCGGTGCACGGCTACCTGTCCCGCCCGGACGTCTGCCGCTATCTGCTGCACGAGCCGCGCACCCGGGAGCAGGTCGCGGAGCGGCTGGCCGAGGTGGCCGGCCGGAACGCGCTCCGGGACACCGGGGACACGGTCCGGCTGGCCGTGGTCCGCACCGAGAACGAGTTGGTCCTGGGCCAGATCGTCATCGTGGTCGAGCAGGCCGGGCAGTCCTGCGTCGAGCTCGGCTGGATCTTCCATCCCGATCACGGCGGGCGCGGGTACGCCACCGAGGCGGCCCGGGCGGCGCTGGCGTATGCCTTCGAGACGCTGACCGCGCACCGGGTCACCGCCTCGCTGCATCCCGACAACGAGCCCTCGGCGCGACTCTGCCGGCGGCTCGGCATGCGGCAGGAGGCCCACCACGTGGACAACTGGTGGATCCCGGACCGCGGGCAGTGGGAGGACACCGCCGTGTTCGCGATCCTGCGCCGGGACTGGTCAGGCCTCGGTCAGTCGGAGTAGCGCGACACCGCCGATGATCAAGGCGAGCGCAAGGCCGCGGACCACGGTGATCGGCTCGCCGGCGATCAGCAGGGCGGTCCAGGCGACGGTCATGATCATTCCCCTTCGGTGAGCGCGCGGCGCAGCCGGTCGTCCAGCACGACGTCGATGGCGGCGAGGTTCTCGGCCAGGTGGCCGGCGGAAGTGGTGCCCGGAATCACGGCCAGGTTCGGGCTCCGGTCGAGCAGCCAGGCCAGGGCGAGGGTCGCCGGAGCGAGCCCGGCCTCGCCGGCCAGCCGCCGCAGCGGGCCGTCGGTCCGGAGCAGGGTGCCGTTCTCCAGCGGCCGGTACGCGAGGTAGGGGATCAACGCCTCGGCCGCTCTGGCCAGCACCGGATCCGGCTCCGCGGCGCCGAACCGGGCCTGGTTCTCGATCGACGCGATCGGCGTCAGCCGCACCGCCTGGTCCAGCTGCTCGAGCGTGACGTGGGAGATCCCGATCTCCTTGATCAAACCCTGCCGGTGGAATTCGATCATGGTGCCGATCGCCTCCGGGAACGGGGTCGGACCGTCCGGCAGGTAGCGGAAGTGGACCAGCGACAGGCAGTCCAGCCGCAGGTCGCGGAGGTTCTGTTCCACCTGCGTGCGCAGGGATTCCGGCGAGGTGTCCGGCCGGAAGGCGCCGTCCGGAGTCCGGGCCGCGCCGATCTTGGTCGCGATCACCAGCTCCTCCGGGTACGGCCACAGGGCACGGGCGACCAGCCGGTTGGCAACGCTCGGACCGTAGTAGCCGGCCGTGTCGATCAGCCCGACTCCGGAGTCGACGGCCGTGCGCAGCAACGCCACCAGGTCGGCCGGACGGTCCGGCTCGCCGAGCGCGTTCGGGCCGGTCAGCCGCATCGTGCCGTAGCCGACCCGGCCGACCGGACGTCCGGCGAGGGCGATCGTCGTGGGGTGGATCATCGTGCGCTCCTCGAGATTAAGTGGACATCATGTCCATTTAGCACGATAGCGCATCCGGACAAGGTGTCCGGATAAGGTGGCGGCTGTGAGTAGGCCCGAGCGGGCGGACGCCGCCGCCAATCGGCAGCGGATCCTGCGCGCGGCCGAGCAGCTGTTCGCCGAACGCGGAGCCGAGCTGACGATGGGGGAGCTGGCCGCGGCGGCCGGGGTGGGGCGCGGGACCCTGTACCGGCGCTATCCCGACCTCGGGGCGGTGGCCACCGCATTGCTCGATGATCATGAACGCACGCTGCAGGAGGGTCTGCTGTCCGGGCCGCCGCCGCTCGGCCCCGGCGCCGGGCCCCGGCAGCGGCTCGCCGCCTTCTACGGCGCGATGGTGGACCTGCTCGAGCAGCACCTGCCGCTGGTGCTCGGTGCGGAGGTCGGCGCGGCGCGCTTCCGTACCGGCGCCTATGGGTTCTGGCGGACGTTCGTGGCCAGCCTGCTCCGCGAGTCCGGGATCCGCGACGACGCCCTGATCGACGCGCTGCTGGCGCCGCTCGCGCCCGAGGTTTACCGGTTCCAGCGGGAGGAGCGCGGCCGCAGCCCGGCCCAGATCAAGCGGGCCCTGCGCCGCCTCGCCGAGGTGCTGCCGGAACCATGATCATCACACGTCGCGGACCGCACCGCGATCGGCCGAGGTGACCGTCGCCGCGTAGCCGCGCAGGGCTGCGGACACCACCCGGTCCCGCTCGACCGGACGATAGCCACCGGAGCTCTCGAGCTCGTCCCGCCGGCGGGCCAGCTCCTGCTCCGGCACGTCGAGCGTGATCAGCCGGCCCGGCAGATCGATCATGATCACGTCGCCGTCGCGGACCAGTGCGATCGGCCCACCGGCGGCAGCCTCCGGCGACACGTGCCCGATCGACAGCCCGGAACTGCCGCCGGAGAACCGGCCGTCCGTGATCAGTGCGCATGACGTGGCCAGCCCGCGTCCCTTCAGGTACGCGGTCGGGAAGAGCATCTCCTGCATCCCGGGCCCGCCGCGCGGTCCCTCGTACCGGACGATGATCACGTCGCCGGCCGTGATCCGGCCGGACAGGATCGCCTCGACCGCGGCCTCCTGCGACTCCACGACGACCGCCGGCCCGGTGAAGGTCCACAGCGGCTCCGGCACCCCGGCCGTCTTGATCACGGCGCCGTCGGGTGCCAGGTTGCCGGTCAGCACGGCCAGCCCGCCGTCCTGCGTGTACGCATGCGCACGATCCCGGATGCAACCGGCCGCCGGATCGAGGTCGAGTTCCGGCCAGCGCTTCGACTGCGACCCCGCCACCGCCGAGCGGGCCCGGCCCGGCGCCGCCCGGAACAGCTCGACGGCCTCAGGCGTTGGTGCCGGGCCGCGCACGTCCCAGGCCGCCAGCCAGGAACCAAGATCATCGGAGTGCACGCTGCGCACGTCGCGCCGGAGCAGTCCGGCCCGGTCCAGTTCGCCGAGCAGGGCCGGTACGCCGCCCGCCCGGTGCACGTCCTCGATCAGGTACGGACCGTTCGGCGCCACCTTGCACAGGCACGGCACCCGCCGGGACAGCGCGTCGATGTCGGCCTGCCCGAAGTCAAGCCCGGCCTCGTGCGCGGCGGCGAGCAGGTGCAGCACCGTGTTGGTGGAGCCGCCCATCGCCAGGTCGAGACTCATCGCGTTCTCGAAGGCCGCCGCGGAGGCGATCCGGCGCGGCAGCACCGAGTCGTCGTCCTTGTCGTAGTAGTGCCGGGCCAGCTCGACGACGGTCGCGCCCGCGCTCTCGTACAGCTTCCGGCGGTCGGTGTGGGTGGCCAGCGTGGTCCCGTTGCCGGGCAGGGCCAGGCCGAGCGCCTCGGTCAGGCAGTTCATCGAGTTGGCCGTGAACATGCCGGAGCAGGAGCCGCAGGTCGGGCAGGCCTGCTCCTCGAGCCGGGCAAGATCATCGTCGGAGACGGCGTCGGCGGCCGAGTCGGCGATCACGGTGATCAGGTTCAGCCCGTCCCGCTCGGTGCCGTCGGCCAGGGTGGCCGAGCCGCCCTCCATCGGCCCGCCGGAGACGAACACGGTCGGGATGTTCAGCCGCAGCGCCGCCATCAGCATGCCCGGTGTGATCTTGTCGCAGTTGGAGATACAGACCAGGGCGTCGGCCCGGTGCGCCTCGACCACGTACTCGATCGAATCGGCGATCAGGTCCCGCGACGGCAACGAGTAGAGCATCCCGGCATGGCCCATGGCGATGCCGTCGTCGACGGCGATCGTGTTGAACTCGCGCGGGATCCCGCCCGCCGCGGCGATCGCGTCGCTGACGATCCGGCCGACCGGCTGCAGGTGGGTGTGGCCGGGAACGAACTCGACGAAGCTGTTGGCCACCGCGATGATCGGCTTGCCGAAGTCGGAGGCGGCGACCCCGGCTGCCCGGAGCAGGGCCCGGGCGCCGGCCATCGTACGGCCGCGGGTCACGGTGTCGGAGCGAAGTGCTGGCATGCTCCCATTGCCCCACCCGGCGGGCCGAAGGAGAAGACGGCGCCGCTGCTAGCAGTCTCGGTGATACCTTCCGCGCATGGAGAGGGCCGGTGATCGACGGCAGGAATTGGCCGCCCTGCTCCGGCACCGGCGGGCCCAGGTGGTGCGGGCTGATCATGGTCTGCCGGACGCCGGTCGCGGCGGCCCGATCGGGCTGCGCCGGGAAGAGGTCGCGTTCCTGGCCGGGGTCAGCATCACCTGGTACACCTGGCTGGAGCAGGGCCGGGAGATCAACCCGTCGCGGCAGGTGATCGACGCGATCGCGGCGACGTTGCGGCTGTCCGCCGTCGAGCACGGGTACGTCCTGACGCTGGCCGGCCTCACGCCCGATCCGCCGGACCCCGAGACCGTCCCGGCCGAGCTGCCGAGCCATCTGCAGCGGCTGCTGGACGCCCAGCTGCCGGCGCCCGCCTTCGCGCTGGCGCCGGACTGGACGATCGTCGGCTGGAACCGGGCCTACCTGGTGCTCTATCCCGACGTCGACCGGCTGCCGGCCGATGATCGCAATCTGCTGGTGTTGATCTTCACCGACGAGCGGGTACGGCAGATGCTGCCGGACTGGCTGACGACCAGCCGGCAGTTCCTCGCCGAGTACCGCGCCGAGCACGGAGCCCAGTTCGGCCAGCCTGCCCAGGCCGCGCTGATCGCCCGGCTGCGCCAGGAGAGCCCGGACTTCGCGGCCGCCTGGGACCAGCACGAGGTCGGCCGGTTCGAGACCCGGGAACGCCGGTTCCAGCCGCCGGGCGTGGGCGAGTTGATCTTCGAGCAGCACCGGCTCGTTCCCGCGGACGCCCCTGGTCTGCAGTTGGTGATCTATCTCCCGCGCCCCGGCAGCGACACCGCCGCCCGGCTCGGCGCCACCCTGCCGAACTGAGTGACTAGCTGCCGGCCAGCCGGTCCAGCGCGACGTCGCGGGCGGCGGCGAACGCGTTCTTGATCACGCCGATCCCGGTCGCCACCAGCGCGCCCTCGTGCAGCAACATCAACTCCGCGCCGACCCGCTCCGGATCGCTCACGCCGGCGTCCGCCGCCAGGTCCCGGAGGAAGCCGTGCATCCACCGCTTCTGGTCGATGATCACGGAGTAGGCCGGGTGTGCCGGGTCACTGATCTCCGCGTAGGCGTTGATCATGCTGCAGCCCTTGCCGCCGCGTTCGTCGTGCCAGTCCGCCGAGGCGTCGAACAGAGTGGCCAGCCGCGTTGCCGGATCCGTGCCGGCCGCGTCCAGTCGCGCATCGAGCACGAGCCGCCACTCGCGGTCGCGTTCGGTCAGGTAGGTGACCACCAGCCGGTCCTTGGACCCGAACCGGTCGTACAGCGTCTTCTTGGTCACGCCCGCCCGCTCAGCGATCGCCTCGACGCCGACCGCGTGGATGCCCTCGGCGTAGAAGAGCTCGGAGGCCGCGCGCAGAATCGCCCGCGCCTTGGGGGTCCAGTCGATCGCCTCGATCATGATGCCGATATTACACCGACCGGTATAGCCAAACTATACCGATCGGTATAGCGTGGCGATCGTGACTATACCGATCGGTTTACCGGCGCGTGGCTCGTTGCTGACCGCCGGGTTGGGCCTGACCTTCGTGCTGTGCTGGTCGTCCGGGTTCATCGGGGCCAAATTCGGCGGTGCCGACGCCTCGGTGTTCACGCTGCTGCTGTGGCGCTTCCTGCCGCTGGGGTTGATCGTGGCTCCGCTGCTGCTGGCCCTGACCCGGTCCGCCGCCCGGCCCGCTCCTGGTGAGTACCTGCGGCAGGTCGTGGTCGGGCTGCTGTCCCAGTCGAGCTACGTCCTCACGGCCTATGCCGCCATTGCGCTCGGGGTCAGCACCGGAACGACCGCCCTGGTCGACGGGTTGCAGCCCCTGGTCATCGCGGCCCTGGCGGGCCCGATCCTCGGCGTCGTGGTCGGCCGCCGCCAGTGGCTGGGCCTGCTGGTCGGCCTGGCCGGCGTGGTCGTGGTCGCGGTCGCCGATGCGGGCGATCCGAGCACTACGGCGCCGAGCTGGGCCTATCTCATTCCGTTCGCGGGGATGCTCTGCATGGTCGCGGCCACCTTCGTCGACCGGCGGGCCGAGCGGTCGATGCCGCCGCTCCGCGCGCTGGCGATCCACCTGATGGCCTCGGCGGTCGTGTTCGCCGTGCTGGCCGTGGCGACCGGAACGGTGGTGCCGCCGGCGTCGGTGCGCTTCTGGCTCGCTGTCGGCTGGCTGATCGTGCTGCCGACCTTCGGCGGCTACGCCCTGTACTGGCTGCTGTTGCGGCGGATCGGCGTGACGCGGGTGAATGCTCTGATGTTCCTGGTGCCGCCGGTGACCACGGGCTGGGGTGTCGCCCTGTACGGCGAGCCCTTCACCGTGTTCACCGGCGTCGGGTTGCTGCTCACCGTGGTTGCGACCGGGCTGGTCAACCTGCGCCGGGAGCCCGCTGCGGGCTCACCGCCTCGTCCGCTTGAGGCGGCGGGCTGTGCCCCGAGTGCCCCCGATGGGATTCGAACCCATACTTGAGCGGGTTTAAGCCGCGTGCCTCTGCCGATTGGGCTACGGGGGCCGATCGCACGACCCACGCTGGCGTGCCGAACCATTCTGCCTGACCTTACGGCCGTTCCGGTCCTGGCCGGAAGCGGTTTGTGCTTCCGGTGCGGGAATCGGACTTGCGTGACCCGATTTTGCGCCACTAGGATGGTAAGCGTTTTCCAACTCGAACGATGAGGACGCCATGCCGACGCGCAGCTACACAGTGATCATGAACGGGGTGACCGGCCGGATGGGCTACCGGCAGCACCTGCTCCGCTCCATCCTCGCCCTCCGCGACGAGGGCGGGGTCGCGTTGCCGAACGGCGACCGGATCACCGTCGAGCCCGTACTCGTCGGCCGGAACAGCGAAAAGCTCGCGCGGATGGCTCAAGATCACGGCATCGAGCGCTACACGACCGACCTCGACGAGGCGCTGGCCGATCCCGAGGCGACGATCTACTTCGACGCCCAGGTGACCAGCGAGCGGGTGAAGTCGATCTTGAAGGCGGTCCAGGCCGGCAAGCACATCTACACCGAGAAGCCGATCGCCGAGAGTGTGGCCGAGGGTGAGGAACTGGCCCGCGCCGCCGCG
The DNA here is from genome assembly GCF_042666975.1 of Microlunatus sp. GCM10028923. NCBI lineage: Bacteria > Bacillati > Actinomycetota > Actinomycetes > Propionibacteriales > Propionibacteriaceae > Microlunatus > Microlunatus sp. GCM10028923. The sequence goes on along the minus strand of NZ_JBHTFF010000007.1, from coordinate 357,760 downwards.
TCCGCCGGAGTGATCAACGGCGTCGTGCACGACAAGCTCTACCTGCCGGGCCTGCTCAAGCTGAAGCGCTTGATCGACTCCGGCTTCTTCGGCCGGATCCTTTCGGTACGGGGCGAGTTCGGCTACTGGGTCTTCGAGGGCGACCTGATCCCCGCCCAGCGGCCCAGCTGGAACTACCGCGCCGAGGACGGTGGCGGCATGGTGCTGGACATGTTCTGCCACTGGAACTACGTGCTGGAGAACCTCTTCGGCAGCGTCCAGTCGGTGCTGGCCAAGGCGGTCACCCACATCGACCAGCGCTGGGACGAGCAGGGCAAGCCGTACCAGGCCACGGCCGACGACGCCGCGTACGCGATCTTCGAACTGGACGGCGGCATCATCGCGCAGGTCAACTCCTCCTGGGCGGTCCGGGTCGACCGCAAGGAACTGGTCGAGTTCCAGGTCGACGGCACCGAGGGTTCGGCCGTCGCCGGCCTGTTCGGCTGCCGTGTCCAGCACCGCACCCAGACCCCCAAGCCGGTCTGGAATCCCGACGAGCCGACCGACCAGGACTTCCGGTCCCAGTGGCACCAGATCCCGGACAACGACGAGTTCGGCAACGGGTTCCGGGCCCAGTGGGAAGAGTTCTTGATCAACGTCGACGCCGGCCAGCCGCACCGGTACGACTTCGCCGCCGGAGTGCGCGGGCTGCGGCTCGCCGACGCCGGCTACGCCTCCTCGCGCGAGGGCCGGCGGATCGAGCTCGGGTCATGACCCTGCTGAAGGGATCCGCGGTCGCGGTGCCGCTGGCCGACGGGAGCTGGCGGGAGCTGACGCTGCGGGCGCCGGGGGAGTGGGTTGATCATCCGGAGCCGTACCGGAGCCGGGTCGCGTTCGCCGCGGCGCACGTGATCGCCGACCCGCGCGGCGAGAACGTACCGGGGGCTCCGGCGGCCGTCGACTGGGACGCGACGCTGGGGTTCCGCCGGCATCTCTTCCGGTACGGGCTCGGCGTCGCGGAGGCGATGGACACCGCGCAGCGCAACATGGGCATCGACTGGCCCGCGGTCCAGGAGTTGATCACCCGCAGTGCCGCCCAGGCCCGCGAGCTGGGAGCCCGGATCGCCTCCGGGGCGGGCACGGACCACAAGGACGAGCTGACCACGCTGGCCGAGGTGACCGACGCCTACGCGGAACAGATCGCGTTCGTCGAGGGCGCCGGGTCACAGGTGATCATCATGGCCTCGCGGCACCTGGCCAAGATCGCGGCCTCGGCCGAGGACTACCGGCAGGTGTACGACAGCCTGCTCGGCCAGGTGACCGAGCCGGTCATCCTGCACTGGCTGGGGGAGGCGTTCGACCCGAACCTGCGCGGCTACTGGGGATCTACCGACGTCCCGACCGCCACCGCCACCTTCCTGGAGTTGATCAAGGACCACGCGGCCAAGATCGACGGCGTGAAGGTGTCGCTGTTGTCGGCCGACCACGAGAAGGGTCTGCGGGCCGCGCTGCCCGAGGGGGTCCGGCTCTACACCGGCGACGACTTCAACTACCCCGAGTTGATCAAGGGCGACGGCGAGCACCACTCGGACGCGCTGCTCGGCGCGTTCGCCGCGATCGCGCCGGCGGCCTCGGCGGCCCTGGCCGCGCTCGACCGCGATGATCATGACGGGTACGACCAGGCGATGGCGCCGACCCTCGAGCTGAGCCGGCACATCTTCGCCGCGCCCACCTTCTACTACAAGACCGGCATCGCGTTCACCGCCTGGCTGTCCGGGCTGCAGGACGGGTTCACCATGATCGGTGGGCTCCAGTCGGCCCGGTCGCCGATCCACCTGGGCCGGATCTTCGAGCTGGCCAACGAGGCCGGGCTGCTGCCCGACCCCGAACTCGCCGCGCACCGGCTGGCGCTGGTGCTCGAGACCGCCGGGGTCCGCCGGTGACGGGCGACCGGCTGAGCCGGCTCTCGCTGAACCAGCGCACCGTCGCCAACGCGACCCTGGCCGAGGCGATCGAGGCCTGCCGGTCCGCCGGCCTGACCTCGATCGGCGTCTGGCGCGAGCCGGTCGCCGAGGTCGGGCTGGACCGTGCCGCGGAGTTGATCAAGGAATCCGGGCTGCGGGTGTCGTCGCTGTGCCGGGGCGGCTTCTTCACCGCGTCTGCACCGGAAGCCGTGGAACAGGCCCACCTGGACAACCGGGCCGCCATCGACGAGGCCGCCCGGCTCGGCGCGGCGACGCTCTGCCTGGTGCCCGGCGGGCTGCCGGCCGGCGATCGTGATCTGGCCGGTGCCCGGGCCCGCGTGGTCGAGGCGATCGAGCGGCTGGTCCCGTACGCGAGCGAACGCGGGGTCCGGCTCGGGATCGAGCCGATGAATCCCATCTACGCGGCCGACCGCGGCGTGATCTCCACCCTCGGCCAGGCCCTCGACATCGCCGACCGCTTCCCGGCCGAACACGTCGGCGTCATCGTCGACACCTTCCACCTGTGGTGGGAGCCGGGCGTCGAGGAGCAGATCGCGCGCGCCGCCGACCGGATCGTCAGCTACCAGATCTCGGACTGGATCACCCCGCTGCCGCCGGACACCCTGCTCGCCCGCGGCATGATGGGCGACGGCCACATCGACTTCGCCTCGTTCACCCGCGCCGTCGCCGCGGCGGGCTACCAGGGCGACGTGGAGGTCGAGATCTTCAACGCCGACCTCTGGGCCCAGCCGTACCAGCAGGTGGTGGACACCCTCAGCGAGCGCTACCTGCAGTTGGTGCAGCCGCACCTCTGATGCGCGCGAGCCGGTGTGGTCAGCTCACGAGCTGGTGCACGCGCTGATAGGAGACGCCGAGGATCTCGCCTGCGTCGCGCAGCGGGACCTCGGCGTCGACAAGTTCCTGGGCGACCCGGCGGCTCTCCTCGACCGCGTCGGCCTCGAGCCTGGCGGCTTCGGCCTTCTCGGCGCGGATCTTGTCGACCCTGCCCTGAAGGTCAGCCACGCCGGGGATGTCGAACCGAAGCTCCACGGCGACCTCGGACATCCTCACGTCGAGAGTGACGGCGACCAGTTCGCGGGCCATCCGTTCGATCTCGCTGAATCGCCGCGCCTGGGTGAGACCGCTGATCTCGGGAATCTTGATCATCCACCAGCGTCCGTCGCGGCTGATCTCCGCGATGTGGGCGGTCGTCACGTCTTCTCCTCTCGCCGGCGGCGTTCCGATTCGGTGATCGCTTGGTCGATCTTGCGAACGACGCCGGGACTGATCGTCCGGTGACCGTCCGGGACCGACACACCGACGTCCGTGTCGGGGTTCCTCCACCAGCTGTGGCTGCCTTCGCCTCGGATCCGGACGAAGCCGGCGCCCGTGAGTCGCTTGATCACCACTCGGGTCGGAAGCTCCTTGCCCATCTTAGTTCCAGTCGACTAGACGGGCGCAAGTCAAGCAAACTAGACAGATTCGCTCTGATGCTCTCTCCATGACCGGGACTCTGGGCCGACCGAGGGCGCATCGTTCGGCCATGCAAAGATCTGTGGACGACACACGCTTGTAACGCCCGGTTGTGGACAACGCACCGGGCCTGGGCCAAGGATGGTTCTTAGCCGATTCCCAGGGCGGAACAATCGGGGCCACAGAGGGTGTTGCATAGACTGAGGACTCGTTCAGACCGGCACCTTCGATGCCGGGTACAGGAGGAACCCAGGATGTTGCGTAGTTCGAACCCGATCCTGTCACGGCAGGACGCGTTCACCCCGGGGAGTCAACAGGGCTACGGGCAGCCGGGCTACGGCTCGGAACCGCAGGGATATGTCGGCGGCGGGCAGCCGCCCCTCAACACCGAAGGACGGATGACGTTCGACGACGTCATCACGAAGTCCGTGATCACCATCGGCCTGGTCATCGCCGCGGCCGCGGTCACGATGTACGGACTGGGCTCCGGTGTCATCCCGCTCACGGCCATGTTGCCGCTCATGATCGTTTCCGGCCTGGTGGGCTTCGTCACCGTGCTGCTGGTCTCGTTCCGCCGCAAGGTCTCGCCGCCGTTGGTGCTCGCGTACTCGGTGATCGAGGGCGTCTTCGTGGGAGCGCTCAGCTTCTGGTTCGAGGGGCTCTACCCCGGCATCGTGATCCAGGCCGTGCTCGGCACCTTCGCCGCCGCGGGCGTCACCCTCGCGGCGTACAAGATCTTCAACATCCGGGTCACCCCGAAGTTCCAGAAGATCGTGGTCCTTGCGACCATCGGCTTCGCCGTGGCGCTGGGCCTGAACTTCGTGCTCTCCCTGTTCGGCATCAACCTCGGCCTCCGTGACGGCGGCACCGGCCCGGTCAGCTTGCTGGCGGTCGGCGTTTCGCTGCTCGGCGCGGTGCTGGCGGTGCTGAACCTGGTGCTCGATTTCGATCACATCGAACGAGGCGTCGCGATGGGCGCGCCGGCCAGCGAGTCGTGGCGCGGTGCGTTCGGCCTGACCGTTACCATGGTCTGGCTCTACATCGAGATCCTGCGCCTGCTGTCCTATCTGCGACGGTAGTCTCCGCGCAGCTCGACCCCCCAACTTGAGGGCCGTTACTCCGACGGGAGTGGCGGCCCTCGCCAATTTTCCGGATAGATTGCGCTCCGTGGAGTACGTGAGCTCGCTGATCGACCTGGTCGGCAACACCCCGCTGCTGAAGCTGTCCACGGTGACCGAGGGGCTGCGGCCGCTGGTCCTGGCGAAGGTGGAGTACCTCAATCCCGGCGGCTCGGTGAAGGACCGGATCGCCGTGAAGATGATCGAGGCCGCCGAGCGCGAGGGCAAGCTCAAGCCGGGCGGCACGATCGTCGAGCCGACCAGTGGCAACACCGGCGTCGGGCTGGCCATCGTCGCCCAGTCGAAGGGTTACCGCTGCGTCTTCGTCTGCCCGGACAAGGTGAGCGAGGACAAGCGGAACGTGCTCGCCGCGTACGGGGCCGAGGTCGTCGTCTGCCCGACCGCGGTCGAGCCCGATCATCCGGACTCGTACTACTCGGTGTCGGACCGGCTGGTGCGCGAGATCCCGGACGCCTGGAAGCCGGACCAGTACAGCAATCCGAACAACCCGGCCAGCCACTACGAGAGCACCGGGCCGGAGCTGTGGCGACAGACCGAGGGCCGGATCACCCACTTCGTGGCGGGCATCGGCACCGGCGGCACGATCAGCGGTACCGGCCGCTACCTCAAGGAGATCTCCGGCGGCCGGGTCCAGGTGATCGGGGCCGATCCGGCCGGCTCCGTCTACTCGGGCGGCTCCGGCCGGCCGTACCTCGTCGAGGGGGTCGGCGAGGACTTCTGGCCGGCCAACTACGACCGGGAGGTCTGCGACCGGGTGATCGAGATCTCCGACGCCGACTCCTTCCAACTGACCCGGCGGCTGGCCCGCGAGGAGGCGCTGCTGGTCGGCGGCTCGTCCGGCATGGCCGCGGCCGCCGCGCTCCGGCTGGCCGCCGATCTCGACGACCCTGACGCCGTCATCGTCGTGCTGCTGCCGGACTCGGGCCGCGGCTATCTCACCAAGGTGTTCAGCGACGAGTGGCTCAGCCGGTACGGGTTCGCCCAACGGCCGGAGACCGGCCGGGTGGTCGGCGACGTCCTGCGCGAGAAGTCCGGCAGCTTGCCGTCCCTGGTGCACACGCACCCCGGCGAGACGATCGCCGAGGCGGTGGCCATCCTGCGTGAGTACGGCGTCTCCCAGATGCCGGTGGTCCGCGCCGAACCGCCGGTGATGGCGGCCGAGGTGGTCGGTTCGGTCAGCGAGCGCGGCCTGCTGGACAAGCTGTTCACCCACAAAGCCCGGCCGGCCGACTCGGTCGAGTCCGTCCTGGAGCCGTCGCTGCCGGCCATCGGTGCCACGGAGCCGGTGGCCGCGGCGGTCGAGGTGCTGGTCGGCAACGACGCGCTGCTCGTGCTGGACGACGGCAAGCCGACCGGCGTGCTCACCCGGCAGGACCTGCTGGGCGACGTCGATACGTCGGTCTGACCGCTACTGGCCGACCCGGCCGTCGATGCGCTCCCGGAGCAGGTCGGCGTGGCCCATGTGCCGGGAGTACTCCTCGATCATGTGCACCAGCACGTCGCGGAGGTTGTTCTCGCCCTTCGGGTCGGTGAGGTCGAAGTCCGGCGCGGCGGCCACGAACGCCTCGGCGTTCTGCACCTCGGCGCGCCAGTTCTGCCAGGCCTCCTCGACCGCGGCCGGATCGGCCGTCGCACCGTCGATGTCGTCGTCCTCGCCGGCCGCGTTCGGGTAGAGGTTGGGGGCGTCCTCGCCGGCCATCACGTTGCGGAACCATGATCGCTCGACCTGGCCCAGGTGCCGGATCAGGCCGAGCAGGGAGAGGTTCGACGGCGGCACCGAGCGGCGGGCCAACTGCTCGGCGTCCAGGCCGGAACACTTCAGTTCGAGGGTGAGCCGATAGTTGCGCAGGTAGCCGGTCAGGACCGCGTGCTCGCCGACCAACGTGCTGTCGTCCCGGGGGTCCTCCTCCGGGCTGACCCACATGTCCCACCAGCCGAAGGATCGTTCGGGCAACTCCTGCGTCTCTTGCGTCGGCTCAGTCATGGACCAAGTCTTCGGGGCGGTGGGAGGCATCGCAACCAGGTTTCGGTGGCGACCGCGCCGGCTGGCTCCCGTTCGCGGCGCGGTCGGAGATCCCCACCGGGGCGTGTCCCTTTGCTTTAATCGGTCAATGGCAACGGTGTGGCTTGATCCCTCGGATCCGAGTGAGCCGTTCCAGGGCTGGGGTACCGCCCTGGCCTGGTTCGCGCACGCCACCGGCGGCTGGCCGGAGCCGATCCGCAGCGAACTCGCGGACGCGCTGTTCGGCCACGACGGGCTCGGCTTCACGATCGCCCGGTACAACATCGGCGGCGGCGACAGCCCGGAGACCGAACCGTACCTGCGGGCCGGGGCGGACGTTCCCGGCTGGTGGCGGCGGCCGGCCGGCATCGGGCCGGTCCCGGAACCGCCGTGGCCACGGACCCGCGCGCCGCACCACGGGCTGGCGGAACCCTCGGCCGCAGGCCGGCCCGGGCCCGATCAGCGCGACTGGTGGGATCCGGATGATCAAGGGCACTGGGCGGTGGACCCGGACCCGAACCAGCGCTGGTGGTTGCGGGCCGCGCGTGATCGCGGTGCGGACGTGTTCGAGGCGTTCTCCAATTCGCCGCCGTACTTCATGACCGCGAGCGGGTACGTCTCCGGGCACGAGGACCCGGGTCACGACAACCTGCGGCCGGACCAGTACCGCAGCTTCGCCCGCTACCTGGCGGGGGTGGCCAGGCGACTGATCGAGGTCGACGGCATTCCGCTCCGTACGCTGTCGCCGGTCAACGAGCCGAACACAGCGTACTGGCACGCCTTGAACCGTCAGGAGGGCTGCCACTGGAATCCCCGGGCCCAGTCCAAGATCATCATCGAACTGGCCGAGGAGCTCCGGGCGGCCGGCCTGGACGACGTGATCATTGCCGGCCCCGACGAGACCGACCCGGCCCACTTCATCGCCGACTGGGAGGGCTGGACGGACGAGGCGCGGGCCGCGGTCGGTCAGCTCAACGTGCACAGCTACGGCGTCGCCCGCCGGCCCGAGGTGTGCGAGATCGCCGTACAGGCAGGGAAACCGCTCTGGATGTCCGAAGTTGATCTTGGGCCCGGCGGGCTGCCGCTGGACTTCGACGACATCCGGCCCGGGCTGGCACTGGCCCGGCAGATCATCGGCGACCTGACCGAGCTGCGGCCGCGGGCCTGGGTGTTCTGGCAGGCGATCGAAGATCACCGGAACATGATCATCGAGAACCAGAACTGGGGACTGATCCAGGTCGACTTCGCCGCCGCCGACCCGGCGCGCGAGCCGATCCGGCGCAACCTGAAGTACTGGGTGATGGCGCAGTTCTCGCGGTTCATCCGGCCCGGTGCGCAGTTGATCACGACCAGGACCGACAGCGGCGGGATGGACACGGTGGCCGCGCTCGGTCCGGAGCCGGACCGGCTGGTCGTCGTCCACGTCAACGGCCACGCCGATCCGGCGCTGCTCCGGCTCGACCTGTCCGGCTTCCCGCGGCTGCCGTCGGGCGGCGCCGCGATCCGCTGCTGGAGTACGGCGCCGGGCCGGCACCTCGCCGAGCACGCGCCGCTTCCGGTCACCGGGTCGGTCGCCGAACTTCCGGTCGACGCCTGGTCGGTGACCACCCTTGAACTCGACGGGCTCGCCGAGTTCCCGCTGAACCGCCGATGAGGCCCTGCGAACAGGTACGGCGATGAACGCGAGGCGGCCGTCGCTGGCCGACGTGGCCCGCCGCGCCGAGGTGTCGACCCAGACCGTCTCCCGGGTGGCCAACGGCCGGACCAACGTCGACGCCGCGACCCGGGAGCGGGTCCGGCAGGCCATGGCCGAGCTGGGCTACCGGCCGAACCGGGCGGCCCGCGCGCTCAAGGCCGGCCGGTTCCACGCGATCGGCGTGATCACGTCCTACCTGACCAGCTTCGGCATGATGCGGACCCTGGACGAGATCGTGCTGGCCGCCTCGGCCGCGCAGTACTCGATCACCCTGTTCCCGATCACCGCGACGCCCGGCGGTGTCTCCGGCGCGATCGACCGGCTCAGCGAACAGGCCGTCGACGGCATCATCGTCACCGTCGAGCCGCACCTGCTGGAGGACGCCGACGTGACGCTGCCCGGTGACGTGCCGGTCGTCGTCGTCAACACCGGTGCCGGCGCCCAGCTCAGCCTGGTCGACGCCGATCAGGAGGGCGGTGCCCGGCTGGCGACCCGGCACCTGCTCGAGCTCGGCCACGCCAACGTCTGGCACCTCGCCGGGCCGGCCGAGTCCGCGTCGGCGGCGGACCGGACCCGCGGCTGGGCCGGCACGCTACGCGAGGCGGGGCTGGAGCCGCCGCCGGTCCTGGCCGGCGACTGGACCGCCGAGTCCGGCTACCGGCAGGGGCGGGAGCTCGCGGGGCGGGGCGACGTGACCGCGGTGTTCGCCGCCAACGACCAGATGGCGCTCGGCCTGATCCAGGCGCTGCATGAAGGCGGTCGTACGGTCCCGGGGGAGATCAGCGTGGCCGGCTTCGACGACACGCCCGAATCGGCCTACTACTGGCCGCCGCTGACCACCGTGCACCAGGACTTCACCGAGATCGGCCGCACCGCCATCGCGCTGCTGCTGCAGCTGCTCGAGGATCCTGACGCGGCCGGCGTCGGGGCGCGGACCATCCCGACCACGCTCGTCGTACGGCAGAGCACCGCCCCACCACCCGACGTGAGGACTTAGTTGGTGCCGATGGACAGCGCGGACTCGATCAGCGCGTGCAGTCGCCCGGCCCAGGGCACCTCGGACAGCGCGTCGAGCGGGACCCAGCGTGCCGCCGAGGTCGTACCGCCGACGTCGTGGACCACCGGCTCGACCGGCTCGGCGCACCAGCCGCGGTAGAAGAGCCGGATCGTGTGCAGGTCCTGCGGCAGGCCGGGGCCGAGCGGCCGGCGGATCCAGCGGCCGCTGTTGATCATGAAGAGCTCCGCCACCTCGACCCGTTGGCCGGCCTCCTCGTACGCCTCCCGGGTCAGCGCCTCGACCGGCTGCTCGTCGTCCTCGACTCCGCCGCCGGCGAGTCCCCACAGCCCCGCGACGCTGGTCAGGTCGGAGTATTCGGTCGCCAGCAGGCCGCGTTCGGAGGTGATCAGCCCGTAGGCGGCGATCCGTTGCCGGGGCTTCGGCGGCGAGGTCAACTCGCTCCGGTCCAGGTCGCGGTCCTGCAGCGCCGGCGCGGGCTCGGCCGGCGGGCCCGGTTCGGTGGGAGCGACGGCCAGGTCGAGCGTCAGCCGGCCGGTCGGCAGCCGGTGCGCGGCCAGCGGCCGGAGGGCGCGGTAGCCGTCGGCCCGGCCGAGCTCGAGCGGGTCGACACCATGATCAAGTTCGTGCTGGAAGGCGATCCGGTCGCCGTCGTACCCCGTGACGAGCATCCGGCGACCCTACCCGGTGGCGACTCCGAGGAGTGCCGGGATCAGCCGGTCCCAGCCGCGCCGCCAGGGCAGCTTCGTGCAGTCGGTGAGCGGGATCCAGCGGGCGTCCGAGGTGGTGCCGTCGACGTCGTGCACGACCGGCTCGCCGGGATCGACGCAGCGGGCCCGGAAGACCAGCCGGATCGCGTGGAAGTCCTCCAGCCGGCCATGGGGCGACCGGCCGATCCACTGGGAGCTGTGCACGACGATCATCTCGTCCACCTCGACCCGCTGGCCGGTCTCCTCGAACGCCTCCCGGACCACCGCCTCGGCGGGCTGCTCGTCGTCCTTGATCCCGCCGCCGGGCAGGCCCCAGTCACCGGCGGAATTGGTGCGGTGCGAGTACTCCGTCACCAGCAGGCCGTGGTCGGAGGTGATCAGGCCGTAGCCGGCGACGCGCTGCCGGGTCACCGGGTGCTCGCCGTTGCGGGCGAGTTCCTCGAGGTCGAGTTCGGGATCGACCGGAGGCGGGCCGTTCGGCGCGGGCTTGGCCTGGCCGGCGCGGGTGACGCTCAGGTCGAGTTCGAGTTGGCCGTCGCCGGCCCGGCGGGCGTCAAGCGGTCCAACGGTGGCGTAACCGTGGGGCAGTCCGGCGGTCAACGGATCGGCGCCATGGCCGAGAAGGGTACGGAACGCGAGCGCGCCGCTGTCGTACCCCAGGATCCGCATGGACCATGAGCCTACCTGGGAAACGCCGCGGGGTAGCCTGCTGCTCCGAGAGAGGAGACGCCGCGGATGAACCCCGTGCTGGCTGGAATCGTGATCGGACTGGGCCTGGTGTGCACGGTCTGGGGGGTCACGACGCTGGCGTTGAACAAGCCGGTCGGCCGTGCCCAGCTGATCGCCGGCGCCGTGCTCGAGGCCGCCGCGCTGGCCCAGACCGTGGTCGCGGTCGTGCTGCTGGCCCAGGGCCACCAGCCGATCGAGTTCGGGACCACCGTCGGCTATCTGATCGTCATCGCCCTGATTGTCCCGATCGCGGCCGTGTGGGCCCTGAACGACCGCAGCCGGTACGCGGGCGGGGTGCTCGCGGTCGCCGCGTTCGCTGTGCTGGCCATGACCCTGCGGCTGCTCGACCTGTGGGGGCCCGCTTGACCGAGCCGCAGCCGGGCAGCACGCGGAAGGGCCCGGGCCGGATCCTGGTCGCCGTCTACGGGCTGTTCGCCCTGTCGGCCGGTGCCCGGGCCGGGCTGCAGCTGGCGACCCGGTTCGGCGAGGCGCCGGTGGCCTACCTGCTGTCCGCGCTGGCCGCCGTCATCTATCTGGTCGCCACGATCACGCTCGGCCTGGGCACCCGGACCTCCCGCCGGATCGCCTGGGTCGCCGTCGGGATCGAACTGGCCGGCGTCCTCACCGTCGGAACGCTGAGCCTGCTCGACCCGACCGCCTTCCCGCACGCGACCGTCTGGTCCGGCTACGGGATCGGGTACGGATTCGTACCGCTGATCCTGCCGGTGATCGGCCTGATCTGGCTCTGGCACACCCGCCCCAAGGTTCCCTGAGCCGGTCGAAGGGCCCGGGGTGGATCAGCCCAGGTCGCCGCGGCCGAGCAGCTGCTCGAACGGCACCGGATCCTCGAACGGATCGTCGGCCGCCGGCAACCGGGTCCCGGTGATCACGGCCGCGAACTCGACCGCCGCCCGCTCGATCCGCTGGGTCAGGTGCCGGTCCGAGCCGGTGCCGCCGCCGCGGACCTGGCCCCAGTCGTCGGTGGCCGCGAAGACCGCGGTCGGCGCCGGCCGGGTGCGCAGGTAGCTGAACAACGGCCGGACGGTGTACTCCAGGGCCAGCGAGTGCCGGGCGGTGCCGCCGGTCGCGCCGAGCAGCACCGGCTTGCCGACCAGCAGGTCGGGATCGACGATGTCGAAGAACGACTTGAACAGGCCCGAGTACGAGGCGCTGAAGATCGGCGTCACCGCGATCAGCGCGGTCGCCTCGGCCAGCTCGTCGAGCACCGCCTTGAGGTTCGGCCCGGCGAACCCGGTCAGCAGGTGATCGGTGATCTCGTGGGCGTACTCGCGGAGCTCGACCGACTCGATCCGTACCGTCCGGTCGGACAGGGCCCGCTGGGTCGCGGCTCCCAGCCGGTCGGCCAGCAGCCGGGTCGACGACGGCTGGCTGAGACCGGCCGAGATGGCCATGATCGTTTCGGTGGACTTCATGCTCGGCTGATCTCCGTCTCCGGGGTGCTCGACTCGGCTTCGGTCGCCGACTGCTGATCATGCTCCGCGACCAGCGCGGCGTGCGTCGGCCCGTCCGGCACGTGGGCCGGCCGGAGCGCCTCGAATTCCTTGCGCAGCACCGGAATCACCTGCTCGCCCAGGATATCCAGCTGCTCCAGGACGGTCTTCAGCGGGAGTCCGGCATGATCGGCGAGGAACAGCTGCCGCTGGTAGTCGCCGAAGTTCTCCCGGAACGTCAGGGTCCGTTCGATCACCTGCTGCGGGCTGCCGACGGTGAGCGGGGTCTGGGCCATGAAGTCCTCCAGCGAGGGGCCGTGACCGTACACCGGAGCGTTGTCGAAGTACGGCCGGTACTCGCGGATCGCGTCCTGGGAGTTGGGCCGGATGAACACCTGGCCGCCGAGCCCGACGATCGCCTGGTCCGCGGTGCCGTGGCCGTAGTGCTCGTACCGGCGACGGTAGAGGCTGATCAACCGCTGGAAATGATCAGTCGGCCAGAAGATGTGGTTGGCGAAGAACCCGTCACCGTAGTAGGCGGCCTGCTCCGCGATCTCCGGGCTGCGGATCGAGCCGTGCCAGACGAACGGCGGCACGCCGTCGAGCGGGCGCGGCGTCGCGGTGAAGCCCTGCAGCGGGGTCCGGAACTTGCCCTCCCAATCGACCACGTCCTCCCGCCACAGCCGGTGCAGCAGGTGGTAGTTCTCGATCGCCAGCTCGATCCCGTTGCGGATGTCCTGGCCGAACCACGGGTAGACCGGACCGGTGTTGCCGCGACCCATCATCAGGTCGACCCGGCCGTCGGCCAGGTGCTGCAGCATCGCGTAGTCCTCGGCGATCTTGACCGGGTCGTTGGTCGTGATCAAGGTCGTCGCGGTGGACAAGATGATCTTGGACGTCTGGGCCGCGATGTAGCCGAGCATGGTGGTCGGCGACGACGGGACGAACGGGGGATTGTGGTGCTCACCGGACGCGTAGACGTCGAGGCCGACCTCCTCGGCCTTGAGCGCGACCCGCACCATCGCCTTGATCCGCTCCGCCTCCGACGGGGTACGGCCGTTCGTCGGGTCGGTCGTCACATCGCCGACGCTGAAGATTCCGAACTGCATGACCGTTCTCCTCACGCATTTAATTTACCATTCAACTACTACGCCCCTCCCAACACCCCCACCCTTCCCCCTATTCCCCACCCTCATCGCGCCGCCGCGGCCGCACCCGCAGCCCGCGAATCCGCGACCGCCGCTCGCATCCGCGACTGTTCCTCGGGTCGCGGTTGAGTGGAACGGTCGCGTACGGGGTGGAGGTGACCTGCGGGCCCGCCCGATTCGCGTCCGATTGGCGTACGCGACCGTTGCTCGCGGCCGTGACGGTTCGTCGGGTCGCGGCTGCGTGGATCGGTGGCGCACGCGATGCGGGCCGGACCGGGCCGGGCTGGCGTTCGCCTGATCCGCGTCGGCATCCGATGTGGCTGCCGCGGCGGTTCGTCGGGTCGCGGCCGAGTGGGAGCGGTCGCCTACGGGATGCCGGGGGCCTGCAGCGCCGAGCACGCGTTCGCCCGTTCCCGTCCGCGCCCGATGGACGTGCGCGACAGTTGCTCGCATCCGCGACTGTTGCTCGGGTCGCGGATGGGTCGAGCGGTCGCGGATCCGTGGCACCGGCCGGGGTTTCGACGGGCGAGGCGGGAGTGGTTGCTCCGACCTGTGACGACCCAGGTAGGAAGAGGCCTGCCGGTCGGCGATCGATCCCGGGGGCTCCCACCGGTGACCGCGCCTGAGATCCCGCACCACACCTCACCCCGCATCGACAGGGCACAACTGCAGGGACACGCCGCCCAAACGCCTGCCTTTGTGCCGGGTCGGCGGGGGTTAGGGGGAGGGGGATGGTGGTGAGGATGTTGTCGGCGTCCGCGGCGATCCGGGACAAGGGCGACCGGGCCGGGCGCCGGATCGGACCCGGGGCCTCGTTCACCGACAGGTCCGCGAACGTTGCTCGCACCCGCGATGGTCGGGCCGGGTGCGGGTCGCCAGCAATGGTGCGGGTTGGTGCGATGCCAGGTGCTCGTTGCCCGTCCTCGTCCGCACCCGGTCGGCGTCCGCGATCGTTACTCGCGTCCGCGACCGGTGCTCGGGTCGCGGATGGGTCGAACGGTCGCGGATCCGTGGCGCCGGCTGGCGGTGGTGCGCGGCCGAGTTCGACGGGCGAGGCGGGGGTGACTGGCTCAGGCCTTGTGGTGACCCAGGTACGTAAGGCACGCCGGCCGACGATCGACCCCGGGGCCTTCTCGGCAGTGACCGCGTCTGCGATCCCCCACCCCACTCCGCATCGACAGGGCACAACCGCAGCGACACGCCGCCCAAACGCCTGCTTTTGTGCCGGGTCGGCGGGTTCTTAGGGGAGGGGGAGGGGGATGGTGGTGATGCGGGTGAGGGTGTTGTCGGCGATCCGGGCCAGCTGGTCGGCGGGGGCACGGTCGGTGACGATCAGCTCGTCGATCATGTCCCAGCCGCAGACCCGGTGCAGGGAGGCTTCGGTGAACTTGGTGCTGTCGACGAGGAGGGCCCGGTGCCGGGCCGATCTGAGCATCTCCAGCTTGAGCGCGACGACCGACTCCTCCTGGTGATAGATGCCGTCGACGTCCACGCTGGTGGTGGAGACGAAGAGGGACTCGCAGCGCAGGGCGCGGACGGACTCGACGGCGCCGACGCCGAGGAAGGACTCGTGGCTCGGGTCGTACTGACCGCCGAGGGCGGTGATGATCACGCCCGGCTCGTTGGCCAGCTGATTGATCACGGTCAGCGAGTTGGTGATCACCCGCAGCTCCTCGATCCCGGTGCCGGCCAGTAGCTCGGCGATCGGCTCGACCGTCGTCGAGTCGTCCATCATGATCGTCTGGTTGGGCTGGATCCGGCCCACCACGAATCGGCTCAGGGCCAGCTTCTCCTCCACGGCGAGGCGGCGCCGGATGGCGGCGGAGATCTCGTGGCTCCTGGTCCGGGCGACGGTCACCCCGCCGTGGAACTTCCGTACCGCACCGCGCCGCTCCAACTCGTCAAGATCACGATGGATGGTCATCACCGAGACCTCGAACTCGTCGGCCAGGTCCTTGGCCTGGGCGGTCCCGCGTACGGCGAGCCGGTCGAGGATCTCCTCGAGGCGTCGCTGCCGGTGGTTGGACATGGTGCTCCTTCGCTCGGCAACCATGATCGCGCGGAATGCAGATTCACATAACGACCTGTGAAGAATAACAGTTTTCAAACAAGTGAACACTTGGGTGCGTGGCTCGCCGGAGACCCGCGGCCGGGATCAGGAAGACGTCCAGATCGTCAGTATTCAAGGAATCTTCGACCTCGCTCGATGGTTCTGGTGCTGCCGCAGCGGCATCGGCGGGCGGTTGACCATCTTCACAGCATGATGTGAAGATAGCGCCGTGACCGCCACAGCGCCGCCGCTCGGCCGGAGTCAGGGCTCGCCCGCCGAGCCGTCCCGCATCGCCTCCCGACGGCGTAGCCGGTGGCGGGGGTACGGACTGTTCGCCCTGTTCGCCTTCCCGAACCTGATCTTGATCGCCGTGTTCGCGTACCTGCCGGTGCTCGGCAACGTCTACCTGAGCCTGACCAGGTGGGACATGATCTCGCCGCAGACCACCTTCGTCGGTCTGGAGAACTACACGGACCTGTTCACCGACCCGAACTTCGGCCGGGTGATCACGATCACCGTGATCTGGGTGGTCACCATGGTCGTCGGCTGCGGCGCGATCGGGCTGGCCTTCGCGGTGCTGTTCTCGACGCGGCTGCGCGGCAGCGGGGTTGTGACCACGGTGGCGTTCGCGCCGCACGTGCTCTCCGGTGCCGCGATCGCCGCCATCTGGCTGTTCATCTTCGACCCGAACTACGGGCTGTCCCGGGCGGCCTTCGAACTGGTCGGCGCGACATCGCCGGCCTGGACGACGTCGACCACCTGGGCCTTGCCGGCGCTGTTGATCGTGTCGGTCTGGAAGAGCGTCGGGTTCGTAGCGCTGATCTACCTCGCCGCGCTGCAAGGGATTCCGCACGAGGTGCGGGAGGCGGCCCTGCTGGACGGCGCCGGTCCGTGGCGCGGGTTCTGGCACGTGATCTTCCCGCTGCTGTCGCCGACGACGTTCTTCGTCACGGTGACCACGATCATCAGCGCGTTCCAGTCCTTCGACGTGATCGCGATGATGACCGGCGGCGGTCCCGGCGGTGCGACGACGACGCTGAGCTGGTTCATCTACGACCAGGGCTTCCGCAACTTCGACGCCGGGTACGCGGCCGCCGGAGGCATGGTGATGTTCCTCATCCTGCTGGTCGTGACTGCCGTCCAACTGCGGTTCGTGGAGCGAAGGGTGCACTACTGATGGCCACGCGCACGCAGGCACCGGGTCTCGTCGACCCGACCGCCACTCCGCCCGACCCCGCCTCGGCTCCGGCCGGCCGGAGCCGCCGGATCACGCCCGGCCGGGTGATCAACTACGTCCTGCTGGTGATCGTCGGCCTGATCTTCCTGATCCCGCTCTACTGGCTGCTCACCGCCGCGCTCAAGCCGAGCGCCGAGATCTACAGCTGGCCGCTGTCGTTCTTCCCGAGATCCCTGGAGCTGGGCAACTTCGTCCAGGCCTGGTCCTCGGCGCCGTTCGGCCGCTACCTGGTCAACTCGGCGATCATCACGCTCGGCGGCGCCGCGCTCAAGCTGGTGCTGGCCGTGCTCACCGCGTACGCCTTCGCCTACCTCCCGTTCCCGGGCAAGAAGGTGCTGTTCCTGCTGATGCTGGGCGCGTTGATGGTGCCCGGTCACGTGACGTTGTTGATCAACTTCATCACGGTCGGCCGGCTCGGCCTGGTCAACTCCTATCTCGGCATCATCCTGCCTGGCGTCGCCTCGGCGTTCGGCACCTTCCTGCTCCGGCAGCACTTCCTCACCCTGCCCGGCGAGGTGCTCGAGGCGGCCGAGCTGGACGGCGCCGGCCACGTCCGCCGCTTGATCAGCTTCGTGGTGCCGATGGCCCGGCCCGCGGTGATCACGGTCGCGCTGCTGGCCCTGATCGACGAGTGGAACGGCTTCATCTGGCCGCTGATCGCGACCAACTCCGACGAGATGCGCACCCTGACGATCGGCCTGCTGTTCCTCAAGGCCAATGAGGGCGTCGACAACTGGGGCGCGATCATGGCGGGCACGATCTTCGTGGTGACGCCGATGCTGGTCCTGTTCCTGATCGCCCGGCGCTACATCGTGTCGGGCCTCGCCGGAGCGTCGATGTCCCGATGAGACTCAATCCTTCGAGGAAGAGTGCCATGATCAGTCAACCGTCGGTCAGCCGCCGTGGCTTCCTGGCCGGTGCCGGCGCCCTCGCTGCCGTACCGCTGGTCGGCTGCACCCAGTTCGGCGTCGGCTACTCCCAGCCGAGCGGCAGCATCCCGGGCGAGTTCGCGAACCGGCTCCGGATCGTCTTCTGGAGCGCGTTCACCGGCGACAACCTGCCGATCCTGACCGGCCTGGTCGACCGGTTCAACCGGAGCCAGCCGGACATCTACGCCGAGGTGCAGACGTTCGACAGCTACGACGGCGTCGACCAGAAGCTGGCGGCGGGGCTGCAGGCACGCCAGATCCCGGATCTGGTGGTGCTGTCCGACATCTCCTGGAACCGCTACTTCCTCAACGACACACTGGAACCGTTGAACGACTACTTCGACGACTCCTTCGCGCCGACCGCGTTCCATGATCGACTGCTGGCCGAGGGCATCGTCGACGATCAGATCTACTGGACGCCGTTCGCCCGCTCCACCCCGCTGCTGTACGTCAACCCGGAGATCCTGGCCGCGGCCGGGCTGCCGGAGCGGGCACCGAAGACCTGGGACGAGTTCCGGGACTGGGGCAAGCAGTTGGCCGGGGTGACCTATCGCGGCGGCACGCCCCGGATGCGCGCCTTCACCGGCGGCGACGACTGGTACTTCCAGGGCCAGCTGTGGAGCTTCGGCGGCGCGCTGTCCCGCGGCTTCGACATCGTGCTGGACTCGCCCGAATCCCTGGCCACCGCGCGTTTCGATCACGACCTGATCCACGTCGACAAGTCGGGCTACCTGGCCCAGAACCACGTCAACGACTTCACCGCCGGCATGGTGGCCTGCATCGAAGGCTCGACCGGGACCCTGGCCAAGATCACCAAGACGTCGCAGTTCCCGGTATTGGCCGGGTTCCTGCCGCAGCAGAAGCAGATCGGGGTGCCGTCCGGCGGCTCCGGCCTGGCGGTCATGAAGTACGCCGAACCGGAGCGCAAGCAGGCCGCCTTCGAGTTGATCAAGTTCATGGCCGCTGAGGAGCAGTCCTCGGAGTGGTCGATCGGCACCGGCTACATGCCGGTCACCAAGGCCGCCATGCAGTCGGCCGCGATCTCCAAGATCGTCGCCGAGAACCCGAACTACGCGGTCGCCGTGAAGCAACTGGAGATCGCGACCGGCCCCGATGCCGTACGCAAGTACGTCCAGACGTCGATCCAGAAGATGAAGACCGCGATCCAGCGGATCTATGCCAGCGCCGAGGATCCGGACGCGATCATGAAGGGCACCGCGACCGATCTGCGCCGGAGCACCGAGCGTATTCTGAAGCAGTACCCGAACAAGATCTCCCGTTGATCAAGGAAGCGAGTATCGCAGCGTGAATTCGATCAGTCAGTCCCGTCAGTTCGCGGAGAGTGCGGGGGAGTCTGAGGGGGTCGGTCCCCTCAGTGGCATTCTCGTGACGGGGCATCGCGGCGCGATGGCCCATGCTCCCGAGAACACGGCGCCGAGCCTGGCCCTGGCGCACGAGCACGGGGCGGACGAGATCGAGCTGGACATCAGGCTGAGCTCCGACGGCGTACCGGTGGTGATCCACGACCGGACCGTGAAGCGGGTGACCAGTGGCCGCCGGGAGGACGAGGTCGTCGACCTGACCTGGGCCGAGTTGAGCGACATCGAGCTGGACGGCGGCGCCCGGCTGCTCCGGTTCGAGCAGGTGCTGGAGCAGACCACCCTGCCGCTCCAGGTGGAGCTCAAGGCGGACGGTGCGGCCGAGGTCGTGGCCGGGGTCCTGAACGCCCGTACCGAAGATCAGGACCGGTGTACGGTGACCAGCTTCCAGCGCGACTATCTGATCAAGGTCGGCGAGGTGATGCCGTGGGCGCGGCGCGGCTTCATCGTCTTCGGGTACGAGGACGAGGCGCTGGCCCAGGCCGTCGAGCTCGGCGTTCAGACCCTCTACACCGGTTGGGAAGGGCTGACCGTGGAGACGGTCGGCCGGATCCATGATCGCGGGCTGCGCGCCGCGGGCTGGCTGCTGGACGAGCCGGCCCGGGCGCGCGTCGCGGTGGAACTCGGGGTCGACGGCGTCACCGCCGACGACCCGCAAGCTGCCCGGACCTGGCTGGAGCAGGCAGCGGGGGAATCGGCCGCGTAGCCCGGGCCGCCCGGCGTTCGGCGATCACGACGGCGACGGCCGCGGCGACGAAGACGAGCTGGAACAGGGTCCGCGGGACGGGCTGGCTCAGCGGATCGGTGGCGATGCCGGCGAGGGCCGCGTACAGGTTGGCCGGGAACATCGCGACCAGCAGCGCGGCCAGGCAGCCGGCGGCCAGCGGGGCGGTGCGCCGGATCAGCAGACCGGCCGCGCCGGCGAGTTCGAGCACGCCGGTGATCGTGATCAACAAGGCCGGCTCGGGCAGCACCGGCGGCACGTAGCTGATCAACTCCTCGCGCATCCCGACGAAGTGGGAGACGCCGGTCATCACGAACATGGCGGCCAGGCCGCCGCGCAGCGGGACCGGCCAGCGGCGCAGCGGGCGGACGCCCGCCCGGCCGAGGAGAAGCAGGATCGCCGTGACGGCGACGAGGGCGATGAATGGTTCCATGGCGTACTCCTAGGCGGCTTGGTGGTCGGGGCCGGAGTGAGCGGACGGTCGTCGGGTGGCGCCGGCGGCGAAGCGCTGCCGGGCCGCATGTCCCTTGCTCTGCACGGGAACGCGGCTGGTCGCCTTGGCCAGACCGAGCTCCGGGGTCTGGTTGTAGACGGATTCGGCCCGGTCGACGAGGAAGGTCTCGTGCCAGACCCCGACCGCTCCCGGTGCCTTGCGGGCCTGGGCGTTGAACTCGGTCCAGGCCGGCCGGTGCCGTGCGTCGGGCTTCGCCGCGTACGCATAGAGCTTGTCGAGCGAGCTCCAGTACTGGATCAGCGTCGGGTGGATGCCCTCGAGCGTCAGTCGGTACCCGAGCATCCCCGAATCCGGATCGGTCGCCAGTTCCCGCAGCATGCCGGGCATCGCGCGGAAGACCGGGACCCAGAGATCGGGTCGCCACGGCTTGTTGATCGTCATGCCGATCAGGAACACGACCAGCTCACCGTCGTAGGAGTGAGTCGACCGGACCGGGTCGATCTTCGCCATCGCTGTTCCTTCCCCTAGTATTGGATACTGATACTCTCCAATATTAGAGAGTAGGACTATCCAATGCAAGGGGTCGCCATGAAGATGTCCGAACTGAGCCGGGAGAGTGGAGTCGCCGTCGCGACGATCAAGTACTACCTGCGGGAGGGTCTGCTGCACGAGGGCCTGCGGACCTCGGCGACCCAGGCCCAGTACGACGCCTCCCACCTGGCCCGGCTCGGTCTGATCCGCGCTCTGCTCGGCACCGGAAACCTGTCGGTCGCCGCGACCAGGAACGTGCTGGCCGAACTCGACCACCCGGCGGAGTCGATGCACGACATCCTCGGCACCGTCTCCGAGCAGCTGATGCCGGCCACGGACGATGACCTGGATCTGACCCGGGCCGAGGAGTTGGTCCGGGGTCTCGGCTGGTGGTTCGATCCGGACCACCGTGATCAACTCCGGCCGCTCGCCGCCGCGCTGGCCGCGATGGACTCGGCCGGCTTCGAGCTGTCGGACCGGGTGCTGCTCGGTTACGGCCGGGCGATGCGCAAGATCGCCGAGGGCGAGGTCGGCCGGGTGCCCGACGAGTCACCGGAGGCGGCGGTCCGCTACGTCGCGCTCGGGGTGGTGCTGGTCGAGCCGCTGCTGCTGGCGTTGCGCCGGCTCGCCCACGTCGATGCGTCGGCGAGCCGGTTCGCCGCCAAGGACCTCAGGCTTCCGGATCCGGCTGATCACTCGCCGGGATGATCCGGGCCGAGAGATCCGGGTCGTACGGTGCGGTGTCGAACGGGTACATCGGGCGCTCGATCCGGTGGTGGCCGAGCCGGACCAGGTCCTGGTCCACCCCGCCCGGCGTGAGCGCCAGCATCCAGTCCTTGGCCAGCCGGAACAGGTCCGGCTCCAGGTAGCCGATCTTGACGATGATCACGTCGGTGGCGTTCGGGTCGATCCCGTTCCGGACGAAGTCGGCCTCGCGGTGGTACGGCTTGCGGCGCTCGGTGATGATCACGTCCAGCCCGCCGGCCCGGACCACGACCTCGGTGATCGCATCCGCATCGCCCTCGGCGATGTGGCGCACCTCGCCGGTCAGCTCGACCGGCCCGGCCGGCCCGGCGTCGACCCGGGCGCCGACGGTGACGGTCACGCGCGCGCCGACCCCGGCCTCGACGCACTGCCGGACCGCGTCCGCGTCGGGGATCGAGGCGTACGCGACGGAGACCTGGCCGGCCGCGATCTCGGGCCGCCGCAGTAGTTGATCAAGAGTCCAGGTGACGTCACCGGCGCCGCCCGCGGTCGGGTTGTCGCCCGAGTCCGAGATGAAGTACGGCCGGTCGCTGCTCGCGATCGCCGCGTCCAGGCAAGCGGCAAGATCATCGGCGGGCGCCACGAACGCGAACTCGTCGTGCCGGGCCCAGATCTCGGCGGCCAGGCGTTCCGCCTCGGCGGTGATCACGGCCTGGTCGTCGCCGGTGACCATGACCACGCAGCGGTTGCGCGGCTCATCCGCCCAGGCGTAGCCGATCCAGATCGCGGCATCCAGCACCCCGGCCAGCGCCTCGATCTCCGGGACCCGCGCGTACAGGCTCTTGGCCGGCTCGATCCGGGTGCTCGTCTTCTCGCCGGGCAGCAGGATCGGGACCGGGACCCAGGCCTTCAGTGGTCGCCGCTGCTCCGGCGGCAGGGCCAGCCGGTCGAGCAGGTTGCGGACCGCCCGCTCCTTCGTGTCCAGGGCGTCCTCGTGCGGCGCCATCCGGTAGCAGGTGAGCAGGTCCAGGGTGTGGGCCAGCCGGCGCGACACGTTGCCGTGCAGGTCCATCCCGGTGCTGATCACGACGTCCGGCCCGACCACCTCGCGGACCGCGACCGCAAGATCACCTTCGGCGTCGTCCATCCCGACCACGCTCATCGCGCCGTGGATGTCGAAGACCATGCCGTCCAGCGGCCCGGCGGCGCGCAGCCCGGCCAGGATCTCCTCCTTGAGTTGCCGGTAGTCCTCGGCGGGCACCGGCCCGCCCGGAATCGACCGGCCCTGCAGGATCGGCACCCACTCGGCCGCGTCGGTGAGGCTGCCGCCGGGGGACCAGAACGGCCGCGTGGCCAGGATCTCCGCGCCGCGCTTCGGCCGGAAGCTCGTGACGGTCGTCCGGGCCGGCGAGAACGTCGACGACTCGACGGACAGCCCGGCGATGGCGATGCGGGGGAGGCGGGTGGGCGAATCGGTCATCTGACACACTCCTGGCGGCTCGACGGCGGTACCCCATGATTTCATCGGACCTTTGGGCGCGCGCGGCCGGCCGGGACCGGCCCGCGTAGGATCGCGCCGGTGGCGGACTTCACCGGTTTCACGACCGAGGCGCTCGACTTCTACGACGACCTCGAACTGGACAACACCAAGGCGTACTGGACGCAGCACAAGGCCGTGTACGACGACCAGGTCCGGGCGCCGATGGTGGCGCTGATGGCCCTGCTGGAGCAGGAGTTCGGGCCGGCGAAGATCTTCCGGCCGTACCGCGACGTCCGGTTCGCCGCCGACAAGACGCCGTACAAGACCCACCAGGGTGCCTTCGTCGCGGTGGGCGAAGCCACCGGTTGGTACGCCGACCTGAGCGCGGCCGGGGTCCGGGTCGGCGCGGGCTTCTACCACGCCGACGCCGAGCGGCTGGCCCGCTATCGGCGGGCCGTTGCCGAGGAGGTGCACGGCCTGCCCCTGGAACGCCTGCTGGCGAAGCTGCGCCGGTCGCAGTGGGAGGTCGGCGGCGACCGGCTGAAGACGTCGCCGCGCGGCTTCACCGGTGATCATCCGCGGATCGACCTGCTCCGGCACCGCTCGCTGGTGATCAGCAAGCAGTACGGCTTCGAGCCGGTCATCCACACGCCCGAGCTGGCGGACCGGATCCGCAAGGACTGGCGCCAGGCTCGCCCGCTGGTCGACTGGGTCCTGGCGAACGCGACCGGCTGATCTCCACCTGGGTGGGAATACCGGGACGATCATCGGCATTTAGCTTGGCATTGAACTACTTGATGCCAAGCCGATTGGAGCAGCGACATGACGAAGTACGACGAGGCGTTCCTCTTCCTGGTCCCGGAGTCGACGGCGGTGGAGCGGACGACACTGGTCCACGCCGCGGGCCGGACCGGGCTGGTCTGGGCACCCGACCCGGCCTCGGCGGCCGAGGCGGCCGCCGAGCTCGTCGCGGACGGGGCCCGGTTGATCGAGCTCTACCGCGGCTTCGACCTGGCGACCGCCGCCCCGGTGATCGACGCGGTCGCCGGCCGGGCCCCGGTCGGGGTGGCGTTCGGGGGGCCGCCGGCGCGGCACACGGTGACGATCTTCGAGAGCGAGCAGGCCGACCCGGCGCAGGTCCGGGTGGTGCACGAACACGAAGGTGGCGGCACCACGACCGTGATCGGCGCACCGGACGCCGACATCGTCGCGGTGGCCCAGGAGGCGGTCGATGCGGGCGCCGAGGTGATCCAGGTCTGCGGCGGCGCGCCGCTGACGACGGCCGCCCGGGTCGTCGCCGCGATCGGCGACCGGGCCACGGTCACCCTGACCAGTTGGCCGTTCGAGTCGATCGAGGGAGCCGTCGCCTACAAGCGGGCGTTCGAGGCGAACGCCTGACCCGGACTCACTCGTCCTCGAGCGGCAGCAGGAGCTGCCTCAGGCTCCCGGCCAGGACGGATCGCTGCCGCTCCGAGAGGGGTGCCAGGATCTCGGCGTCGACGGCCAGCACCGCGTCCAGCGCCCGGGTGGCGAGCCGCGCTCCCTTCCGGGTCAGCCTGATCCGGATCGCCCGGCGGTCGTCGGGATCGGCGTCGCGCTGGACCAGGCCGGCCGAAACCAGGCGGTCCAGCCGGGCCGTCATCGCTCCCGAGGTGATCAAGGCGGACCGGGCCAGGTCCCGCGGGTGGGCGCCGTCCGGATCGCCCCGCCGGCGCAGCGTGTTGATCACGTCGAAGTCGGGGTAGGACAGGCCGAGCGGCGTCAGGACCTCGGTCAGGCGCTGCCTGGTCTGCTCGGCCGCGCGCAGCAGCCGGCCGACCACCTGCAGCACCGTGACGTCCAGTCCCGGTTCGGTTCTCGACCACTCGGCGACCATCCGGTCCACCTGATCCTCCGGCATCGTTCGAGGGTAGCGCCCGGTGCTGCGGTTGATAGCCTGCCGGTGAGCGGGCGGACGATGATCAAGGGGCGGTCATGGCGAAGACGTACCAGGTGACGGGGTTCCAGCGCATGATCAACTCGGTCTTCCGGTGGCTGACCCGACGCGGGCTCGGTGCCGGATTCCGTTACGTGCTGACGGTTCCCGGCCGGCATTCCGGGGAACTCCGGTCCGTGCCGGTGGACGTCATCGAGGTGGCCGGGGCGCGGTGGCTGGTCGCTGCGTACGGAATCGTCGCCTGGGTGCACAACGTCCGGGCCGCCGGCCGGATCACCCTGAGCCGGGCCGGCACGGACACCGCCTGGCTCGCCGAGGAGGTCACCGGGCCGGAGACCGCCGCGGTGCTCCGGGCCTACCTGGCGGCGGTGCCGGTGACCCGGCCGTACTTCGACGTCACCGCGGAGTCCAGCGACGCCGAGTTCGCGGCCCAGGCCGTCCGGCATCCCGTGTTCCGGCTCAGCCCGGCCGCCTGATCACCGGGCCACCGCCGCGCCGTGGCGGTGGCGCTGGACCCCTGCCCGGACCGCCGGCGCGGTTTCGGTGCCGAAGGTCGTGATCAACGCGGCGGAACCGGTCGGCAGCAGGAAGGTGCTGATGCCCTCGGTGATCGCCAGCCGGATCAGCTGCTCCGGCCAGGAGGCGGGCGGGCCGACCGGGAACACCCCCGGCTGGAGGTTGTACAGCCGCCGGATCGCGGCCGGATCCCTGCCGTGCTCGACCGCCGCCGCGTCGATGATCGCCTGCCGGCCGGCCAGCTCGGTGGGCGGGACCCTGGTCGAGCTGGGCAGCCAGCCGTCCCCGTACCGGCCGATCAGGCGCAGCATCCGCGGCCCGAGCGCGCCGACCCAGAGCTCGATCGGATGCACGGGGCGTGGCCCGGGCTCGGCCGACGGCAGCCGGTAGTGCTCGCCGTCCCACCGGATCCTGGCTGCGCCCTCGCCGAGCAGGGCTCTGATCATGATCATCGCCTCGGCCAGGGCCGCGACGGACTCGGCCGGCGTCCGGTCAGGCCCGCCCTCCGCCACCACGGCCGAGCGGTAGCCGCCGGCGCCCAGGGCCAGCTCGGCCCGGCCGCCGCTGATCCGGTCCAGGCTGCCGATCATCCGGGCCAGCAGGGCCGGCGGCCGGAGCGGGAGATTGGCCACGTTGGGGAACAGGCGGATCCGTTCGGTCCGGGCCGCGATCGCCGTCAGCACGGTCATCGCCTCCAGCGCGGCCGGGCGGTAAGGATGATCGGGAACGCTGACCAGGTCGAGGCCGCTGCGCTCGGCCAATTCGGCCTGGGCCAGCACCCGGTCCGGATGATCGGCGGCCGGATCGATGATCAAGCCGAACTGCAGGTGCTGGCCGTAGTCGGTCACCGGGACTCCCGCTCGACGAGCAGCGCGGTGATCAACGCCAGGCCCAGCGCCGCGGCGGAGACGGTGAACGCGACCGAGTAGCCCGCGGCGGTCGGCCCGTCGCCGTCGCCGAGGGCCGTGATGATCAGTCCGGCCGTCTGGGCGCCGATCGCGCCGCCGATGGTGCGCATGATCGCGTTGATCCCGGTCGACTCGCCAACCCGGTCGCGGCCGACGGCCGAGATCACCAGGTTGGCCATCGCGGCGAACGCGAAGCCGATGCCGACCCCGACCACCCCGGAGCCGAGCAGTACCGCCGGTGCCCAGGGATGTGCCGCGGCGAGGACCACGAAGCCGGTCCCGGCGACGGCACAGGCGATGATCAAGATCGCCCGGAATCCGACTCGGGGCCCGAGCTTGCCGGCCAGCGGCCCGGCGATCACCATGGTGATCGCCATCGGCAGCACGAACAGGCCGGCGCCGGTCGCCGACGCGCCGAAGCCGAACCCGTGCCCGGCCGGGGTCTGCACCAGCTGCGGGACCAGGGTGAACGCCCCGTACATCGAGAAGCCGAAGATCAACGCGCTCAGATCCGCTCCCGCGACCGTACGGCTGCGGAGCAGGGACACGTCGATCATGGGCTGGCTGACCCGTCGCTGAACCGCCCAGAACGCCGCCAGGACGGCGATCGCGACGATCAGCAGCGCGACGGCCGGCACCGGACCCCAGGCCCGGACCTGGCTGATCCCGAGCAGCAGGGCGACCAGCCCCGCGGTCAGCAGGGCGCCGCCGAGCAGATCGATCCGGCCGGGCGACCGGGTCGCCGATTCCGGCACCAGCAGGAACACCGCGACCAGGGCGATGATCACCAGTGCCAGGCTCAGCCAGAACACCCAGGGCCAGCCGGCCCGGTCCAGGATCGGACCGGGAACGATCAGGCCGATCCCGAACCCGATGCCGAAGATCGCGCTGATGGTGCCGATGGTGATCGGTACCCGTTCCGGTGGCAACTGGTCGCGGACGATCCCGAACGCCAGTGGGAAGGTCGCGGCGCCGAGGCCCTGCACGGCCCGGCCGGCGATCGCCGTACCGAAGTTCGGCGCCAGAGCGACCAGCAGGGTCCCGACGGCCAGGACGGCGAGGCTGATCATGATCAGCCGCCGCTTGCCGAACTGATCACCGAGCCGGCCGATCAGGACGGTGCCGACCGACGAGGTGAGCAGGAACGCGCTGAGCACCCAGGCGATCTCGGTCGGGCCGACGCCGAACGCGCGCCGCAGATCGGGGAGTACGGGAACGACGACGGTCTGCAGCACGGAGAACGCGAACACCGCGATCAGCAGGGCCGCGACCACGCCGGTGTCCCGAGGCCGGCGTCCGGCGATCAAGTCTGCATCCGTAGATGATGTCATGATGTAACTATTACACGAAGGCGCGAACGTCGAGAAGCGACTAGGATCGCGCTGTGTCCGAGATCTCTCGGCGGCCGCCGAGCCTGCTCGCCCTGCCGTCCTACCTGGCGGGCCACGTGGCGAGGATCGGCCGGCGCGGCCTGGAGGAGGAACTGCAGCGCCAGGGGCTGCGGCCGCCGCACTTCGCGGTGCTGACCGCCCTGGTCGACCTGGGTCCGCTGGCCCAGTACGAACTGGCCGACCGGCTCGGCTTCAACCGCAGCCACCTGGTCGGCTACCTCGACGCCCTGGAGGAGCAGCGGCTGGTCCGGCGGGAGCGCGATGCCGAGGATCGGCGCCGGCACCGGGTTGCGCTGACCCGGTCCGGTCGCTCGCTGCAGGCGCGGCTCTACGGGGTTGCCGAGCAGTCCCAGGCGGAGGCGCTCGGGGTGCTGTCGGCGGCCGAACGGCGCCAGTTGGCGAGCCTGCTGCGCCGGGTGGTGGACGCTCGCGACGAGTAGTAGTTGCGGAAACTACTACTCGTACTCTAGGCTCGGCGTACGTGATCGAACGTCTCGCCGAGCTCGGCTTCTCCAGCCAGGAGGCTCGGGTCTATCTCGCGCTGCTGCAACATCCGTCGGCCACCGGCTACGAGGTGGCCAAGATCGCCGGGCTGCAGCGGGCCAACGTCTATCAGGTGCTGTCCGGGCTGACCGACCG
Organism: Microlunatus sp. GCM10028923; assembly: GCF_042666975.1. Classification (NCBI taxonomy): domain Bacteria; kingdom Bacillati; phylum Actinomycetota; class Actinomycetes; order Propionibacteriales; family Propionibacteriaceae; genus Microlunatus; species Microlunatus sp. GCM10028923. Next base: position 329,575 of record NZ_JBHTFF010000007.1, on the reverse strand, counting down.
CGGCGTCGTCGACCGGGTCAGCGACGGCGCCCCGGCCCGCTTCGTGGCCCATCCGCCGGCCGCGGTCCTGGGCCGGATCAAGCGGCAGACCGCGGAACGCGCGGACAGCCTGATCGCCGACCTGGCCACCGTGGCGGCGCCGCGGGACCAGGCCGGGTTCTTCAGCCTGCGTGATCGCGAGTCGGTGATCGACCGGGCGGCGTCCCTGGTCGCCGAGGCGCGGACCCGGGTCGCGATCTGCGCCTGGGCCGATGATCTTGAATGGCTGGCCCCCGGGCTGCGCGCTGCCGCGCAGTCGGGCCGCCAGGTGGTGATCAACGTCTTCGGCGAGACGGAGATCGACGGCGCCGACGTCTACCGGCACGAGGCGCCGTCGCGGACCGTCGGCGGCCAGCTGCTGATGATGGCCGTCGACTTCGGGACCGCGCTGGTCGCCTCCCTGGACGAGCCGGTCGGCGCCGTGGTCACCGAGCACCCGGCGCTGGTCGGCCTGGTCGAGAAGGTGATCCGGGACGAGGCCTATCTGGCCGCGATCTACCAGCGGTTCGGTGATCAACTCGAGGCCGAGTTCGGCACCCATCTGTTCCGGCTGCGGACCCGGCTGTTGCCGCCGGACCGGGCCGAGGAACTGTTCTCGATCGTCGGGTTCGGTGCAGACGACACCGTCTCGGAGATCCTTTCGCAGGAGGAGGAACAAGGATGAGCGCAACGATCATCGTGGACGCCCTGTGGGGCGACTCGGGCAAGGGCAAGCTGTGCGCGCAACTGGCGATCAAGCACGACGCCGAGCTCGCCGTCCGGGCCGGGGTCGGCACCAACGCCGGCGCCAGCGTCACCACGGACGACGGCCGGTTGATCAAGGCCCGGCAGCTGCCGACCGGCTGGCTGAACCCGCGGACGAAGGTCGCGGTCGGTTCCGGGGTGCTGGTCGATCCGCAGGTGTTCGCCGACGAGCTCGGCCGGTTCGGGCTGACCGACCGGGTGATGGTGGACCGCCGCTGCGCGGTGATCACGCCGGAGCACATCGCGGCCGAGCTGGCCGACGCCCACCTGGCCGAGACCGTCGGCTCCACCTGCACCGGCAACGGTGCGGCCCGGGCCGACTTCGTCCTGCGCCGGGCCGGGCAGGCCGGTGATCATCCGAAGCTGCGGTCCTACTCGGGCGACGTGGCGGTCGAGGTCAACCGGGTGGCCGCCGGCGACGGGCTGGTGATCATCGAGGGGTCGCAGGGCACGCTGCTGTCGCTGGCCCTCACCGACGACTATCCGTGTGCCACGTCGGACAACTGCACCTCGGTGGCCGCGATGGACGACGTCGGTCTGAACTGGCGCCTGGTCACCGACGTGATCATGGTGGTCAAGGCGCTGCCGTCGCGGGTCGGCTCCGGCCCGCTGCCGTACGAGATCAGTGCGGCGGAAGCCGACCGCCGGGGGATCGCCGAACGCGGCGTGGTGACCGGCCGGCCGCGGCGCAAGGCGGACCGGCTGGATCCCGACCTGCTCGCGTACGCCGCGATGCTGAACGGCCCGACCGCGATCGCGCTCACCTTCATCGACCACGTCGACCCCGAAATGCGGGGTGTCCGGGACCGGGATCGGATCACCGCGCCGGTCCGCGACCTGATCGAACGGGTGGAGCAGGCGACCGGCGCACCGGTGACGTCGCTCGACACCGGGCCCCGTCTGGGGGACCTGATCGAGCTCGCCGCTTGAGCCTGTCGCGGGGTCCGGTCCGAGTTCTGAAGTTTGTCGACCGGACCGGCCCCGACCTGGCAGGATCGCAGGGTGCAAGCGATTTTGGTCACCGACCGGCTGGCCTTCACGCCGATCACGAGAGGTGACATCGACCGGTTGACCGATCTGGATTCCGATCCAGAGGTGATGCGGTTCATCGACCGACATCCCACGCCGCGCAAGGCGATGGCGGCCCAGGTCGAGGCGATCATCGCCGAGTATGCGCGAACTCCGGGTTTCGGCCAATGGATCGCGCTGAGCCGGGAGGCCCAGGAGTTCCTGGGCTGGTTCGCGCTCCGCCGCACCGCGGAGCCGGGCCACGCGACGCTCGGCTACCGGCTCCGCCGGGTGGCCTGGGGCCTGGGCCTGGCCTCGGAGGGCGGCCGGGCCCTGGTCGACTACGGATTCCGGGACCATGACCTGGACCGGATCACGGCCGACACGATGGCGGTCAACGAACGCTCCCGCCGGGTGATGACCGCGGTCGGGATGAGCTACCTGCGCACGTACCACGAAGAGTTCGTCGACCCGTTGCCGGGAACCGACCAGGGCGAGGTCGAGTACGAGATCACCCGCACCGCGTGGCTGCTCCGGCGCACCCCGAGCCGGTGACCGGAGTCGAGCCACGGCTGACCGCCGTTGATCTTGGTACGGGCACGCCCGACGCCCGGGCCTTGGACGCACTGATCGATCAGCTCGAGCAACGCCGCTGGGTCGAGATGACGGCCGACTGGCACCTCGAATCCCGGCTGCTCGGCGCGTTCGGCGAGGACGGGGCGGCGATCGGCCTGCTCAGGTACGTGATCCAGCCGATCGGCCCGGACCAGGACTGCCAGCAGTCGATCATCGACGGCATGGCCCTGACCGAGGCGAAGATCCTGGCCTTCGGCACCCGGCCGGACCGGCGCCGGCAGGGGATCGGAACGGCGCTGCAGCGCCGGGCGATCGCGGACGCCGCGGCGGCCGGCTGCTGGCAGGTCCGCTCCCACAGCGCGGGTGGCTACCGGGCGAACCACCGGCTCAAGTTCCGGCTCGGCTTCGCCTTCCATCCCGAGGTCCGCGGCGGCGACGACCGCGGCGGCTACTTCATCCTCCCGCTGCGGTCCGGGCCGGTCGGCGACGCGGCGCCCGGAGCATGATCACGACTTCGTAGGCTGTCCGGATGAGCAAGGACTTCCTGGACGACCTGGCCGGGCGGCTCGCGGAGCTGCCCGGCGTGACCGCGGTGGCCCTCGGCGGCTCCCGGGCCCAAGATCAACATCAGCCGGACGCGGACTACGACCTGGGCGTCTATTACCGGGGTCACTTCGACCCGCAGGACCTGCGCGACTGCGGCTGGCCCGGCGAGGTGTCGGAGCTCGGCGGCTGGGGCGGCGGGGTCTTCAACGGCGGCGGCTGGCTCACGGTGGACGGTCAGCGGGTCGACGTGCACTATCGCGATCTCGACCGGATCGACGCGATCACCGCCGAGGCCGAGCAGGGCCGGTTCATGATCGAACCGCTGATGTTCCACCTGGCCGGCATTCCGGACTATCTGCTGCTGGCCGAGCTGGCGATCAACCGCACCCTGATCGGCGAGCTGCCGCGGCCGGAGTATCCCGTGGCGCTGCGCCGGTCGGCGCCGCCGGTCTGGTGGGGCCGGGCCGAGGCCGTCTTCTCGTACGCCCTCGACGGTGCCGCCCGGCGGGGGAGGGCGCTGCTGGCCCTCGGGCTGGCGGCACAGGCGGTCACCAACGCCGCGCACGCCGTCGCGGCCGGGCACGGGCGCTGGGTGACCAACGAGAAGCGGCTGCTGGCCATCGCCGGGCTGACCGACTGCGACCGGCTGATCACCGAGGCCGCGGCCGCTCCGGACTCGCTGGCCGAGGTGGTGCAGCGGCTCCGGGACCGGTGCGCCGCGGAGCTGCCCGACGGCGTGGCGAACGGATGAGGTTCGAGGACCTCTTCGACCGGAACGCGCCGCTGATCATGGAACAGCGGCATCAGCGCGAGACCCCGCCGGTCGAGGGCGGGCGGTGGCCGGTCAGCGCCGTGATCATGATCGACGGCGAGCTGGGCGACCGGCTGGCGTCGCTCACCGCCGAGCTGGTCGACCTGGCCGGTCCCGGGCACTTCCACACCGGTGCGGCCGGATCGGCCCACCTGACGGTCCGGGCCCTGGAGCGCTTCCGGGCCGTGGTGCCCGGCGACGATCCGGCCGTCGCCCGCTACGCCGAGGCGTTGCGCCGGACGGCCGGCCGGTCGGCCGCCTTCGCGGTGTCCCTGACCGGGTTGACCGTGACCCCGCTGGCCGTGGTGGCCCGGGTCGACGTCGGCGCCGCGGCGGTGACCGAGCTGTCCGCCCGGTACGCCGACGAACTCGGTCCGGACGACTGGCTGGAGCGTGATCACGTCGTGCGGGCCTTCCGGCACGTGACCCTGCTGCACTTCGGCGCCGACCTGGCCCGGCCGCGCGAACTGCTCGACTGGGTGGCCGACCGGCGCGACCTCGCCATCGGCTCGACGGCCGTCACCGCCGTCGAGCTGACCCGGGCGCGGCGCCGGCTGCTGCCGCCCGGCCAGCTGATGGAGCTGTCGCCGTTGATCCCGCCGGTTCGCCTCGGTCCTTGATCAGCGGCAGTCCTTGATCAACTGCGGTTCTTGATCAGCCGCGGTCGGCGAGCTGCTGGCGGTAGAGGCTCTGCGGCTGGATCGGCTTCGGCGGGCCGACGGCATCCCAGTAGCCACGTGATCGGGGCCGCGGGTCGTACAGGCTCGGCACCAGGCCGGAGCCGATCGTGCCGCGATGCCCGATCGAGTAGTTCTGTGCGGTCGGCGGCGCCTGCAGGGTGAGCGAGCCGCGGGTGTTCCAGGCGACGTAGTTCGCTCCGGCCCAGCCGCGGCCGCTGCCGAGCCAGGCCCGGTCCATGATCGAGATCCGGGCATCGACGTCGTCGAACAGCCCGCCGGTGGACCAGCGGTGATGCGGCTCGGAGGTGTTGAAGTCGTTGCTGGTCCCGCCGCCGGTCCACACGTTCGGGCCGGGCACCCGGCTGGTCACCGCGTAGCCGTGCCGGGCCGATTCCAGTCGTGCGTTCTCGACCAGGGTCAGCTGGCCCTGCACGTCGTAGCCGTACCGCCGGCCGCCGGTGATCACGCTGACGAACTCCGAGGCCGTACCGTCGCGCACGGTGACCCACTTCGCACCGCGGCCGAGCAGGACCAGGGAGTAGACCAGGTGCCGCGCGGAGATGTCCCGGGCCCAGGCGTTCTTGACGTTGTCGAAGACGACGAAGCGTTCGGCATGGTCCTCGTCGGCGTAGTACGGATCGGTCTCCTCGTTGTCCATCTTGGTGTCGATCACCGACGGGTCGAAGTCGGAGATCGCGAGGATGCCCTCGACGCCGACCTCGCTGATCCGGCCCGGATCCGTGTACGGGATCACGCTGCCGCCGCCCCACCGCCGCTCGATCGCGTTGGTCAGCGGGGCGTCCACGGTGATCACGTTGCCGTCGACGGCGGTGATCACCCGATCGGAGTCCAGGTCGAACGGCGTCCACTGCTTGGTGCCGCCGGCGCCCGGACGCTGGTAGATCCGGTCCATCCCGATGGTGCCGATCCAGCGGGCGTTGCCGCGACGCCGGACCATGATCGTGTCACCGACGTCGAGCCCGGCCGGGTCGGCGACCTGGAAGCTGGCCGCCCCGACCGGCACGGTGAGGTCGGTGATCTCCACGGCCCGGTCCTGCTGCAGCTGAGGGCCGGCCGAGCCGCGTACCTCGACCAGGTTGCGCCGCACCGCGCCGGTGCCACGCAGCACGGTGCCGTCGTCGCCGGATCCCTGGCCACGCAGCACCACCCCGCCGGTGGTGATCTTGAGGGTTCCGGCGACCCGGAACTCGCCGGCGGCGAGCTCGACCGCACCGCGATGCCCGTTCCGGTCCGGCTTCCGCGCCGCCACCTCGTCGATCGCCGCCTGGATCGCCGCGGTCGCGTCGCCGTCGGTCAGGGGTACCCGGACCCGGCCGGGCACGGTGGGCAGGTCGGCGTCGCCGCCGTGGTAGCCGACCGTCGAGAAGTCGGGGATCCGATTGCCCTTGGCGTCGGCGATGTAGTGCATCCGGCCGTCCCGGCCGAGGTAGGCGGCCCGGCTGGCACCCGCCGGCACGTCGTCGAGATTGAGCGCGGTGAAGGAGAACGCGTCCCGGACCGGAGCGAGTTGATCATCGGCCGGGATCAGGGTGAGCTGGAACCGGTAGTCGCCGGGGGCGTCGGTGCGCCCGGCCGGGGTCAGCTCGGCGGACTGGCCGGCGGTGATCGACACCGGAGCCACCGAGAGCACCTTCCGGCCGTCCCGGTAGACGGCGCCGGAGGCCGTCAGGTCGACGTTGGCCCGGACCGTCGCGGTCGGGTAGACGTCGCCCGGCGAGGTGATCGCGGGCTGGCCGGGGCGCAGGTCGATCCGCGGATGATCCAGCGTGGTGCGGGCGATCAGGCCGGGGTCGTCGTCGGCGGCGGGGTCGGTCACCACGATCCAACGGTACGGGGAGCTGAGCGAGCGCCCGTCCGGGAGGGTGGCGGTGGCCGTGATCATGGACGCGCCCGGCCGGTCGGCCCGGACCGTGCCGTCGGCGCCGACCGAGGCGACCGCGGAATCGCTGCTGGCGTAGGCGATCTCGGCGCCGTCGAGGGAGACCGCGGCACCGTCGCCGTCGTAGCCGGCGAGCCGGAGCGGCTCCGTTCCGCCCAGCCCGAGCGTCGACTCCGCGTTGTCGGCGAGCCGCCCGCCCTCGGCGTCGGTGAACGCGATCGCCGCCAGCTCGCCGGCCGCCGCGGAGGTGGCCTCGAGTTCGGTGATCGTCGCCGAGGCGCCCGGTTCCATGATCAACGCGAAGCGGAGGTAGCGGACCGGCAGGCCGCGGAGGGCGAGGGCGACCCGGTCCTGGTTCGGCTCCGCCGTGGCCCGGCCGGCCGGCAGCCACGACTTCCGGTCGGTGGACAGCGACAGCTCGAAGCCGGTCAGCCCGCCGGCCTCGGCCAGCCTCACCGCTGCTCCGTCCAGCGGCCGAACCGCGCCGAGATCGAGTTCGACGAGGGGCCGTTCGATCTTCGTCCCGGTGCCGTAGCCCCTCGCCGCGGAGCTCCCCTGGGTCGGTGCCGCGGTCCAGCCGGAGGTCCGGTCGCCGTCGGTGATCATGCTCTGGGCGGTGCGCGGCCCGTCACCGAGGCCGGTCGTCGCCGTCGCGCCGCGGGCCCAGTTGGACGGCCCAGCGACCGGCTCGGCGAGCGCGGGCACCGGGCCGACCGCGAGAAGCAGGGCGAGCGCAGCGACGATCAGGCAACGGGATCTCATGGAGCCACTTCCTCGTGGTGAGCCGATAGATCTGATGATTATCGGATCGTAGGAAGCTGCTCAGTTCTGCGTCAACGCGTTGCCACGGGTTGCCGCGCGCTCGCCGTACTGGATGAGTCTGATCAATCTCAGATGGCCGCGGCCCTGCGCAGCAGCGGCTGCGAGGCCATCACGGCCACCATGACCAGCGTCACCGACAGCACCAGGCCGCCGCCGAACAGCAGCGGACCGGCCAGGCTGGCGCCGATCAGCATGATCCCGAACGGGGCGACGATCACCAGCGAGCAGCCGACGGCGATTGCGAGCGACGCGCCCAGCGGCAGCCAGGTCTCGCGCAGCCGGGCCGCCGAGAGCACCTCGATCGGGGTGCCGGCGAGCCGCAGCATCCGGTATTGATCACGATGGTCGAGCACCTTGGCGGCCTGGTTGACGCCGCTCGAGACCGCGGCCAGCAGCGCGGCGATGATCACGGTGACCAGAGCGCCGGTCAGCAGGTCCTGCGGCAGGTACGCCAGCGACGGTTCCTCGGAAGCGTCGACGCCGGCGGCCATCCCCGGCGCGATGCTGAGCAGCCCCGCGACGAAGGTGGCCAGGGTCACCCCAGCCACCGAACGCCAGGCGCTCTTCGGGTCGTCGACCAACCGCCGCGCGGCCAGCAGGGCCGGGACGTTCTTGGCGCGGTTCGCGGCGATCCGGCCGATCAGCCCGAGCACGAACGGGCCGACCAGGTTGACCACCGCGAAGCAGATGATCAAGAACGTCATCATCACCGGGATCGCCATGTCGCCGCCGACCACCTGGGTGATCACCAGCCAGCCGATGAAGGCGAGCAGGAAGAACACGGCCCGGACCACGGAGAGCTGCTTCGGGCTGACCCGGCGGGCGACGCCGAGCGGGCTGATCACGACCGCGGCCAGGCTGAACGTCGCGGAGGCGATCGCCAGCACGACGATCGCGAGCAGGGTGAGGGCGAGCACCCCGGGACCGACCCACAGCTCGGCCAGCTGGAACGACCGGCCCTGGAACTGCAGCAGGGCGACGCCGGGCATCGCGATCAGGTAGAGCACGGCCCCGGCGACGGCGCCCGCGACGGCCTGCATGGTGGCGTCGATCACCGCGATCGCACCGACCTGCCCGCTGGTGGCACCGGCCAGCCGGAGCGCGGCGAACCGTTCGTTGCGACGCGAGATCGACAGCCGGGCGGCGGCCCCGCCGAGGGTGATCACCGGGATGATCAGGATGGCGGTCGCGACCTGGGCACAGGTGACGTAGATCGCGCTGTCCGGCCGGGCCATGAAGGCGCCCAGGCCGCCGAGCACGATGAGGACGGCCGCGGTGGTGGCCGCGAAGGCGATCACCGCCAGGGCGGTGATCAATCGTTGGGACTCCTGGCGGCGGGCCAGCCGCCACCACAGCTTGGCGGCGATCATCAGCGAACCCCTCCGAAGTTGGCGGGGTGGGCCGGAGCCTGCGCGGGCGGCACCTGCTGCGGGGATGGCGTCTGCTGCTGCGGGGGCGGCGGAACCTGCTGCTGCGCGGTGGGCGGCGCGAACTCCGCCGAGACGTCGCGGCCGTCCCGCATGATCACCGTGCGCTGGCAGGACTGGGCCACCCGTTGATCATGAGTGACGACGACCAGGGCGGCACCGGCATGCGCGCTGGCCTCGACCAGGATCTGCATCACCTGCTCCCCGGTGGCCTGGTCCAGGGCGCCGGTCGGCTCGTCGGCGAACACGACGCTCGGCTTGGTGATCAGGGCGCGGGCGATGGCGACCCGCTGCGCCTGGCCGCCGGACAGTTCGCCCGGGCGCCGGTTCTCCATCCCGGCCAGCCCGAGCCGGGCCAGCCATTCCCGGGCCGCGCCGATCGCCGCCTTGGCCGGCTGGCCGTCGAGCATCAACGGGAGCGCGACGTTCTCGCTGGCGGGCAGCTCGGCCAGCAGTTGGCCGGACTGGAACAGGAAGCCGAAGTCGCGACGGCGCAGCGCGGTCCGCTGCCGGTCCGACATCGCCGACAGCGACTGATCACGGAAGGTCACGGTGCCGCTGGTCGTCCGGACGATCCCGGCCAGGCAGTGCAGCAGTGTGGTCTTGCCCGACCCCGACGGGCCCATGATCGCCAGCGATCCGGGCCAGAGGTCAAGATCGACTCCGGCCAACGCATGGGTGGCCGAGCCGCCGCTGCCGTACGTCATGACGAGATTGCGCGCAGAAATGAGCATGCCGCCGAGTGTTCCGTCGGCCGGCCGGCAGGCCATCGGGCTCCGGTCGCCGAAACCGCTGCCGGTGCTCCGACTCAGGTCCGGCCCGGACCGGACCGGTGGTGGCCCGGAGGCTTGATCAGGATCGGCGGAGGAAGCGGTTCAGCAGGCCGCGCAACCGCGGCGGCAGGTCCCGTTCGCCGGCCCGGATGTCGATCCCGGCACCCGGCACCCGCACCGTGAAGGTGAAGCCGTCCGGCACCGGCGGCCCGGCCGTCGCCGGCCGGAATCCCTTCCATACGGTGGGATCCGCCAGCACCGCGCGCCACTCCGCGGCCTCGCTGGCGCCCAGGTCGTCCGGGTCGTCGGTCCGTTCCAGCCGCAGGCCGGCGAAGCCGCCGGACCGGGTCACGGTGACCGGACCCGGGTCCGACCCGGGTGCTGCTCCGGTCGTGGTCACGCCGACCTGTTGCCAGGCCTCGGCCACCGCACGCTGCTGGTCCGATCCGTCGCCGTACCGTTGCCCGGCGGCCGCGACGGTCAGCCGGGCGAAGCCGGCGAAGTCGATCTCGGGGGTGATCTCGGTGCCGGTCAGCACGTCGTACCAAATCGGACCGGCGCCTTCCCAGCCGAACCCGCCGATCTTGGTCGCGGCGAGCGCGAAGGCGCGGTTCGGGATACCCGAGTTGAGATGGACGCCGCCGTTGTCGTCGTCGGTCGTGAGGTAGTCGTCCAGGTGTGCGGGCTGCGGGTCCTTGCCGAGGACGTCGTCGTCGTACGCGGTGCCGGGTTCGATCATCGACCGCAGCGCCGTTCCCTGCACCTGGTCGGTGAACAGCCCGGCCCCGATCAGCCAGTCGGCCTGGTCGGCCGGCTGCCCGGCGGCGAACTGCTTGGCCAGCGCGCCGAAGACGTCCGAGACGCTCTCGTTCAGCGCGCCCGACTGGCCGTAGTAGGCGAGGTTCGCCGTGTACTGGGTGACACCGTGGGCCAGCTCGTGGGCGATCACGTCGAGGGCGAGGGTGAACCGGTTGAACACGGTGCCGTCGCCGTCGCCGAACAGCATCCGCTGCCCGTCCCACTGCGCGTTGTCCCAGTCCTGCAGGTAGTGCACGCTGGCCCGCAACGGCAGCCCGGCATCGTCCAGGCTGTCCCGGCCGAAGGCGTCGTGGAAGAGCTGCCAGGTGGTGCCGAGGCCGTCGTAGGCCTCGTTGACGGCGGGGTCGTCGACGGCCGGATCGCCTTCGGAACGGACGGTCCGGCCCGGTACGACGTCGCCGCGCTCGGCGTCGCTGATCACCCGCTGGGGGCCGGCCGTGGCCTCCGTGTCGGCCTCCTCGGCTGCGACCGCGACCGGGCGGCGATCGGGCGGCGGCGTGGCCGTCGGCCGCAGCCGCCGGACGCCGGTGTCGAGATCGAGCGTGCGCCGGGCCGACTCGGCGACATGCGCGTCCGGATGATGTCGAAGCCGTGCGATCAGGTACGGCGGGACGATCGAGGGGTACGGTCCCGGTTCACACCTCATCCTTCGACGATAGCCCGCCCGGAGCGGTCCGACGCCCCTCCTCGATCAACGATCTGATCGCGGAGACGCCCGGAGCGCGGGCGATCTCGTTGCTCAGCCGGGCCGCGGCCGCGGTGTAGCGGCCGTTGCCGAGGACGGTGCGGACCGCCTCGGCGAGCTGCGGCGGCGTCGGCCGGTTGGTGGCCAGATTGATCCCGACCCCGGTGTACGCGATCCTGGCGCCGACCTCGACCTTGTCCTCGGTCGTGCCGGCCACGATCAACGGCACCCCGTGGCGCAGCGCCGCGTGCACGCCGCCGTACCCGCCGTTGGTGATCATGAGATCGGTCTTCGGCAGCAGTTGGTCGAACGGCAGGTAGGTCGCCGCGCGAACGTTGTCCGGCAGGGGCTGCGGCAGCGTGTCCAGCGGCCGGCCGCCGGTGGTCACCACGATCAGCGGATCCGTGGCTTCGCCCGCCGGCCGGCCGAGCGCGGTCAGGGCCGGCGCGATCAGCTCGTCGTAGTCCTGATTGGCCACGGTGCCCTGATTGACGAGGATCACCGGCCGGTCCTGATCAAGGTCGGCCCACCAGTCGGGCCGGGCGGCCGGCTCGGTGGTGGGCAGGCTCAACGGTCCGACGAAGTGGACCCGGTCCGGCAAGTCGGAGCGCGGATACTCGAACCCTGGCACGCTGAACTGGACGATCGCGTCCGCCAGCCTCGGCCAGTCCATGACGAAGCAGGGCAGCGGGCTCCCGGTCGCCTGCCGGATGATCCGGTCGGCGGCGCGCTGGACCGAGCCGAAGATGATCTTCTCCGCGACGAACTGGAGGACGGCGTTGCGGAGCCTGCCGATCGGGCCCGGGAACGGCGGCAGCCCGAACCCGAACGGTGCGGTGTCCCGGCTGGAGAGGCTCAGCGGCAGCGTGCCGGCGATGATCACCATCGGGTCCGCCGGGCCGGATCGCTGCAGCAGGTAGGCGGATCCGCCGACAAAGAGCGGCTCGGTGAGGACGGCATCGGTGGGCTCGGCCGCGACCGCCTCCTGCACGGCGCGGAGCTGCGCCGGCACCGGCTTCAGGAAGAGCTCGACCAGGTCGAACCGCATCCGGGCCACGCCGGTGAGCCGGGCGCGTTCGGGGAACCGCTGGTCGAGATCATCGTCGAGGTCGGCTCCGGCCGGCAGGGCCAGGTGCTCGGCCCCGGTTCGCTCCACGGCGGCGCGGAACATCGCCCCGGTCAGGAACCGGACCCGGTGACCGGCGGCCACCAGTTCGGCCGCGATCGGCAACAGCGGGGCGACGTGACCGTGGGCGGAGGTGCTGCAGATCAACAGGGATGGCATGTGCGGGCTCCTGAGCCGAGTGACTACCTCCTTGAAGTATTCATCACCCTGCTAGGGTAATCAATGTGAGGAAGACATCACGGACCTATCGCTCGGAACTGCGGACGGAGCAGGCGGCGGCGACCCGGCGACGCATCCTCGAGGCGGCCGGAACCTGTTTCGCCGAGGACGGCTACGGCCGGACGACCCAGGCCGCGATCGCCGCCCGGGCCGGGGTCTCGGTCGAGTCGGTCAAGGCGCAGGGGGCCAAGCGGGAGCTGCTGCTGGCCGCCTTCGAGCAGGCGTTCACGGGCCAGGAGGGCCGGCAACCGCTGGCCGAGCAAGATCAACTCGCGGCGGCGTTCGCGATCGAGGACGATGACGCGTTCATCGACACCGGGCTGGAGTTCATGGCGGCCGCCAATCGCCGGGCCTATGCGCTCTGGCGTGCCCTGACCAGTGCCGCCGACTCGGACGCCGAGATCACGCCCGTCCTGGACGGGATCCTGACCCGCCGGCGCAAGGACATCGAGTCCGCGATCGGGTTGATCCAGCGGCGTGGCCTGCTCCCGTCCGGGGTACGGGTGCGGCGCCGGGTCGCCGCGCAGCTGTCGTTCCTGCTGTCGCCCGAGGGCTATCAGCAGCTGGTCGCCGAGTCCGGCTGGTCGCATCGGGAGTATCTGGACTGGCTTCGTACGATGGTCCGGGCGACCCTCGACCGAACGGAGCACTGATGAAGATCATCGTCGACGACCTCTCCGGTCCGGAGGTCGCCGCGCTGCTGGCCGAGCACCTCGACGACATGCGGGCGACCTCGCCGCCGGAGAGCAAGCACGCGCTCGACCTCGATGATCTTCGCCGGCCCGAGGTGACGTTCTGGACCGTGCACGACGACGGCGAACTGGTCGGGTGCGGGGCGCTGAAGCGGCTGGACGCGACGCACGCCGAGGTGAAGTCGATGCGCACCGCGAGCTCGCGGCGCGGCGGCGGGGTCGCCTCGACCCTGCTCGCCCACCTGATCGAGGAGGCGCGCCGATCGGGGTACGCCCGGATCAGCCTGGAGACGGGATCGGCCGAGTTCTTCGCGCCCGCCCATCGGCTCTACCGGCGGTTCGGCTTCGTCGACTGCGAGCCGTTCGCCGACTACCGGCCCGACCCGAACAGCCTCTTCCTGACCCTCGAGCTCTGACCCGCGGTCAGTGCAGCCGGCCGGACAGCTGGGCGGCCGTCGCCAGCGTCGCCGCGTACTGGGTCGCGACCAGGTTGCGGATCTCGATCACTTGGTACGGCAGCGCACCGGCATCCTCGGCGATCCACCTCTCGTAGCGTTCCGCGAGTTGATCATGAGCGGTGCGGATCGGCTCCCGGACATTGCCGACGGCCAACTCCCCGGCCAGCGCGCGGAGCAGGATGCCGGCGAACCGGAGCCGGAACTGGTGCACCCCGGCGGCCAGCGAGGACACCTCGGCCACCGTCGCCGGCCGGTCCGCCTCGGGGTCGCCGGCCCGGCGCGCGGTCGACTCGGCGGCGTGCACCATCGACGTCGTGAAGTACCGGGCCGCCCGCCACAGCGGCGACTCGGGGGCGAGCAGATTCCCTTCCGTGGCAGCGATCCCGGCCTGGAGCAGCTCGGCCAGCTCGGCCAGGCCCTCGGCCCGGGCGGCGACCGCCTCGCCGTAGCCGATCGACGCCGGGCTCGCGTCGGCGATGCTCGGATCGACCCAGTACGGCAGCTCGCTGATCAAGGTCTGCGCGCCGTACCGGCCGGCGTAGGAGGCCGTACTGTCGCCGGCCGTGTTGTGCCACGGCTCGCCGCGGGCGATGGTCCGGTCGTACGCGTCCTTGATCGAACCGGCCCGGTAGATCCCGTCGGCCAGCCGGACGATCTCGGGTGACTCCGGCTCGCCGCGGTCCAGCATCAGACCGAGCCGCGTGGGCACGTCCTGCAAGATCGGATAGAGCTCGGGCTCCGGCCGGCTGAGGTAGTAGTAGACGCCGCCGATCTCGCTGTTGTGCAAGGAACAGACGAGGTCGGGCCGGTGCTGGTCGATCAGCCGCATCAGGGCCTGGGTCTCCGGGATGGCGGCGTCGAAGTAGGCGTCCCGGTAGTTCAGCGGGTACGTCCACTCGACTTGATCATGTCCGGCCGGCCGGTAGAAGTGGCGGGCGTAGTGCTCCCGGGTGAACGGGCCCTTGAGCCAGCCCTGGTTGAGCCGGAGGCCGTCGGGGTCGATGCAGGCGATGATCCGCCAGCGGTGGTTCAGCCGGTCCCGGAGTTCGGCGTCCTCGGTCAGTCGGCGGGCCAGGTGCAGCGCGGTCAGCCCGCCGATCGGCTCGTTCGGATGTGGCAGGCCGAAGACCAGTGCCTCGGCCGCGTCCGGCCGGTCCTCGTCGATGATCAGGCAGAGCAGCGGCTCGCCCTGCCGGGAGGTGCCGACCCGTTCCACCCGGGCCAGGTCCGGATGATCATCGGCGATCGCCCGCAGCCCCGCTGCCAGCTCGTCGACGTCCGCAAAGCCAACGTAGGAAGGGACTGTGGTCAGTTCGTCGGCCAGCCACCCGGGGACGGCGTCGCTCGTGGTCATGGGTCGAGTCTTCCGGGTGGCCGGCTCGGCGGAGCAGGCGGGGCGGCGTCTCGGCGTACCGCGGCGATCTCCTCGGCGGTCAGTCCGGCCTCCCGCAGCACGGTCTCGGTGTCGGCGCCGAGCCGCGGCGGCAGGACGGGCTCGACGGACGAGTCGGCCAGCCGGACCGGGCTGCGCGGGAAGCGGTAGCTGCCGCTGGCATCGGTCAGCTCCACGAAGAAGCCGACGTCGGCCAGGTGCGGGTCGTGCTCCAGATCCTCGAGCCGGTTGACCGGTGCGGCCGGGATGTCCAGCCGCCGGCAGAGCTCCAGCCAGTGCGCGGTGGGCTCGGTGGCGATGATCTCGGCGAGCAGGCTGTACAGCTCGTCGATGTGCCGGGTCCGGGCCCCGAGGTCGGCGATCCGCGGGTCGTCGACGAGTTCCGGGCGGCCGACCTCGGTCAGGAACGCGTGCCAGTGCCGATCCCCGTACGGCATCACGCAGACGTGGCCGTCCGAGGTCGGGTACGGCCGCCGCCAGGGGGACAGGATCCGGGTGTAGCCGGCCTCCGCCTGCTCGCCCGGCGGGTCGATCCGATGGCGCGCGTGCAGGTGCTCGGTGAGCAGGAAGGACGCCATCGACTCGAGCATTGGGACCTCGACCAGCTGGCCGCGGCCGGTCCGCTCGCGCTGGAACAGGGCGGCCAGGACGGCGTGCGCGGCAGTGAGCCCGCCGATCTTGTCGGCAATGATCGTCGGCAGGTAGCGGGCCTCGCCGGTCTGCCGGCGGAGCAGGTCGGCCGCGCCGGAGAGACCCTGCACGATGTCGTCGTACGCGGGCTGCTCGCGGTAGCGGCCGCCGGCCCCGAACCCGGCCAGCTCGGCGAAGATCAACCGCGGATTGGTGGCCAGCACCGTCTCCGGGTCGAGACCGAGGGCGGCCATCTTGTGCGGTCGCATGCTGTGCATGATCACGTCCGCCTGTTCGGCCAGCCGGAGCAGCGCGGCCCGTCCGGCCGGTCGCTTCAGATCGAGGGCGACGCTGCGCTTGTTCCGGTTGCTGCCCAGGAAGAGCGCGGCATAGCGTTCCTCGGCTCCGGGTCCGGCCGAGCGGACCGGGTCGCCGGCCGGTGACTCGATCTTGATCACGTCAGCGCCGTAGTCGGCCAAGATCAACGAGGCGTACGGGCCGAAGACGACCGTGGTCAGATCGAGCACGCGGATGCCGTCGAGTGCTGGGCGCAAGCGTTCCTCCTCAGGGGTCTCGCCGCCAGTCTCGCGCATCGGTTCCGCCGTCGCTCGACGTACCCACGGCTGAGAGGATGGTCGGTGAACCGTTTCACGCGAGGAGATCGAGAAGTGTCTGACTACGACGTGGTGGTGTTCGGCGGCGGACCGGCGGGGGTGCCGGCGGCGCTGCAGTCGGCCCGGGTGGGCGCGCGGACCCTGCTGGTGGAGAAGTCGTCCGGCCTCGGCGGTACGACGACGAATGCCAACATCGCCTTCCCCGGCCTGTTCCATGCCTGGGGCGAGCAGGTGATCGCCGGCATCGGCTGGGACCTGGTCCGGAGCGCCGTCGACCTGGCCGGCGACGAGCTGCCCGACTTCGGCCACGACGACCGGCCGCACTGGCAGCGCCAGGTCCGGGTCAACGCACCGCTCTATCGCGCGCTGCTGCTGGAGGCCGTCGGAGCCGGCGGGGTCGACCTGCTGCTGCACACGATGCCGGCGCGGGCGGAGTTCGACGGGACGGCGTGGACGATCGAGCTGTGCGGCAAGGAGGGCCTGACCTCGATCACCGCGGGCCGGGTCGTCGACTGCACCGGCGACGCGAACCTGGTCCGGCTGGCCGGCCTGGCGGTCCGGCAGAACCCGCACCGGCAGCCGGGAACGCTGGACGTCCGGCTGTCCGGGTACGACATCGCGAAGCTCGACACCGACGATCTGAACCGCCGGCACGCGGCGGCGCTGGCCGAGGGACGGCTGCGCCCGGCCGATCTCGGTGCGCACGGCCAGGTCCTGCTGCCGTTCCTGGCCAAGGGCGGCGAGAACTCGATCCATCTGACCGATCTGGACGCCGGTACCAGCCCGGGGCGAACCGAGGCGGAGCTGGCGGGCCATGCCGCCGCCCTGCGGATCTTCCGCTTCCTCCGGACGTTGCCCGGCCTCGAGCAGGTCCGGCTCGACTTCAGCGCCTCCGAGGTCGGCATCCGGGAGACCGTGACGATCGAGGGCCGGACCATGATCACCGCCGCCGACTACCTGGCCGGCCGGGCCTGGCCGGACGCGGTCTGCAACAGCTTCTACCCGATCGACGTGCACCGCCCGGACGGCAACGGGATCGCCAAGACCTATCTTGATCATGGCGTGGTGCCGACCATCCCGCGCGAAGCCATGGTTCCCAGCGGCAACGCCCATCTCGTCGCCGCCGGACGCTGCATCAGCTCCGACCAGGAAGCCAACTCGGCCCTCCGGGTCCAGGCGACCGCGATGGCCACCGGCCAGGCTGCGGGCGCCCTCGCCGCCCTCTCCGCGGCGAAGGGCGGCACGATCGTCGACGTCGACCTGGCCGAACTCGACCGCCACCTCAGCGACGCCGGAGCGATCCTGCCGCAGCGTTCCTGATCAAGGTCCGTCGATCATGGTCTGGCCTGCACGAAGGGGCGGTGGACCGCCAGCGCCCGCGCGCCGGCCGCCGTACAGCTCGGCCCGAGCAGTCCGCGCTCGACATGGACGCGGAGCACCGCGGCCACGTCGTCGGCGGCCCGCCGGACTCGGTGGCTGAGGTCGTCGGGCACTCGCGAGTTCGCCGGCAGCTCGGTCAGGACGGCGCGGAGTTCACGAAGCTCCGCGCCCAGCCGGGTGTCGGGAGGCAAGGCGCCGACGGCCTCGCCGGCGCTCTGCGGAACGATGCCTGCGATCAGCGAGGCCAGCACGCTGCACAGCCGCCCGACTCGCTTGCCCAGTTCGTGCGCGTCGTCCTGCTGGGCGAACTCGTCGTCCTCGAAGTGAACGGCAAGCACGCCGAGGGACTCTCGGCCGGCCTGGTCGGGGGTGCGCGGCGACAGGGTCTGTTGCCAGGGCTCGCCGGCCAGCCAGCGGGCTGTTCGAAGATCGACCCAGGGGTTCGCCGCGAACTGCTCGGCCGGGATGATCTTGAGGTCCAGCGGGCCGGGCCACGGCCTTGCCTCGAGCGCTTCGAAGCACGTGTGCTCGGCGGCGGTGCGATCTTCGTCGCGGTCCGTCGCGTACAAACCGATCACGTCGACATCGCTTCGCGGCCCGGCCTCACCGCGGGCGTGGCTGCCGTGCAGGAACAGTCCCAGCCGGATCGACGCGTACTGTTCGGCGACCGGCTGGAGGAGCTCACGCAGGTCATCGCTGATGGTGGGCATGGTCCTTGATCGTAGACGGCCGGCGACCTGATGGACTGTCGTCATGACCGAGGGGACACCAGTGCTGGTGCGGGCCGCCGGCCCGAGGACCGGAGCGCGATCGTCGAACTGCTGACGCGATCCTGGGGCGGGACAGCCGTGGTGGCGCACGGTGTCGTGTTCGACGCCGCGAGGTTGCCCGCACTCGTCGCTGAGCGGGCGGGCGTGACCTGCGGACTGCTCACGTACGACGAATCCGAGCAGGGGATCGAGGTGGTGACCCTTGACGCATTCGAGCAGCACACGGGCGTCGGGACGCGGCTGATCGAGGCAGCGGCCGGCCTGGCCCGGCGCCACGGACGGCCTCGTCTCTGGCTGGCCACGACCAACGACAACCTTGATGCGTTGCGTTTCTACCAGCGGCGCGGGCTGCGGATCGTCGAGGTCAGGCCGGGTGCGGTCGATGCGGCACGGGAGCTCAAGCCGTCGATCCCGGAGGTCGGTGAGTACGGGATCCCGCTGCACGACGAGCTGATCCTCGAGCTCGCCCTTGGACCGCGCCTGAGTAAATTCATCAGACGTAGTACGATTCGCGGGTCCGGACGATGCGACGAGAGGGTTGACGATGAGCACCGATCGGATCGAGGTCCATGCCAGTCCGTCCGGTTCGCCGTACGGGGACGGGTCGCGGGGCTATCCGGTCCGTGACCTGCACGCCGCGATGCGGCTGGTCCGGCTCCGCCGCGAGCCCGGCCAACGGGCGGTGATCTGGCTGGCCGGCGGCGAGTTCCGGCAGCGGACCAGGCTCGACCTGACCGGCGCCGACTCCTTCACCTCGTTCGTCGCCTCGGACCCCGAGGCACCGCCGGTGATCACCGGCGCGGAACCGATCACGGGCTGGCGGCCGGTGGAGGTCGCCGGCCGGACCCTGTTCGCCGCGCCGGCGCCGAGCAGCTCCGGCCGTTGTCTGTACGTGAACGGGCGGCGGGCCGACCGGCCGCGCTACCCGCGCGACGGGTATCTGTGGATCGAGGACGTCGCCGGGCTCGACCCGGCCGGTGACTTCATCGGTACGTTGTTCGACGGCTCGGACCGGTTCCGGTTCGCCGCCGGAGACCTGCCGCAGCTGGCGGACCCGGGCCGGGTCGAGGTCGTCGTCCCGCACTACTGGGTGCAGGAGCGGATGCCGATCACCGAACTCGATCATGAACGCCGGATGATCATCAGCAGCCTGCGCAGCATCTTCGCCCTGCGCGACGACGCGGCGGCGCGGTTCGCCCGCTACTACCTGGACAACGTGGCCGAGTCGCTGGGCGAGGTGCCCGGCGAGTGGTATCTCGATCATGACGGCCGGCTGACCGGCGGCGCCGGACCGCAGCTGTTGTACAGCCCGCGGCCGGGCGAGACGGCGACCGGGATCGAGGCCCGGATGCCGGTGCTCGACGCGTTCGTACGGCTCGCCGGCACGGCCGCCGCCCCGGTCCGGGAGGTGCGATTCGAAGGGATCGCCTTCGAGGAGGTCGATTTCGCCGAGGTGCCGCCGGCGACGCCGCCGTTCGGGATCCGTGAGGATCCGGTGCTGCCGCCGGACGGCCGGTTCGCCGCCGACGTCCAAGCTGCCAGCACCGTGCCGGCCGCGCTGCGGTTCGAGCACGCCCGATCCTGTGCGGTGCTGGACTGCCGGATCGAGCGGACCGGCGGCTACGGGATCAGTCTCGGCCCGGGCAGCCGCGGCAACCTGGTCAGCGGCTCGGCCTTTCGTGATCTTGGTGCCGGAGCGGTCCGCAGCGGCGGCGCGGTCGACCCCGGCAGCGCGGAGGCCAACCAGGACAACGAGATCAGCGACAACGTGATCGAGCACGGCGGCCGCAGCTACCCGAGTTGTGTCGCCGTCCTGTTCCAGCACGGGGCGCACAACGTGATCGCGCACAACACGATCAGCGACTTCCGCTACACCGGGATCTCGGTCGGCTGGGTCTGGGACTACGGGCCGAGCCCGTCGGTCGGAAACCTGATCGAGGGCAACCACATCCACGATCTCGGCCAGGGACTGCTGAACGACATGGGCGGCGTCTACCTGCTCGGGATCGCGCCCGGCACGGTGGTTCGCGGCAATCACATCCACGACGTGCGGTGCGCCAACTACGGCGGCTGGGGCATCTACCTCGACGAGGGATCGTCGCACGTCGTCGTCGAGGGCAACGTCGTGCACGACGTGTCCAGCCAGGCCTATCACCACCACTACGGCCGGGAGTCGATCATCCGCGGCAACGTGTTCGCGTTCGGCGGTCAGGGACAGTTGTCGATCACCCGGCCGGAGCCGCACGTGTCGTTCACCTTCGAACGCAATCTCGTGGTCGGCCAAGGCTCGCCGGCGTTCGTCGGGTCCGCCGGGGACAAGTCGGTGCTGCGCTACCGGATCGTCAGCGATCTCAACCTGTACTGGGATTTCGACCCGATCGACGGTGCGGTACGGGCAGCGGACGGAGCCCGCCGGCTGGACGAGTCCGGCGTGATGGGCTTCGCCGTCACAGACCCACTGGACCAGGCCTGGCAGGCGGCCGGTCATGATCGGCACTCGGTCGACGCCGATCCCGGCTTCCTCGATCTTGCCGGTCGTGATCTTCGGGTCCGGCCGGGATCGCCGGCGGAGGAGCTGGGGATCACCGTGCCGGATCCGAGTGGCGCCGGGCCCCGGCCGGTCGGGCAGCGGCGCCACCCGTTGGCGGTACGGACGCGGCCGTAGCGTCGCTGCCCGTACCGTAGGAACTCACCAGGCCGGAACAATCGAGGACGCCATGAAGATCATCGGATATCGGACGCTGGCCACGGTGCACCCGTGGCGCCGGTCGATCGGCGACGCCAACGGGCACCTGCCGGACGCGGTCACCGAGGTGCCGATCGTGATCATCGAGACCGACGAGGGGATCGACGGCGTCGGGATCGGTTCGCACGCCGACCTGGACCGGTTGTTCCCGGCGATCGAGGGCGAGGATCCGCGGTCGGTCGCAGCACTGTTCGACCGGATGATCGCGCGGGTGTTCAAGTCGGGGCACAGCGGCGCGACGTACGGCGGGATCGCGACACTGGACGCGGCCCTGTGGGACCTCAAGGCCAAGGCGGCCGGCGAACCCCTGTGGCGGCTGCTCGGCGGCCGGGACCGGTTCCTGCCCGGGTACGCGTCCGGGCTCGACATCGCTCTGACCGACGACGAGCTGCACGCCTTCTACGCCGGCTTCGCGGAACGCGGCTTCGTCGCCGGCAAGCTGAAGGGCGGTCTTGATCTTGACGCCGATCTGCGCCGGCTCGGCGTGGTCGCCGACGCGCTCTCGACGCACACGGCGCATCCGGGCCTGATGTTCGACGCGAACGAGTCCTGGCAGGTGAAGCAGGCCGTCCGCTACGTCGCCGCCCTGGAGGAACGGTACGACCTCGTCTGGGTCGAAGAACCCTTGCGTCGTTGGGATGCGGCCGGTCACGCCCGGCTGTCGACCGCGATCCGGGCGGCCGTCGCCACCGGCGAGAACCTGACCGGCCTGGACCAGTTCCGGCCGCTGTTCGACGCCGGTGCACCGGACATCGTGCAGGCCGGAGCCGGCTGGGGGATCAGCCACTTCCTCCGCCTCGGGCACGCCGCGGCCTCGCGCGACCTCCCGGTCAGCATCGTCGGCCACGACGCCAACCCGGCCACGGCCGCAGCCGCCACCGCACTGCCGAACCACCTGACCACCGAGGTACAGGACCTCCGCCCGCCGGTCGGCCTCACCGTCGACCAGGTGATCACCGACGGCGGCATCGTGCTCGGCGACCAACCCGGTGCCGGGATCACCGTCGACGAGGCCGCGATCGCCGCAGCAGCCGACGCCGGCTGGTCAACCCCGACCGGCCCGCACACCCGCCCACCCCGAGCCGGCCTCCGCGTCATCCTCGACGGCACCGAACGCTGACCCCAACCCCCACCGAAACCCGCCGACTCGGCACAAAAGCAGGCGTTTGGGCGGCGTGTCGCTGCAGAGGTGCCGTCTCGGTTGATCGGGGGAGGCGCTTCAGCAGGGCTGGCGACGGCCTGGCTGGGCTGGTCTGTGTGCCCGTCGGGCCGCTCGCCGGGCACTCTTCCCGGCAGAGTGATGTCGCAGATCTGACGACAGTTCCCCTTCCACCGTTGGAATTCGGCGGATTCGGCAACTGTCGTCAAGTCTGTGACCTCACCCGCCTTGGTGGGACGAGGGGAAGCCAACGAACCGGCTCGCGTCGGTCCCGCCGGTCGGCCAGCCTCGCCGGTCGGTTCGGTCGATCGGCTTCGCCGGTCGGTTCGGTTAGTCGGCTTCGCGGGCCGGCTCGGCGGGTCAGCCTCGCCGGTCTGCCCCTCGTCAGTAACCCTCGCCGGGTCTGCCTATCGGCAGCCTCGTCTGGTCTGCTTATCGGCGTTGGCCCTCGTCGGGTCTGCCTATCGGCGTTGGCCCTCGTCGGGTCTGCCTCTCGCCGGTCACCCCCCACCCGGTCTGCCTCGCCGGTCAGTCTCCACGGAACCGCCGCGGCCGTCTGGAGCAGGACTCCGCGGCCGTACCACCACTGCCGACTCGGCACCACCGCAGCGACACGCCGCCCAAACGCCTGCTTTTGTGCCCAGTCGGCGGGCTTTAGGTGAGGTTGAGGATGACTTTGAGGCGGGTGGGGGTGGCGCCGGCGCAGAGGGTGTAGGCGTCGTTGACGGCGTCCGGGCCGAGGACGTGCGTGATCATGGTCAGCAGTTCGCGGTGCTCCGAGAGGTAGGCCGAGGCCTGCAGCAGGGCGGCGTTCCACTCCTGGGTGACACCGAGGTAGAGGGTGATCGCGCGATCGAACGCCTCCCGGAAGGGCAGCGTGTAGTCGAGGTCGTCGGGCACGCCGAACGCGTACAGGTGACCGAGCTGGGCGGTTCCCCGGATGGCGTGCGGCAGAGTGTCGGTCTGGTGGCCCACGGCTTCGATGCAGATCTCGGCCGGCTCGGCCGCGCTCGCCACCCAGTCCGCGATGCCGCCGACGAACAGGTCGTCCACGCCGAAGGTGGTCGCCACCGCGGATCGGTCGACCGGGTCGATCCCGGTGACCCGGGCGCCGCGCTGGTGCAGCACGTGGGTGAACAGCAGGCCGATCGGACCGAGCCCGATGACCGCCGCCGTCCGGCCGCGCGGATCCGGCAGCCGGTCCAGGGCGTACATGATCGTCGCCAGCGGCTGGACGACCACCGACTCGACCAGGGTGAGCCCGTCCGGGATCGGCACCACGGTGTCGGCCGACACCCGGACCAGCTCGGCGAGCCCGCGCTGACCGGTCATGCAGCCGCAGACGGCGTCGCCAGCGGCGAACCGCGGGTCCTTGCTCTCCACGACGGTCCCGGCGATCTCGTGCATCGGGTAGCCGGGGCCGGCCTGGTCGTGCGGCGAGAACCGTTTCCCGGTGAGGAACTTCGGCAGGTCGCTGCCGCAGATGCCGCCGGCCTCGACCTTGATCAGCACCTCACCCGGCTCCGGACCGGCCTCGACCGGTACGTCGCGCCGGACCAGGTGACCCGGCCGGTCCAGTTGGTAGGCCCACATCTGACGCTGCTCGGTGACCGTCATCGGGGGAGTTCGTCTCCTATCACCACGAGGGTCCGGCCGGTCTCACAGACCGCGCGCTGGTAGCAGGCGATCATGACGCCGTCACGGTGCGCGACGATCGGCTCGAACCGGGCCGGATGATGATCGACATCGTACAGACGGCCGAGCAACTGCCCGGCGCGGACGTCGGTGCCGGGCGGCAGCACCGGCTCCCAGATCCCGCCGAGGGGCGCCGGAACGTAGTCGGCGAGGTCGTCGGCGCGGACGATCCGGGCCGAGCCGGGCGCCCGGCCGAGGATCGGTTCCGGTTCGCCCGGCAGCGCGCCGGTTCGGCGCAGCACGTTGATCACGCCCTGGTAGACGTGGGCCACGCCGGTCGGGCTGACGGTCTCGCCGCCGCCGAACTCGCCGCCGATGGCGATCTTGCCGCGATCTTCGGCGTGGTCGGTGAGCAGCCCGCTGGCCAGCTGCCGCGAGTAGATGAACACGTACGGAGTCGCGAACACGGACGCCAGGTCGAGGGACTCGGCGAACCGCCGTTCATCCGGCAGCGGATGCAGCGAGGTGCACAGGGCGTAGGCCGCTTCCCGGCCGCCCGCGTGCAGGTCCAGCACCACCTCGGCCTGCTCGATGATCATGGTCGACACGAAATGCGCGATCCGGTACGAGAGCGACCCGCCCGGGTCGCCGGGGAAGGCCCGGTTCATGTTGACCCCGTCCTCGACGGCGGTCCTGGTCCCGTGCCGGCAGGCGTCCTCGCTCAGCCTCGGCATGATGATCACCCGGCCGGCCAGCTCGGCCGGGTCCAGGTCGGCGCACAGCCTGGTCAACGCGACCTGGCTCTCGTACTCGTTGCCGTGGGTGCCGCCGAACACCGCGACCGTCCGTACCGGCTCGACGATCGGCCGGATCGGGTTGAGCACGGTCAGCGGGACCAGGGACGAGCCCCAGCTGCCGTCCAGCCCGAAGTTGAGCCGGACGTGCGTGGCTCCCGCTCGGTCCCAGGGCACCTGGTCCGGCTGGATGATCATGACTCGTCCTCGAGGAACCGGCCGAGCACGGTGTTGGTCAGCCGGGTCAGTTGATCATCGAGGAGCAGGCTCGGGATGTACGTCATCGAGCCGACCGAGAAGACCTGGCCGCCGCTCGGCAACCGGCGCAGTAGCAGTTCGGCACCGCCGTCGTCCGGATTGGTGCCCTTGGCGATCAACTCGACATCGGCCGGCGCGCTCGGCGTGATCTTGTCCGTCTCGTGCCCGGACGCGCCGCCGGGAACCCGTTCGCTCAGGCTGGCCAGCCCGAACAGGTCGCCGCGGCGCAGGCCGGAGCCGGCGAACGCCCAGTGGTCGGCGTCGATCACCCGGTACGGGGCGCCGGTGCCCTCACCGGTGTGCGTGAACGTGCTGCCGAGCAGTTCGGCCTGCGGCCGGTAGGAGTGGTGGAACCGGCTCTCCAGCGACGCCTGCGCGGGATCGGTCCGGTCCGGCTGCCGGGTCAGGTAGGTGGCGGCGCTGCCGGCCTCGTCGTAGACGATCTCGCAGTCGATCCCGTTGCCGCCGAGGTACGCCAGCCGACCGCCCCGCTCCACCCAGGACCGGACCCGGTCATACATCTCCCGGGACCAGTACTCGGGATGGCATTCCAAGATCAACACCCGGTAGCGGTCAAGATCGAGAACGCCGGTGTGCAGCTGGTGATCGGCATAGACATCGTGCGCCCAGCCCTCCCGCTCCAGCCAGCCGAGCAGCCGCCAGAAGCCCGGCGCCAGGGTGCCGGAGAGCCGCCCGGCCAACGGATCCGTGACCTCCTCGTCCGGTCCGACCGCGCACTCGAGGTCGGGCCGGTCGAAGGACAGCGGCGGGTACGCGTCGTTGGGCGCGGTCTGGCTGACCGAGTTGCCGATCACGTACCGGGGCAGGTCCTGTCGGGCACTGACCACCGGGGTCGGCGGCAGCCCGGCCTCGTTGATGTAGTTGCTCCGGCCGCCGAACCGGTTGTAGGCGTTCCAGTTGTTGGTGCCGGCCAGCACCGCGACGGGCGTGCTCGGCGCGGCCGGCGCGACGACCCACGGAAACGAGGTCTGCCGGCCGGACGGCGTCTCGATCCGGACGTAGTAGAGGCCGCTGCGGTCCGGCGCGGTCAGGCGGCGGACGTGGCCAGGACTGGTGAAGCCGGTCTGGTTGAAGCCGGCGCCGTCCCGGGCCAGATCATGATCGGGCAGCACCTGACGCATGGCCTGCGGACCGTGCTCGTCGAACCAGCCGAGCAGCTCGACCGGCTCCCGGCGGAGGCCGTACCGCCACAGCGTCGCCCGGTACGGCTCCGGTGAGTGCACCCGCAGTTCGGCGGTGTCGCCGGCGGCGGACCACTTGGGCCAGACGTAGCCGTACAGGGAATCGGAGAGCATTCTGATCATGGCCGGCCGGCCGGTGATCACCCGGCAGCGCTTCGGACCGTAGCCGTCGCGGGCCAGCACCAGGCGGTAGCCGCCCGGTTCGAGGTCGGCGTGCACGGCGCCCGACGCGGTCGACCGGGTGATCGTTCGGAAGGTGCCGTCCTCGTCGGTGATCTCCACCGCGACATCGGCCAGGGCCTGGTAGAGCTCGTTGCTCACGTGACCGAGCAGCACGGTTGATCTTCCTTCTCTCAGGCGATGATCACGGGGTGGCCGGCGGCTGCAGCGCGCCGGGGAAGTGGCAGGCGACCAGATGGCCGTCCGGGCGGGCGGTCAGCGGCGGATCCTCCACCGCACAGACGTCCTGGACGGCGGGACAGCGGGTCCGGAATCGGCAGCCGGACGGGGGATCGATCGGGCTCGGCACGTCGCCGGTCAGGATGATCCGTTCCCTCCGCGGCCCCGTCTTCGGGGTCGGAATGGCCGACATCAGGGCCACCGTGTACGGATGCAGGGCGCCGGTGAACAGCTGCTCGGAGGTGGCCAGTTCGACCACCCGGCCGAGATACATGACCGCGATCCGGTCGCTGATGTAGCCGACCACGGCCAGGTTGTGCGCGACGAACACGTAGGTCAGCCCGAACTCGGCGCGCAGATCGACCAGCAGGTTGAGCACCTGGGACTGGATCGACACGTCGAGGGCGGAGACCGGCTCGTCCGCGATCACCAGTCGGGGCTTGAGCACCAGCGCCCGGGCGATCCCGATCCGCTGCCGCTGGCCGCCCGAGAACTCGTGCGGGTAGCGGTTGATCGCGTCGGCGGTGAGCCCGACCCGGTCCAGCACCTCCAGGATCGCCTGCCGCCGTTCGGACCGCGGAACGATCTTGTGCACGGCGAGGCCCTCGGCGATGATCTCGCCGACCTTGAGCCGCGGGTTCAGCGAGCCGACCGGATCCTGGAAGATCATCTGCAGGTCGCGCCGGAGCCGTTTCAGGGGACCGCCGCCGAGCCCGGTCAGCTCGGTGCCGTCGAACGTCACGGTGCCCTCGGTCGGCTCGACCAGCCGGAGCAGGGTCCGGGCCAGCGTCGACTTCCCGCAGCCCGACTCGCCGACCAGGCCGAGCGTCTCGCCGGGCTGGATCGCCAGGTCCACCCCGTCGACGGCGCGGACCACCGGGCCGCCCCGGGCGCCGAGCCGGCCGCCGACCGGGAAGTGCGTCTTCAGCCCGGTCGCGGTGAGGATCGGCTGCTGCGTGTCCGTCATCGGGCTGCCGCCTCCCGCTCCGCGTACCGGGGGTCGTGCAGCCAGCAGGCGACCTGCTGATCACCGGCGGGCCGGAGCTCCGGATACTCGGTTCGGCACGGTTCGAAGACGGCGTCGCACCGGTCCGCGAACCGGCAGCCGACCGGCCAATCGCGCGGGTTCGGCACGGTGCCGCGGATCACCGTGAGCCGCTGGTCGGAGCGCATCCCGATCACCGGGATGGATTCGAGCAAAGCCTTGGTGTACGGGTGTTTCGGCCGCTCGAACGTGTCGGTGACGCTGCCGTACTCGACGATCCGGCCGGCGTACATGACGGCCACGTCGTCGGCCAGCTCGGCCACCACGCCGAGGTCGTGGGTGATCATCAGGATCGCCATCCCGAGCCGCTCCTTGAGCTCGCGCATCAGGTCCAGGATCTGTGCCTGGATCGTCACGTCGAGCGCGGTGGTCGGCTCGTCGGCGATCAGCAGCCGCGGGTCGCAGCTGAGCGCCATCGCGATCATGACCCGCTGCCGCAGCCCGCCGGAGAGCTGGTGCGGGAAGCTCTGCGCCCGCCGCGCCGGATCCGGCACCCCGACCAGGGTCAGCATCTCGATCGCCCGCTCCATGGCGGCCGCCTTGGAACCCTTGCGGTGCAGCAGCACGGCCTCGGCGATCTGGGCGCCGACCCGGTGCGACGGGTTCAGCGAGGACATCGGCTCCTGGAAGATCATCGAGATCTCGTTGCCGCGTACCTGCTGCAACTGGTGTTCCGACAGTCCGGTCAGCTCGCGGCCGTCGTACCGCACCGAGCTGCCGTCGGCGAGGTAGCCGGGCCGGTCGACCAGACCCATGATCGACAACGCGGTCTGGCTCTTGCCGGAGCCTGATTCGCCTACCAGGCAAAGGGT
The DNA here is from genome assembly GCF_042666975.1 of Microlunatus sp. GCM10028923. NCBI lineage: Bacteria > Bacillati > Actinomycetota > Actinomycetes > Propionibacteriales > Propionibacteriaceae > Microlunatus > Microlunatus sp. GCM10028923. The sequence goes on along the minus strand of NZ_JBHTFF010000007.1, from coordinate 301,413 downwards.
TCGGCCGGGCCGGATGGTGAGGTCGATGCCGTCGACCACCCGCCGGGTCCCGCTGCGCAGCCGGAACTCGGTGGTCAGCCCGCGCACCTCGAGCAGCGGTTCGGTCACGATGCCGCCACCTCCTCAGCGGGTTCGCCGGCCCACCAGTAGCGGTGTGAGGTGATCACGAACCCCTGCTCCGGATAGAACCGGTGCGCGGCCGCCCGGTCCGGCGTCAGGCCACAGGTGAGTTCGATGCCGGTGCAGCCGAGCCGTCCGGCCAGCTGCTTGGCGGAGTCGATCAAGGCCTTGGCCGCACCGCGCCGGCGGCGGTCGGCGTCGCTGACCAGGGCGGTGATCCGGAGCAGCGGTTCGGCGTGCCCGAACGGAAGTTCGGGCTTGACCGCCACCAGTCCGGTCACCACGCCCTCCTCGTCGACGGCGACCAGGACCCGTTCGTCGCCCCGGGCCAGCCGGCGGCCAGCCTCGGCCTCGTCGACGCCCGGCGCGCCGAGCTGGGTGAGCAGGACGGCAACCCTCGCCGCGTCGTCCGGGAGCGCCTCCCGGACCATGATCAGCTGCGGCTCAGTTGGCATCGCGCATCCTCGGGTCGAGTACGTCACGGAGGCCGTCGCCGAGGAAGTTCAGCCCGAGGACGACGAGCATGATCGCCGCGCCCGGGAAGACGGCCAGCCACGGCGCGATCTGCATGTAGGTCATCGAGTCCTTCAGCATGCTGCCCCAGGACGGTTCCGGCGGTTGGGTGCCGAGACCGAGGAAGCTCAACGCGGCCTCGGTCAGGATCGCCGACGACAGGTAGATCGTGCAGAGGACGATCACCGGGCCGAGCACGTTGCGCAGCACGTGCCTGGTCATGATGCCGAGGTGGGAGACCCCGAGTGCTCGGGCCGCCTCGACGAACGGCAACGCCATCACGGACAGGGCCGAGCCGCGGATCACCCGGGCGAACGCCGGGATGTAGACGATCCCGATCGCGATCATGGCATTGGTCCGGCTCGGCCCCAGCAGCCCGGCGATCAGGATCGCCAGCACCAGCCCCGGTACGGCGAACATGATGTCCGTGATCCGCATCAGGATCAGGTCGAGCACGCCCGAGAAGTACGCCGAGCTGATGCCGATGACCAGGCCGCCGACCAGCGCGATGGCCACCGAGACGGCGCCGACCTGGAGCGAGACCTGGGCGCCGTGGATCACCCGGGACAGCACGTCGCGGCCGAGCTGGTCGGTGCCCATCGGGTTCGCACCACCGGGCGCCAGCAACCGGCCGGCGTCCTGGGCCGAGTACTCGATCCGCCAGAGCAGCGGCCCGGCCACCGCGCAGAGCACGGTGATCACCAGGATCACCGCACCGACCATGCCCAGCGGGTTGCGCCGCAGTTCGTCCAGCCGGGCGATCCACTGCGGTGCGGTGAACGTCGCCGGGGCGGGCGCCGCGGCCGGTTGATCGGTCGTCGTCATCGTCGCTCGATTCGTGGGTCGAGGATTCCGTACACCAGGTCGACCACCAGGTTCAGCACCACGAACACGGTGGCCAGGAACACGGCGGTCACCTGGACCACCGGGTAGTCGCGGTTGTAGGTCGCCTGGACCAGGGTGTTGCCCACGCCGGGCAATCCGAAGATCACCTCGATCACGGTGGCACCGCCCATCAGGTTGCCGACCTGCGCGCCGACCAGCGTGATCACCGGGATCAGGGCGTTCCGGACGGCGTGCCGGGTGATCACCTGCAGCAGCGGTGCGCCCTTGGCCCGGGCGGTCCGGACGTAGTCCTCCCGGAGCACGTCCAGCACGCTGGTGCGGGTCATCCGCATCACCGCGGCGAGCAGGTAGAGGGAGACCGCGAAGGACGGGATCGCCATCTGGGCAAGGTTTCCGAGCGGATCCTGCCAGATCGGGATCCAGGTGACCGACGGGACCCAGAAGAAAAGGGAGGAGGTGATCAGCAGCGCGATCAGGGCGATCCAGAAGTTCGGCATCGACAGGCCGATCAGGCCGCCGAGGCGGGTGATCAGGTCCAGCACGCTGTTCCGCCGGACGGCCGAGATGACCCCGAGCGGCACCCCGACGACCACCGCGAACACGGTCGCCAGCAGCGTGATCTCGAGCGTGATCGGCAGCGCCCGGAGCAGGGTGTCGCTGACCGGTTGGCCGCTCAGGAAGGACTTCCCGAGGTCGCCGGTGAAGAAGCCGGTGAGGAAGTTCCAGTACTGCACCGGGAGCGGGTCGGCGAGTCCGAGCTCGTTCAGCATGGCCTGCTGCCGCTCCGCGCTGGCGCCGGCGTCGCCGCCGGAGAGCGTGTTGGACACGTCGCCGGGCAGCAGCCGGACCAGCGCGAAGATCAACACCGACATGCCGAGCAGGGTCGGGATCACCTGCAACAGCCGGCGGGACAGGTAGCGGGTCATGACCGCGGGTTGATCATTCGCTGACCCAGGCCTCGGGAAGTCCGCGGAACGAGTCCTCGACGGCGACGTACATCCCCTGGACCCGGGACCGCTGGGCCTGGAACCGTTGGATCGCGACGATCGGCAGGGTCGGCCACTCGGTCAGCACGATCTCCTGCATCCGGGTATAGATTTCCTTCCGCTTCGCCTCGTCGGTCTCGCCGATGCCCTTGTTGATCAACTCGGTCAGCTCGTCGTTCCGGTAGCCGCCGGCGAACCAGGCCTTGTAGTTCGAGCCGGCCGGATCGAAGTCGCTGAAGTAGCCGCTCGGGTCGCCGCGCATGCCGCGTCCGGTGGACTGCCACTGGAAGTTGCCCTCGGCGTTGTTCTTGGCGAAGGTGCCGATCTCCAACGGTTGGACGGTGACCTCGATGTTGATCTCGGCCAGCTGTTCCTTCATCATCTGGGCGATCTGGACGTAGTCGTCGGGCGTGGACAGGGCTTCCAGGGTGACCTTGAAACCGGCTTCCTGCCCGGCCTCGCGCATCAGCGTCTTGGCCTTCTCCAGGTCGTGCTTCTCGTACGTGGCGGCCAGTTCCTCCTGCGGGATCGGCCAGTCTCCGTAGCTCGGCGGGATCTTGGAGGTCAGCTGGGCCTCGCCGGCGTAGATGTTGGTGATCATCTTCTGCCGGTCGATGGCGAGGTTGATCGCCTGCCGGACCCGGACGTCACCCCACGGCTCACCCTTGCCCTTGTTGGTGAACTGGACTTCCCGGAACGCCGCGTTGAGCCGCTTCTGGACCACCACGTTCGGGTTGTTGGCCAGGGTCCGGGCGATGTCGGCGTTCAGGTTGCAGCCGTCGATCTGGCCGGAGATCAGGTTGGCCAGCCGGGCCTGGATGTCCGGCAGGATCTTCAGCGTGATGCCGTCCAGATAGGGCCGCCCCTCCTGCCAGTACTGATCATGCCGGGTCAGCGCGACGTGATCATTCGGTACGTAGGCGTCGAGCTTGAACGGGCCGGTGCCGTTGGCGGAGTTGCGCGGGTCGAGGTCGTCGTACAGACCCTTCCGGGCGATGAAGGAGTAGGTGAGCCAGGCGCAGTAGCCGAGCACGGTGCCGTCCGGCTGGCTCATGGTGAGCTTGATCGTGTGCGAGTCGACGATCTCGACCTCGGCGACCTTCGGATAGAACGAGGTGACCGTGCCGGGTGGCGGCGGCGACTTCTGCAGGTCGAACGAGTACTTGACGTCCTCGGCGGTGAAGTCGTCGCCGTTGTGGAACTTGACGCCCTTGCGCAGCTTGAAGATGTACGTCTTGTCGTCGGGCACCTCCCAGTCCTCGGCGAGGGCCGGCTGCACCTTCAGGTCCCGGTCCCAGGTGACCAGCGACTCGTAGATGAGGTCCTTGACCTGGACGCCGGACTGGTTGGGCGTGCCGAACGGGGCGAGCGAAGCGGGATCCGCCTCGAGCGCCCAGGTCAGCGAACCGCCGGCCCGCGGCGGTCCGGTGACGGGAGCCTTCGCCGCAGGCTGCTGGCCCGGTGCGCATCCGGACATGAAGAGCGCGAAGGCGGACAGTCCGGCGCCACCGAGCAGGGCCCGGCGGGTGAGGTCGCTGGAAACGGAAAGGTCCATGATCAATTCCTGAGGGCGAGAGGTGTCCGGCGGGACGGTCATTTCACTGACCGGAGTGGATATTCTCGTATTTTGAATATATCTTCAGCACTCTGAGTGAAGCAGATGCTAATCGCGCGCCGACAGGCTGCGCAAGAGATCGCCGAACGATGTCTCAGGTCCGTTACCGTGCGGAAACGACAGCGCGTGCCCGGCCGTCAGGCCGGGCACGCGCAATGTTGATCTTGTTATTCAGACCAAAAGGTCAGTTTCCGAATCCGCCGGACTCGCCGTCGCCGCCTTCGGAGCCGCCGCCGTAGCCGCCGCCCGATTCGCCGCCGGAGTCACCGCCGCC
>NZ_JBHTFF010000007.1:0-296961 GCF_042666975.1 Microlunatus sp. GCM10028923 | reverse complement strand
CCGTAGCCGCCACCGGACTCGCCGCCGGAGTCACCGCCGCCGTAGCCGCCACCGGACTCGCCGCCGGAGTCACCGCCGCCGTAGCCGCCACCGGACTCGCCGCCGGAGTCACCGCCGCCGTAGCCGCCACCGGACTCGCCGCCGGAGTCACCGCCGCCGTAGCCGCCGCCGGAATCGCCGCCCGATTCGCCGCCGGAATCGCCGCCGCCGTAGCCGCCGCCCGACTCGCCGCCCGATTCCCCGCCGGAATCTCCGCCGCCGTAGCCGCCGCCCGACTCGCCGCCGGAGTCACCGCCGCCATAGCCGCCACCGGACTCGCCGCCGGAGTCACCCCCGCCGAAGCCGCCACCCGAATCGCCACCGTAGCTCTCGGATGAACCGCCAGATTGATTGTCATTCGAGCCGTACTGGTTCTCGTTCTCCTCGCCCGAGCCGAACGTTTCCTCGCTCATGTTTCCTCCGTTGGTCCTGGCCTACGTGGCTGGTCGTCTCACGAGCGCCGGGTGGCGTCGTGCTATTACAGTTATCGTGATTTGGAATCCCTGGCTAGGGGGTTCAGCTGATTTTGTGAGAATTTCGCCGAGATGTCGTCCGGCCCCACAGGGTTCCATGATCATCTTCTCTGGATGATCTTGAGTTGTGGCTGAGAGAATCCCGATGTGACGACGGTGACGAGGGTCCGCTGCCTGCGGACGAGACATGACGGAAGCTGGACGATTCTCAAGATCGAAACCGACCAGCCGGGTTTGTACGGCCTCGGGTCGGCGAGTGATCGCTACAATCCCGCCGCGGTGGTCGCGGTGATCGAACAGCTGTACGGGCCGATGTTGATCGGGCGGGAGGTCGCCGACATCGCCGACATCTGGCAGACTCTCTATTCGGCCGGCTACTGGCGGAACGGGTCCGTCAGCAACACAGCGCTGGCCGCGATCGACGTTGCCCTGTGGGACATCAAGGGCAAGGAGGCGGGCCTCCCGATCCACCAACTGCTGGGTGGGAAGGCGCGCTCGGCCGTTCCCTGCTATGCCCACGCATCCGGTGCCACGATGCCGGAGTTGATCGACGACGTCGAGCGTTACGTGGACACCGGCTGGCCGGTGATTCGCTGCCAGCTCGGGCCTTACGGCGGTGGCGGGTTCCTGAGCGGGCCGGCCGCGCGGTTGCCGCGCGACCCGTGGCAGAGCCGCCCGTTCGACGAGGAGGCCTATCTCGCGTCGACTCCGGCGATGTTCGCAGCCCTCAGGGAGCGCTTCGGTGCGGAGATCAAGTTCACCCACGACGTGCATTCACATCTGTCGCCGCAGAATGCGGTATTGCTCGCCCGCTCGCTCGAACCGTACGGCCTGTTCTTCGTCGAGGACATCCTGCCGCCGGAGCACGTCGACTGGTACCGCAATCTGCGGGCGTCGTCGACGACGCCACAGGCGGTGGGGGAGTTGTTCACGCATCCGTTGGAGTGGCGTCCGTTGATCACCGAACGCTTGATCGACTTCATCCGGACCCGGATCTCCAAGATCGGCGGGATCACGGCGGCGATCAAGATCGCGAACCTGGCCGAGGCGTTCGGTGTCCGTACCGCCTGGCAGGAGGGCGGCGACAACGACCCGCTGAATTTCGCCGCGGCCGCACAGGTCGATCTGGCCTGCTGGAATTTCGGGATCCAGGAGGAGAACCATTTCCGGGACGAGGAACGGGAGGTCTTCCCGGGCACTCCGGTCGTCGAGAACGGCTATCTCTATCCCTCTTCCGCGCCCGGGCTCGGGGTCGACCTGGACGAGTCGAAGGCAGCAGCGCTGCTCGGGGCCGACCCGGCCGCCTATCACCAGCCGTACGGGACCGACCGGAAGGCCGACGGCACCGCCGTACGTCCTTGATCAGCTGTTCTGCAGGGCCGAAGGTCCTGATTGCGGACGACCTTCGATTCTGCCGGTGGGGCGCCCCGCCGGGAGATCGTGAGGACATGATTGAAACCGCTGTGCCGCCGTGGATCCCGAATTTGTTGACCATCGCGGCGGGGCCGGAGGAACTGTTCGGGGCGCTCGGCGCCATTGTGGGTTCCTTCGTCGAGCACGAGAGCACGGTGCGCGCGGTGCTGCTCTCCGACGGCCGGTCCGCGACCGACGCCGAGTCGCGGCTGGAGCGGAGCCACCGGATCGTGGCCTCGTCGGAGCGCCTCGGCGTGGCGGAGCTCGTCCTGCTGGACCATCCGATCACCGACGTACCGTGGCTCGACCTCCCCGCTCTGGTACGGGAGTTGTCGATCAACCTGACTCGCCCGGACGCGATCCTGGTCGCCGACCCGAGTGACCGCCCGGCCCGCTCGGCCCGCGGCCGGCTCACCACCTACCGGGCGGCCGCACAGCTCGCCCGACTGGTCGGGGTTCCGCTGTACTGCTGGGCGGCCACCGCCCCGGACCGGATGCGGGACGGTGAGCAGGCGATCGAGGTGGTCGTCTCGCGCTCCCGCCAGCGATCCTCGACGCTGCGCTTCCAGGGCATCCCGGAGGCGCTCGGCCGGGTGTCCCGGCCCTGGCCCGAACGCGAGTACCTGACGCGTGAAGGCGCGGTGCCCGCATCCGCCGGCGGCACCGCTGAACGGCTCAGTTCGCACAGCTGAACGCCCGCCTGAACGTCCGGCGGCACTTTGGGAAGTCCCTTGCAGAACTCAGGGTGCTGACTCATGATGGCCTTACCCAAGGTTGGATACGGGTACGGGAGGGATCGGGGTGGACCGGCGCCATGTTCTCCCGACCCTTCCCCTGGATCAATTACTCAGCGAACTGCAGAACCGGCTGACCGCTGTCCTCTCCGCCCGCGACGGCGTACACGCCCTGTTCGACGCGGTGGTGACGATCGGCGCCGAGCTCGACCTGGAGACCGTGCTGCAGCGGATCGTCGAGGCGGCCAGAACCCTTGCAGACTGTCAATATGCGGCCCTCGGCGTGATCGGCGAGCAGGGTGAGCTCGCCGAATTCCTGCCGACCGGGATGACCGACGAGGAGATCGCCGGGATCCCGGAACTCCCGCACGGACGCGGCCTGCTCGGGATGTTGATCAAGGAACCACAGGTGCTGCGGCTGTCCGACCTGGCGTCCCATCCGGAGTCGTACGGCTTCCCGGCAGGGCATCCACCGATGCGGCGGTTCCTCGGCGTGCCGATCCTGATCCGCGACGAGTGCTTCGGAAACCTTTACCTGACAGAGAAAGCCGGCGGTCTCGAGTTCGACGAGCAGGACGAGACGATCGTGCAGGCGCTGGCCTCGGTGGCCGGCATCGCGATCAAGAACGCCCGGCTCTATCAGGAGACCAAGGCTCGCGAGGTGTGGCTCGACGCGATCGCCGAGGTGACCCGGATGCTGCTCTCCGGGGCCGACCGGCGGCAGGCGTTCGGCACCGTCGCGGCCCGGGCCCGGGAGATGACCGGTGCGGTCGCGGCCTGGATCATCCAGGCCGAGGGGGATCGGCTGCGGGTGGACGTCACCGACGGGATGCCCGAGCTGGCCGGCCGGGAGTTCTCCGCCGAGGGCTCGGTGTCCAGGCGGGTGCTGCAGACCCAGGAAGCGGTGCTGCTGACCGACCTGGACCAGGTGTCGGCGACCTTCGGGGTCGACCTGCCCGGTCCGACGCTGCTGCTGCCGCTCGGGGCCACGTCGCAGGGCATCCTCGCCGTCGCTCGGCGTACCGGCGGAGTGCCGTTCTCGGCCGACTCGATGCGGATGCTGGGCTCCTTCGGCCAGCAGGTCGGGGTGGTCATGGAACTCGCGGACGCGCGCCGGGAGGCGGAGCGGTACGGCCTCATCGACGACCGGGAACGGATCGGCCGCGATCTGCACGACGTCGTCATCCAGCGGCTGTACGGCGTCGCGATCCAGCTGGTCAGCGCCGGCCGGCTGACCGCGAAACCCCAGGTCGCGGAGCGGATCCAGTCCGCCGTGGACAACCTGGACGACACCATCCGGCAGATCCGCTCGACGATCTTCGCGCTGCAGGCGAACGACGGCGCGGTCGCCACCCGGCCCCGGGTCCGGATCACCCGGATCGTCGACCAGGCCGCCGACCAGCTGGGCTTCCAGCCCGCGGTCCGTACCTCCGGGCTGCTCGACACCAACCTGTCCGACCCGGTCGCCGACGATCTCGCCGCGGTGCTCAGCGAGGCATTGTCCAACGTGGTCCGGCACGCGAAGGCGACCCAGATCGACGTCGCGGTCGACCTGTCCGACGACGGTCTGCTCGAGGTCCGGGTGGTCGACAACGGCGTCGGCCTCGGTGCCGCCGACCGGCGCAGCGGGCTGGCGAACCTCGAACGCCGGGCGGTCCGCCGCGGCGGCGTGTGCGAGGTCAGCCCCGGCGACGAGGCCGGGACCGTGGTGGTCTGGCGGGTACCGGTGCGTCCGTGAGCGGACTCAGCCGTCGACGCCGCGGTCGCGATACGCGGCCCGGCGCCGGCCGGCCTTCAGCGTGGCGGCGAGTGCGGCGGCCTGGGTGCGGCGGCGCAGGTCGAGCTTGGCCAGCAGGTTCGACACGTAGTTCTTGACCGTCTTCTCGGCCAGATAGAGGCGCTCGCCGATCTGGCGGTTGGTCAGGCCTTCGCCGATCAGCTCGAGGATCTTGCGCTCCTGCGGCGTCAGCACCCGGGTCGGGTCCTCGTCCTCCTCGCTCCGCCGCCGCAGCTGCTCCAGCATCCGCGCCGTACTCTCCGGATCGAGCAGTGACTGGCCCGCGGCCAGGGCCTTGACCGCGCCGACCAGGTCAGTGCCGCGGACCTGCTTCAGGACGTAGCCGGCCGCGCCCGCCATCACGGCGTCGAACAGGGCGTCGTCGTCGGCGAACGAGGTGAGCATCAGGCACGCGGTCTCAGGATGGCGGGAGCGGACCTCGCGGCAGACCGAGACGCCGTCCCCGTCCGGCAGCCGTACGTCGAGCACGGCGACTCGCGGACGCAGGGCCAGAATCCGGGCGACCGCCTGCTCGGCCGACTCCGCCTCGCCGATGATCCGGATCTGTGGGTCTTCGGTGAGCAGGGCACGGACGCCTCGCCGGACCACCTCGTGGTCGTCCACCAGGACGACGGTGATCTCGCCGGCTGGTTCGGGGGCGTTCATCAATCCAGCTAAGCACAGCCACCCTGACGGGGGTGCGGGGCGAAAGACCCTTGCCCGAGCGGAACCGGGGATGCTAGGCCTGCGGCGCGCTGACGGCGCCGGCGACCGTGCTCGCCAGGATCGAGTCGAACGTCTGCGGCACCAGCGGCATCCGGTCGGTGTAGCTGATCTCGCCGAGCCTGCGATAGCCGTTGATCACCGTACGGGCCGCGGCCGGCGGGAGCTGCCAGCGGACCATCGACCGCTGCAGCGTCAGGTCCAGCAGCCGCCAGATCTCGTTGTTGTGCCCGGCCCGGCCGAGGAGTTCGTACACGGTGTGGACGGCGAGGCAGAGCGACTCCGGATCACCGTCGTCGTAGACCTGGCCGACCCGCCGGGCGGCCTCGGTGATCGCCGCGAACTCGGTCCGGGTCAGGTCCGGCAGCGCATGGTCGCAGAGCCAGCCGAGGAGCAGCCGGCCGACGTCGAGCAGGTCGACCAGGTCGTCGTCGGGCAGGGCGGCGACCCGGCGGACCCGGTGCGGCAGCCCGTCGATCAGTCCGACCACCATCAGGATCCGGATCGCCTCGCGGACCGGCGTCGAGCTGACCTGGTAGCGGCGGGCCAGCTCCGTTTCGCGGACCGGATCGCCGGTGCGCAGCGCGCCGCTCACGATGTCGGTCCGCAGCCGGCGCAACACGGTGTCGTGCCGGTTGTCGGTCTCGGGCCGCTCGGGCGGAACCTCCTCGGTGACGGCACGGTCGGTGCGCAGGGCCCGGTCGAGCTTGATCGTGAGTTCCTCGAGCGCCTCGGCGGTCTCCCGCTCGGCCCGCTTGAGCTGGCGGTCCCGGAACAGCTCGGCGATCCAGCGGATCCGGGCCGCCCAGGCCGGCCAGGGGAGCCAGAGCTCGTCCGGGAACCGGATCAGCGAGCCGGCCCGGGCCAGGGTCCGGTCAAGGGCCCGGGCCAGTTGCGGCTGCCGGCAGGCCCGGCCGAGTTCGGTGCCGAAGGAGTGCGCGGCCCGTTGGACAGCGGAGCCGTCCTGCCGGTCGAAGCGCGTCGCGATGTCATCGATCCGGTCGGCGAGCCGCTCCATCTCCGGCCCGGGGGCGCGGCTGTCGGCGCGATCGATCGCGGCGGGTACGAGCAGGCTGAGCAACTCCATCAACTCGACCGCACGGCGCGGGGTCGGCCGGGCGACCCGGCGTCTCCGGTTGGCGCCACCCTCGACGTATCCCTCGGCGACCAGATGCCAGACGGCTTCCCGTACCGGAGTGGGACTGACGCCCAGCCGAGCCGCCAGCTGCAGTTCGGTGATCGGCTCGCCGGGTCGCAACGCTCCGGTGAGGATCTCCCGCCTCAGCCGCCGCAGGATGTCTGGGTCATCCGTCACGCCATTCACCCCCGCATGAAATCTACAGATGAGCATCGTAGACGGATCAGATTCTGTCCGAGCCGATCCGTCCAGGCTTGCCGCGAACTCAGTCATGCGACGGCGCATATTCAAGCAGTTAGAGCATCATGGCGAGTTAAACGTCTCACAGTTATGCACAGAATCTTGCATCTGGCCACGCAGATTCTATAGATTGACTCCGGTTCGGGTGGGCCTGCTGATCGGGGCGTGGCTCCGCCGCGGACCTGGCGCCCGGGCCCCGACCACGTTCGGGGGATCGGTCGAGGCCTGGGCGTTCTTCCCTTCCGGGCGGTGCCGGCTCACTGCGGGTGGGCCGGCACCGTCTCGTTTCCGGCACCTTTGCGGTCAACGGATTCTTGGGTGAATTTCCGCCGGGTAGTCGCGGCGAAAGGTTCCTCCACACTTGTCAGCGTGAGGCGGCGAGCCAGGCCTGGTGGAAGGTCGCGTAGGTGGGGAAGCGGGTGGTGGTGGCTTCCTGGAGGACGGCGTAGTGGCGGTCGGAGCCGCGGAACGCGGGGCGGTCCAGGGTAGTGTCGGCGAGCAGGACCAGGGCGGCGCGGGCCATCACGTACGCCGTCGTACGGCTGTCGATCGGGGCGCAGAGGGAGAACTGTTCGGGCGCCATGAACCGGGTCGAGCCGAACATGCGGCCCATGTCGTTGCGGTGCGGCCCGCGCCGGTACGAGTCGAGGTCCATCACCGTCAGGCGTCGCCGCGGGAAGTCGTACAGCATCGCTCCGTCGTAGAAGTCGCCCTCCACCCAGCCCTCGGCATCCAGGTCGGCGTGCAGGCCGTACAGCGTGTCGAGCACCGCCAGGATGTCCGCCACCGGCAGCGCACGGAATCGATCATGGGCGCTGTCCGGGCCGCCGCGGTCCCCGAGCAGTTCGCCGTCCCGCCAGTCGTAGACCAGCAGCGGCCCCGCCGGGGAATCGATCACGGCATGCAGGGCCGGCAGTGCCGGATGATCAACGGTACCTGCAAGATCGACGGCGTTGCGCAGCAGCGCGACCCGGCCGTCGAAGTCCAGGTACGGATCGGGGTCTGCCGGGTCGCCGGCGGTCTTGATGAAGTAGCGGTTGTCACCGACCTGGATCCCGTACGAGACGTTGCCGGAATCCTGGGTGTCGAAGCGGGCGAAGATCGAACCGAGTTGCTCGAGGTAGTCGATCGGCCGGACGTCGATCTCATGGGGAAACACCTGGCGACCCTACGACCTCCTTGGCTGGGTCATCGCCCGCGCTGTCAATTGCCCCGATAGGTGCCGAAGCTCCAGAGGCAACCTTCGGGATCGGCGACTGTTGCGTCCCGGGTGCCACGCGGCGAGGTCTCCGGACCGCCGGCCGGTCGGGCCCCGGCCTTCAGTGCCCGCTCGTACAAACCGTCGGGATCGTCCGTGTACAAGTAGATCCCGACCGGTATCCGGGCCCCGAGATCATCGAAGCCGACGGTCGTCGCGTCAGCGCTGTGGATCGTGATGATCGCGCCCGAGCTCCAGCGCAGCACTGCCTGATTGACTGCGCCGGGTGCGTCGCCCGGGTAGTGGGCGAGCTGATCGAACCCCAGTGCCTGCTTGAGGAATCGGACAGCTGAGGTGGCGTCGCGATAGCCGAGGCTTGGCCACAGTTTCGGTTGTTCGGTCGAGTCCATGCAGTCAGCCTGCGCCGGACGTGGGCTGACTGTCTTGGACGAAAGGGAGGTCTTCGGAGCGGAGCCAGGTCGAGGGCGCGCAGCCGGCCAGCTGATTCCAGTCCCGCGTCAGGTGGGCCTGGTCGTAGTAGCCACATCGTGCCGCGATCTGGGACAGAGTCATGCCCGGACCTGGCCGGTGGTGCCTGGCGCGTCCAAGGTTCTTGATCAACTCGCTGGATCGTTCGAACCGAATGATCCTGGCGGCCTGCTTCGGCGAGATGCCGTACTCCCGGACGAACTGGTCCCTCAGCTGGCGGTGGCTGTAGCCCGACTCCGTGGCCAGCGCTCCGATCTGAACCGCACCGCCAGCCGTCAGGATGCGGTGCCAGGTCCGCTCGGCGGGTCTGTCCGCTGCGCCATGATCGGGATCACGGGCGGCCAGCTTTCCCAAGGTCTGATCAAGGACCACCCAACAGGCTTCCCAGTTGATCGCCAGCGCCAGCCGTTCCGTGATGGTCCCGGCCGCAGTTCCGAGCACCGCATCAAGATCAACAATGTGTCCGGCAAGCTCGGCAGCCGGAACACCCAGCAGCCTTCTCGCGCCGAGCGGAGTCAATTCGAGTGAGACGTTCCGCATCGAGCCGCCGTGCCCCACCTGCACTGGTTGATGGTGTAGTCCGCCGACCAGCCCCCGGTACGAGCGGCCGTCCGACCCGTCGCCGGTGTTGATCATGAGCGGCCGGCCGAGGCAGAAGATGAACTCGAGATGGTGCGAGGGAAGACCGCGATGCACGCCCGGCGCGAATCCCTCGAACCTGGACCCGTGATAGCGCCGGACCAGCCCACGAAGCGCGGGCGCCGGCGTTCCCGTCGCTCCGATGGCTACCGGGTCCTCCATGACCTCACGATAGGACAGTTCCATGATCAGGATGCTGGTCGAGGCAGAAGCCGACGCCGCCCGTCCCTGCCACACTGGCGGCGTGGAGGAGTCGTATCGGAAGCAGCGCCGACCAGCAGAGATCGGATCGATCCCGGACGTCTTGCAGATGTTCACTCGCGAGGTTCGCTTCTACCGCGAGATCGCACCGTCGATCAACGTTCGCGTACCCGCCTGTCGACGTGCCGAGATCGCAGCGGACGGCGCCACCCGGTTGGACCTGGAGGATCTCTCGGCCTGGCGACTCGGCGCAGATCCGGAGGCTGCGGCCGGCACGCTGCGACTGCTGCATGATCGATGGGAGGTCGAGGCCGGGCGCCGCTGGGCGTGGCTGCCGCGCGCTGACGTCACGCATCTCGTCGACGCATTGTTCACGAGGTCCTGGACCGAAGGCCGGCACCGGCGCGACCTGTCGTCCCGGGTCCGCGACCTGGGAGACCGGCTGGTCGGCAGAGTGGCCGAGGTCGAGCACCGCGCGAGCGTCGCTGCTCCGCTCACGCTGACGCACGGGGACGCCTCGTCGCTCAATCTGCGGACCTCGCCGGACGGCGAGATCGCCCTGCTCGATTGGGAGGACGTCGGCCTTGGTCCCGGTGTCACCGATCTCGCCTGGCACCTGGTCTCCAGTGTCGACCCGGCCTCCTGGGATGACGCGCTGGCTTCGTACGGTCCACACGACGGGCTCGCCGCCTGTCTGCCCGCGGCCGCCATCCAGGCCTGTCTCAGCCTGCTCGACGAACCCGAGGATGCCGTCAGCGTTGCCGGATGGGTCTCACGGCTCGAGGAAGTCGCCCGAAGGATCTGAGGCCAGGATTCCCCATCCCTGCGGGCGATCCGGGCGCCGCGACTCAGTTCAGTTGCGCGTCCCGGTCGGCCAGCCAGTGACAGGTGCGGATCAGCCCGGTCACATACGAGCTGGAGTCGTCACCCTGGCCCAGGCACCACTCGGCGGCGTCGAGTTCGTTGATCAACAGGGCCGGGCCCAGCGCGTCCCGTTCCTGACCCGAAAGGCGGCTCGCGGCATCGAAGCCGGAGAGCAGCGCGTCGACCAGGTCCAGGAAGGCGGGCCAGCGTTCGCGGGGAGCGTCTATCGTGCCGAGCACTCGGTTCCCCAGCCACCGATTGACGTCGCAGATCCGAGGTGCGGTGGACAGATGATCGAGATCGATGAATCCGACGACGTGACCCTCACGGATGAGGATGTTGCCGTCGTGACAGTCACCGTGGGTCAGCTGCCGGGGCAACCCGGCGGTCGCGGCGGCGAGCCTGGGGGACAGCCGGTCGAGTTGTCGGGCGAGGCCCGGGTCGGCCGCGCGTACCAGGGGAAATGCGGCCGGGCCGACCCGCCGATCGAGGACGACTTCGTACGAGCCGCTGGGGTAGGGGCAGGCGGCGAGCGCGAGCAGCATCCGGGCGATGGCTTCGCCGACCCGGCGATAGATCTCCCGGGCGTCCGGCCGCTGCTCGAGATCGTCGGTGTCGAAGGGAATCCGGGGCAACAGCAGGTAGAACTCGCCGTCGCGTTCGGTGCAGATGCAACCGTCGTCGGTGATCACCGGCAGTGCGACAGGGACCCGTGCTCCCTGCAGCACGGACAGGATCCGGAACTCGCGGGCCAGCCGCAGCCGGGGCGCCTCGGGATCCCACACCATAGACCGCTTGAGGACGTACTCCCGGCCGTCCTCGGCCGTGACCTGTCGGACCCGGCCGTCCGGCTCGCCCACGATGGGGTCGGATCCGAGCACACTGGCCCATGCTTCGAGCGGCATGCGGGCACCTTACGGTGACGACGCCTTGTGCGGATCAAGCAGATCGGAATCGATCCCGTCTGATCAGGCTGCAGTCAGGGATTGCAGGTGACGCCGGTCGCGTGCACGGGGCAGTAGCCGTTCGGGTTCTTGTCCAGGTACTGCTGGTGGAAGTACATCCCTTCAAATACAAGCTTGGCCGCCGATGGCTGATCCACCACCACTCACCCCGCCCGGCCTATCCTCAACAACTAGACGATCGAACATACATTCGATTATGGTCGTTGGATGGCACGTCGGCGTCGCGGTGATCCGCACCAAGTTCTCATCTCTGGGCTGTCGAGCACAGCTCGCAAGCTCGCCCTGGAAGGCGTCCCGCGGCAGGAGGCGCTGGCGTTCCTGCGCGGAATGGCCGATGGCAGAACCGATGTGCTTGTCGAGGCCGGCGGGCGGGCCGCTGGCAACTGGTTTGGGCGGCCAGAGCTGGATCCGAGCGGGATCAACCTGGCGACGGCCGCACTGCTGCTCTCGGCTGGGGTCAGGGTTGACTCGGATGACCTCAAGGGCTGGGTTCAGGTCGGGTACGACCTTTCGTCGATCAACAACATGAGGAGGGCCTAGGCGGGGGCCCCTGTTCACCCCCATGCCCCAGCCATCACTCGGCAAGCTGCCTGTGCTGGGGCATGGGGGTGAATTCGTCTGACAGAACTGACAATGTCGACAGAAGTCTGAACTTCCTAGTCAGACGCGTGTTTTGGCGTCAGTGTCGAATTTGACGTTTCCTCCGTTTCTCTGACAAAAGGCGCCCGGACGTCGCTTGAAGTGCCCCATCTCCCGCCTCGGCTGCCGGGCCGTACGGGTAATCGTTAGGTCCGCCGACTCCGCCAGTCCTGCCAACTCGGCCAGTAGGCGTCCGTCTCTCGACACTCGGGCGGCGGTGACTGCTGAAGCATTGGTTCGCTCTGCGAAGGTAGACCGGTGAGCGATGCACCAGATCCAAACGCAGAGTGGTGGACTACTTCCGACGTGGCCGCACACCTCGGCGTCCGCGTCGGTGCGGTCAGTTCCTATCGCCTGCGTGGCCAGATGCCAGAGCCCGACCTGACGGTCGGTCGAACTCACATGTGGAAGCCGCAGCGAATCATCGAGTGGCACGAGAAGCGGCCCCGCCACGGCATCGGCGGCCGGCCCCGTAAGGACGCTGGCGGAGTCGAGCCAAAGGCCAGCGAGTGACCAGCCCGGACGATTCCGAGCGTGAGCGCTCGGAGGCCTTGTGCGCCCTTGAGCAGGGCGCTGCAGAGGTCGGACTAGACCTGCCTGAGCCGGATCTGATCAGGATCGGATCGAACGCGGTGTTCCGATCGGGAACAACGATTGTTCGCGTCAGCGCACCACACGCCGATATCGAGTCCGTACGCACAACAGTGGAGGTTGCGCGTTGGCTGGCCGGCCATTCGGTCCCCGTGACGGAGGTGCTGGACGTGCGCCAGCCGATCACGGCAGGCGATCGGGTGGTCACATTCTGGCGGTCGGTGTCGGATCGAACCGTGTTTGGCACGACCGAGGACTGCGGTCGCCTACTGGCCAAGATGCACGCGATCCAGGATCCGGCTCCGGTGCCGTTGCCGGGGTTCGATCCCGGCGGAAAGGCAGCCCGTCGCCTGTCCAAGCTTCAACACCTGGACGCAGGAACGCGGGACTTCCTGGCCGATCGACTGGGCCAGCTCGCGGCCGATTTCGGAGGGCTGACGTTCGCGCTCCGACCAGGACCGATCCACGGAGACGCCAACGTGGGCAACGTCCTGGTCGACGATGCGGGAGTCGCCCGGTTGGCAGACCTGGACAGCTTCGCAACCGGCGCCCGTGAGTGGGACCTGATCCAGACAGCGCAGTACTACGAACAGTTCGGCTGGCACACCCGGAATGAATACCGGTCGTTCGTCAAGGCGTACGGGTTCGACGTGATGGAGTGGCCCGGCTACAGCACTCTGAGGGACACGCTCGAACTCACGATGCTGACGTGGATCGCGGGCCGTGCTGAGACTGACCCGGCCGCTGTCCCCGAGGCCAGGCAGCGAATCCACGACGTTCGGACGGGCTCTAGCCGGCGATCTTGGAAGCCGTTCTGAGCCCGGCATTCCACATGCGATTTTCGGCGTTCCGCTCGACCAGATCGACCACGGCGGCGACCCGGTCGCGGCCCGCTAGTTTCGCCTGGAAGTCGGCAACGTACGACACCGCACGGTGTGACTTGAGATGCTCTCCGGCGTCCAGCGCTTCGCTCGCGATTGCACACGCAGACTCGATGTCGGCGGCCGGTCCAGACAGTTGTGCGGTCGCCCGGAGCATTGACGTAAAGAAGTCGCTCCGCGGCGACCCAACCTGAGATTGGATCGCGTACGTGTCCACCTTGTGATGCCACCCGAGCGCCTGATAGCAGTGGCTGAACTCGGCGTTGAGTTCGCGATCGTCCACGTACCGAATCCACTCTGGGTCATCGTCCGGTCGACGACGATCGAAGATCCCGACGGCCTTGGAGAGGGCCCGTTCTGCACCTACGGCGTCGCCGCTTACCGAAAGCCCGCGCGCCTCCATCAGTAGGAAGTGAGCATTAAGCGTCGGAGTTGCCACTGAACGAGTGCCGGCCAGTGCTGCCTTCGCCAAGGTTGCCGCCTCCGTTCCACGTCCGAGAAACGTTGCCTGATGGCTCATCGCGTCGAGAACGCTTCCGGCGAGTAGCTGGTCATTGCCCGATCGAGCCAGACCGAGCGCCAGTGTGAAGTAGCGCTGAGCAAGTCCGTGGCGACCCGCGTCGTACGACATCCACGCCGCAAGCAGGGTTGCCTCGGCGATCGTTCGGTGCAACTCACGGCCGATCGGTTCCGAGTAGCGCCCGGTCAGTAGGCGCTTGGCGTCGTTCCGCAGGAACTCCACCAGTGCCCGGCGAGCGTGGTCACCGCCGTACGTGTCATCGAGCCGAGCGAAAGCTGCGGTCGTGGCCTGGACCGCCGCAACGTCGGCTAACCCGACCCGCTGGCCTGTGGTGTTCTCAGGCATCGGCTGATCGCCGTCGGTGAGCCACTGAAGAGCTGCGGCCGGCCCTGCCTGAGCGTCGAGCTCCGATCGGACGATCGCCTGGACATCTGCAAGATCGGCTTCCATGACGGCCAGGAGTGTGCTCGGAGCCTCCGTGGCCCCGTAGTCAAGGCCTGCTCTGTTGATCGATGGGATCGCGCCGGGAAACCCGATGTCGGCGGGGCTGACGGGGCGTCCGGTCAAATCTGTCATTGCCTCGGCGATCAGGGAGACGGTGTACGCCCGCGGGACGGTTCCCTTCAGCCACCTGGTGACGTCCGTGTGGTTGGACGGGAGCGGCTTCCCTGCCCGTACGGAAAGCTCCCGAACCCGTCGCGCCAGTCGCTTGTTGGACAAGTCCGCATCTCGCATGAGGGCGGCCAAGCGCTCGTTTGGCTTACCGGCCATCCGTCTCACCCCTCCCCATGGTTCGCAGTTTGCACATTTGCGCCCCCCGCTGCGCCCTACCGAGCCCCCCGTGATCGTCGGGATGCTGGTTGCACAAACCAAGAACCGCAGCGGCCAGTACTGAGTCGCAGCATAACCCTTGACACTCAATACTGACTCAGTCAGTATTGAACCCAACCCAACGAAAGGAGCTGTCGAGATGTTCGAAGGTTTGATGACGGTGGTCCCGCTGGAGGCGGGGCCGACTCTTGCAGGTCAGGGTTTCGGCGCAATGGCGTTGATCAGCCTGGTGGTGGCGTTTCTGCTGTTTGGGGGTCGGTCCGAATGATCACGGTCCCTTTGGTTCTGTTGATGCTGGGCATCGCGTTCCTGATGATCAAGTTCGGCAAGCAGAAGCCGGTCCCGATGGTGTTCGGTGTTCTGGTCGGCGTCGTGCTGGCCTCGACGCCCGCCGGTCCGCCGATCGCGGATGGGATCGAGTGGTTCTGCCAGGAGGCGTTGAAGGCCGCGCAGGCTGGCCTGAACGAGGTCGGGAAGAAGGTCGCGTGATGACGCGACTGCACGTTGACCGGCCAGTGTCAGTACGACCGGTGAAGGGCGCCTGGTCCTGGAAGTGTGCCGGGTTCCCGCATTGCCCGGGTGTCGGCCGCGAAGGGTCGTCCTCGGCCGCCGCCGATGCGGGCCGTGATCATCTCCGGACCGGTCACCGTCCGGCTGATGTGGAGGCGGTGGCGGCGTGATCGAGGACTATTACGCGCTGTGGTTCAGCTTGCTGGACGCGTTGCGTCCGGTCTGGGTGGTGTTCGTGGCGATTGCGGTCGGCGGGTTCGCGCTCGCTGTCGGGCTGACGGGAGATCGGTGATGGAGACGCTGGCCGAGTTTGTTCTGATCACGGGTCCGGTTGGCCTGGTCGCCATGGCCATGGGGTTTCTGATGTTGGTCGGGAGGTTCTTCTGATGTCGGGCGGAATGCGTTCGGCGTGGCCGGTGATCGCGACGGCCGAGGATGCGGTGATCGGCAGGGCTGATGGTCGCTGTGAGTGTCGCGGGGCGTGCGGGCGGCATCACGCGAAGGGTGGAGGTCGGTGCGATACGGAGCACCGGCCGGGTCGGCCGCTGCACATCGTGCCGGTGGATCCGGAACTGCGGATGGACACGGCGGCGGCGGCGCGGGCACCGAAGCGGGCGATGTGCTGGCCGTGTTGGGATCTGGCGCACAAGATCGCGACCCGGGAGGCGGCTGCGGATCGGGTCGCGGATCTGCCGGACCTGTTCTCTGTTGATCTTGACCTGCGGGTGAAGGACGAAGCCGACCGGACCATGATCCTCGGCGCCGATGATCTTGGTGGTGAAGCAGCATGAGGACTTGTGATGTTCGTACGGTGGGCGAGCTGTCGCCGCGGGATGCGTTGCCTGGCCCGGGTTACACGCCGGAACAGGCCCGGGCGCACAAGTCGCTGACCGATGCGATTCAAGATCAGGTCAGCGAGGGAGTCTTGACGCCGTGCCAGATGGACCCGGGTACGTGGGACGCCGACGACACCGCGAACGGGGAGGAGTTCGAGATCCGGCGGGCGGGCTGGCTCTGCCGGACCGCGTGCCCGGTGTTCGAGCTGTGCGCGGCGTTCGTAGCGACCAACCCACCGTTGCACGGGGTGGTTGCGGGACAGTTCCGCCGCCACCCGCTCGATCCCCGGCACGGCCGCACCTACCGCCGCGATGTGAAGGCCGAGTGGGCGGCCGGGATCGGCGACGGGAAGGGGCGTGCGGCATGACTACTACGACCAAGATCAAGATCACCGGCCCGGCGGCCGGGGTGGTGGAGGGTGAGAACGCGCCGGATCCGTTGGTACGGGCCGGGGTGTACCTGGTGATGGTCGCGGCGATCGTCGCCTCGGGTGACACGTTGATCTTTCTGGCGTCACAGTCCGGCTGGACGGACTGGCGGGCGTGGCTGTTGCCGCTGCTGATCGACGTTCCGGCGTTCCTCGGTGGCCGGATCTGGCTGCGGCGCCGGCCAACGAACCCACGGACCCGGACCTACGCCCGGAACCTGACCCTGGCCGGGCTGGCGGCATCGCTTGCCGGAAACGTGACCGGCCACCTGGTGCATGCCGGGGCGATGCCGGCCGGGCTGGCGCTGGTGATCGTCGCGGCGATGGTCGCCCCGATCACCCTGGCCGCCGTGCTGCACCTGGACGCCCTGCTGGCCCCGGACGCTGACCGCGAGCCGCCGCGCCAGATCGTGGGCCCGTCCCGGCCGGAGACCCGGGCAGACCAGGACCAGGTGCCGCCACAGCTCACAGACCAGGCGCCGCCGGCCGTGGAGTCCGCACCGGCATCGGTCGATCCGGTGACCGTGCCCGCGGTGGTCAAGCCGCGCCGGAAGCAGGCGAAGAAGTCGGACCCGCGCAAGGACCGGGCCTGGAAGTTCTGGCAGACCGAGCGGGCCGAGGGCCGCACACCGAGCGGGGCCGAGCTGGGCCGTCGGTTCGACGCTGACGACTCGACCGGCCGCGGGTGGGCCCGGGAGTTCAAGAAGACCGATGAGACGACCGAGACCCCGGCCGGCGCGGCCGAGGTTCCCGGGATGGCTGTAGTGCCCGCCGAGGCTGACCGCCCGGCCGGGATGGAGAGGGAGGAGGCGGCCTGATGACCGCGACGACCCAGCACGACCCGTACGGCGACCACGCCGACCAGGACGACCGGGACGGCCGGGATGGTGTGATCCCGTTCCCCGGGACCGCCTGGCCGGCGTACGACCCCGACGACGAACAGCACGACGACCACGACGATCCCGACCAGGACGACACCGCCGACCAGGACGACAACGGCGACCAGGACGAGCTGGACCAGGACCGGGACGACCGGGACGGGGACGACGACCGGGATGGGTCTGACCGGGATGGTGGCGTGCTGGTCGTGCGGGACCGGGGCGAGCTGGTCCCGGCGGGTGATGCGTCCCGGGTCGGTGATGGCGGGGAGGTGCAGTTCGTTGATCCCGATCCGGCGACGCTGGCTCAGGTGTTGCCGCGGTGGCGGCAGGCGGAGGACCGGCCGCCGGTCATCCCGGTCTGGCTGCGGGATCGTCAGACGCGGTGGGAGGCGTGTGTTTGGGCTGCCCGGGCCGCGCGGCATGTGACGGCGTTCCACGCGGCGCGGGTCCCGGTCTACGGGGCGCGGCTGTTGGCCCGGTCTCCGCGGGGCGCGTACCGGCTGGTGCGGGACTGGCGCCTGTGGGTGCTCGATATCGAGTCCCGCCCGTTGGTTCTGTCGGCGATCCGGGCCGAGGACGCGGAGATGCACCTGAAGCTGACCGAGAAGCGGGTCAACCGGATGCGGACCCGGGGCTTGCTGTCCGGGATGGGCGTGATCGCTGTGACCGGGGTCGCGGCGTTCGGGATCGTGACCGCGATCGTCCCGGTCCCGGTGATGCTGCTGATCGCGGCGGTCGTGATCGGGCTGCTCGGCAAGGTCGGGACGGACCGGGACAAGCCGGTGATCTCCCGGGCCCTGGCGAGCAAGAAGATCCCGATCCTGACCTCGGACTTGGTCCTGACCGCGCTCGGCGCGCTCGGGATCGCTGACCTGAACCGGGCGCTGAAGACCCCGGGGGCGGACCAGCGGATGTTCCCGGACCCGATCGCCCGGGACAAACAGGGCTGGCGGGCCACGATCGATCTCCCGTACGGCGTGACCGCCCAGGAGGTGATCCAGAAGCGCCAGACCCTCGCCGCTGCGCTGCGGCGCCCGGTGAACTGCGTGTGGCCGGACGCCGATCCGTCGGTGCACCCGGGCCGGTTGATCTTGTGGGTCGGCGATACCGACATCGCTACGGCGGAGAAGACCCCGGGTCCGTTGGCGAAGCTGGCCCGGACCGACATCTTCACCCCGATCCCGTTCGGGCTGGACCCGCGCGGCCGGGAAGTGTCACTGACGCTGATGTTCAATTCGATGCTGATCGGGTCGATGCCCCGGTACGGCAAGACGTCCTCGCTACTGGGGATCGTGCTGGCCGCTGCCCTGGACCCGTACGTGATCTTGGACGTGTTCGAGCTGAAGGGGACCGGTGACCTCGGTCCGGCCGAACCGGTCTGCCACACCTACGTGTCCGGGCTGGCGACCGGGGACGACAACGATCCGACCCTGGCCGCGGTGATGGTGCGGTTGCGGGAACTGGTGGCCGAGCTGGGCAAGCGGTCGGAGCGGATCAGCCGTCTCCCGGCTGATCTGTGCCCGGAACGCAAGATCACCCCGGCGATCGCCCGCCGTCCTGAGCTGGGGCTGCAACCGATCCTGGTGATCTTGGACGAGTGCCAGGAACTGTTCGAGTCCGAGAAGTTCGGCGAGGAGGCCGCGTACCTGTGCAAGCGACTGACCAAGATCGGCCCGGCGATGGGGATCATCTTCGTCCCGGCCACCCAGAAGCCGGACGCGAACAGCCTTCCGACCGGGGTCAGCTCCAACGCCGGGATCCGGTACTGCCTGCGCGTGATGGGCCACACCGAGAACGACATGATCTTGGGTTCGGGCATGAACAAGGCCGGCGTGAAGGCCACCGAGTTCACCGAAGCCGACAAGGGCGTGGGCATCCTGCGCGGCCACGGGCCGCGGATCGAGACCGTGAAGGCCTACTTCTTCGACGCCAAGACCGCGGCCCCGGTGATCGAACGGGCCCGGGCGCTTCGTGAGGAAGCCGGCACCCTGACCGGTCACGCCATCGGCGAGACGACCGAGGTTGCCGGGCCCACGTTCTCGCTGCTGGACGACCTGGCCGCCGTGTGGCCGTCCGGGGTGGACAAGGTCTGGTCGGAGGTGCTGTGCGACGGGCTGACCAAGCTCCGCCCGGACCACTACCGCGGACTGGACCCGGCCGGGCTGACCGGTCAGCTCAAGCCGTACGGCATCGAGACGAAACAGGTCTGGGGCACCGACCCCCACACCGGCAAGGGCACCAGCCGCCGGGGTCCCCACCGCGCCGACCTCGACCAGGCCCGCCGCGAGCTGAAACGCAAGCGGCAGACCGAGACCGACGGGAGTGGCGACTGACCCAGACCCGGCCACACCGGGCCCGCTAGGTCTAGCAGGCCCGCTAGCGCCCCTATCTAGCACCCCACTAGGGACGACACACACCTAGCAGGGGCAGCCGATCACACCCAAAAACAGGCTCAAACCCCCGAAAAGGAGCACCATGACCACCATCGGACCGCTAGCCGCTAGCGACCATGACGAACACGACGGCGGCGAGGCGCCGTTCACGCTGGACCAGGTCACGGCCGCGCTCGCCGCGCTGCCGATTGCCGAGCTGCGCAACGGCGACGCGGTCAGCTACCCGTACCCGATCTGGCGCTTCGGGCTGGTGTGGGAAGTCACCATCGACCTGCCCGCCGGCCTCACTCCGGCCCATCTGCGACCGCACCGGGCCGCGCTCAGCGCCGGAATCGGGGTCGAAGACCAGTACCGGGTGTTCGTCATCAACGACGACGACCCGACGCGGACTGACCGCGCCTACCTGTGGGTCTTTCCCGACCTGCGGACCGGCGGTGCGGCGTGAATCCCGAAACCGTCCTGAGCGTGTTCACCTCGATCTTCTCGGGGATGGCCGGACTCGGCCTCGCACTCGGTGGTTACAGGATCTTGTGCTGGGTGTACGACCACGGCCGACCGACCAGCCCGGCCCCGGACGACCTGGCCCGCCGGGCCTATGGCTACGGAATCCGGATCGGCGAGTGGACCGAACGGCACCCCGGCCTGGCGATCGCCACCGCGGTCGTCGGCGTCATGGGCCCGCCCATCGCCGTGGTGATCATGATCGGCGAGTTCTGGCGCATGATCGCGCGACTGATCGGCGGGCTGATCGCGTGACCGAAACCGGGCTGATCGTGCTGGCCGTGCTCGGCCTGGCCGGCGCGGGCGCGCTGTACGGGCTGGCGTGCTGGATCTGGCCATTTTCCGCCTGCCGCCGTTGCGACGGCTCAGGGAAACGTCGCTCACCGTCCGGCAGGGCCTGGCGTGACTGCGGTCGCTGCAAGGGCACCGGCAAACGTCTCCGGCTCGGCTGGCGGATCGCCAACCAGGCCGGGAAGAACCGCAAACACCTCTAACCCCGAAAGGACCACCCGATGAACACCACCAAGATCGACAATGCCACCCGGCTCCGCGAATGGGCCCGCGGCCTGTACACGACCGAGGCCGCCGCCGAACTCCTGATCCGCGCCATGAGCGGCCGACTGATGAACGGGCCGTGGATCGGATGCGAGGACGACGGCACGGTGTGGTTCGACACCTCCCAGGTCCGCGAAGCCGGCTACCTGTCCGGCGGCGAACGGCGGCTGTTGGACCTCGCCGCGTCCCTGTCAGCCGACCGGCCCGTGCACCTCGGCGACACCCTCACCGGCCTCGACCGGTCCACCGTCGTCCTGGTCCTGGCCGCGATGGCGCACGCCGCCGGAACTCATGAGCACTCCCGGATGACGACCGAGGCGACCACCGGCCGCCCGACCGGGTTCGAACAGCTCACCAGCCTCTACCCCTGGCCCACCGACCAGATCGCCTGAACAGCCCAGATCGCCTGAAACGGAAGGAACGAACCCATGAACCCACTCGATCCCGCCGAAGCCCTGGCCTACGAGGCCCGGATCTCTGCCCAGGTCTTCCAATCCATGACTGACCGCCTCCGCGACCGGCCGACACTGCCCGGGCCCGATCTCGCCCTGGTGATCGCCGATCTGGCCATCGCAACCGAACGGCTGTGGCACCTGTGCGGGCAACTGTCCGCCGCCCTCGCCAACCAGGAAGCCGACCAGGGCGAAGGCGCCGACACCGACCAGGCCCGGTCCATCGCCCGGGCCCGCCGTCACCTGGACTCCGCCGCCGACGGCGCCCTCGATCTGAGTTCCTGGCTGACCGTGGCACACGGCGCGATCCGCAGAGCCGAACTGCCACCCCTGCCCTGGAAGTCAACCGCAACCACCACGAGGAAGGACTGAACCATGAACACCACGCATCCACAGCACGCGGCGATCCTGGCCGCTGTCCGGCAGGCCGCCGAGCTGATCGACACCGCGCACGCCGAGATGGCCGGCACACCGATGCCCGGGCCGACCGTGGCCGCCGTCGCGGCCGAGCTGGAACACCTCGGCGTCGGGCTGGCCGCCCACTGTGACCAGCTGGTCCGCTCGCTCGCCCTGGCCGGTCACGGCGGCACCTCGGCCGGCTGCAACCCGCTCGCTGTCGCCGAACACCTCCGCACCGCTGAACGGCACGCCCGCTACGCCGCCGCCTGGATCGGCGAAGCCACCCAAGCCGCCCACACCGGCCACGCGCCCGAGCTGGCCGCCTAACCCCAACCCGAGAGGAACGCACGATGAGCAACGAACCGACGATCACGATCACCGGGAACTTGACTGGGGATCCGGAGCTGCGGTACACGACCGGCGGGCAGGCCTATGCCCGGTTCACGATCGCGGCGACCCCGCGCCGCTACGACCGCACCACCAACCAGTGGACCGACGGGGAAACGATGTTCCTCCGCTCGACGGCCTGGCGGGACCTTGCCGAGCATGCCGCCGCCACGCTCGCCAAGGGCGTACGGGTGATCGCGACCGGCAGGCTCCGGCAGAACACGTGGACGACCCCGGAGGGCGAATCGCGGTGGTCGATCGATCTCGATGTGGACGACCTCGGCCCGTCCCTGCAATGGGCTACGGCCGAGGTCCGCAAGGCCACCCGCGAGCAGCAGCGGAAGGGGCCGGACGCGGCGCCGGCCGGTGGTGACCCGTGGGTCACGACACCGGCCGGCAACCAGGTCCGGCCGGTCACCGCCGGAGCCGCTGCGACGGACGAACCGCCGTTCTGACCCCGTTGGTGAGCCGGGCCCGGAGCACCACCTCCGGAGCCCGGCCGCCGGTCGGACCTAACACGTACTCATCACCGACGAACCTAGGAGAAACGCCGATCATGAATGAGGTTTCAGACTACGCCGGGTCCGTGCTGGACACCCGGCTGTTGGTCGATCGATCCGCCCAGAACTGGACCACGGTCGATTTCGAGTACGACGACGAGGGGGTCGTCGGTGTCGGCGACCGCGGCGAGACCGTGGAGCGGAAGGCCCGTGCGTACGACGTGCTCACCGAGTGGCACACCCTCCATCACGTCGGCCGGTTCGCCTGGTGCACCGAACAGCCCTGCCACGCGGTCAACGGCGCGGTGACCGCCGAGGGCACCCGCGGGCTGGAGCTGCTGGGATGATCCCCGCTCACGACATGTACGCCGGGGCCGGCGGGTCCTCGGACGGGATGCGCCAGACCGGCAAGATCACCATCGTCGGCGCCGGAAATCATTGGCCGCTGGCGATCGAGGTCCACAACGCCAATCACCCTGACACCGACCACATCTGTGCCGATCTCTCGCAGATCCATCCGCGGATGTTCAAGCCCGCCGTGTTCGCCTGGTTCAGCCCCGAATGCACGAACCACACGATCGCGAAGGGCAAGAAGCAGCAGGATCGCCAACCGGATCTGTTCGGCGAGGTGCTGCCGGACGAGGCGGCCGAGCGGTCCCGGGCAACGATGTGGGATGTCGTCCGGTTCAGCGAGTATCACCGCTACCGGGCACTGGTCGTGGAGAACGTCGTTGACGCCTACCAGTGGGTGCCGTTCCAGGCCTGGCTGATGGCCATGGCGAGCCTGGGTTATGACCACCAGATCGTCTACCTCAACTCGATGCACGCCCAGCACGGCGGGCTTCCGGCACCACAAAGCCGGGACCGGATGTATGTCGTGTTCTGGCTCCGCGGCGAGCGACGGCCAGACCTGCAACGGATCCAGCGCCCGGCCGCGTGGTGCCCGTCCTGTGACGAGGTAGTGGAGCCGCTGCAGACCTGGAAGAAGCCGGACCGGCCATGGGGCCGCTACCGGGCCCAGTACTACTACCGGTGCCCGAAGCACTCATGCCGCGGGCAGCGGGTCGAACCCGGCTGGCTGCCCGCCGTGACGGCGATCGACTGGACGATCCCGGGGACCCGGATCGGGGACCGGCCGCTGAAGGAATTCTTCGCCGACAAGGCCAAAACCCAATCGCTCGGCTGGCACCACATCGCACCGAAGACACGGGCCAGGATCGCGGCCGGGATCGCCCGCTACTGGGGCCCGTTCAGTGCCGAGGTGGCCGGGCACACCTACGACGCCGCCGACCCCCGCCACCCGGCCTATGGGCGGCCGGACGGCTATTACCGGGCCTGGCCGACCAGTGAGGTTCTGAAGACGCTGCACACGATCGATTCCAAGGCGCTGCTGGTGCCGGTCGAGGGCCGCGACGGCAAGGAAGCCCGCTCCGCGGATGCCGCGATGCGAACCATGACGACCCGCAACGAAACCGGGGTGCTGATGCCGTTTATCGCCGAGCTGCGCGGCGGTGGCTCCGACGCTCGGCCGGCCGCCGAGCCGCTCGCCACGGTCACGGCGTCCGGCAACCATCACGGCCTGGTCGTCCCGGCCGGCGGCACCTGGAACGACGACGCCCGCTCCACCGACGAGGCGTTACGGACCCTGGCCACCCGCGACGCCTACGCCATGGTCACCGCCTACTACGGCACTAGCACGGCCGCGCAGCCGGCCGGTGATCCGCTGGGCACCGTCACCACCCGGGACCGGCACGCGTTGATCATGCGCAACGACACCGGCAAGTCCGAACCGACCGTGATCACTCCGGGTGATCTTGAGGCCGCCGATCGGCGGGTGGACGACTGCCTGTTCCGGATGTTCGAACCTCACGAGATCGCCGCGGGGATGGCGTTCCCGGCCACCTACCGGTGGCGCGGCACCCGCCGCGAACGGGTCCGCTTGGCCGGGAACGCGGTCACCCCGCCGGTCTCTCGTGATCTTGGTTCCGTCGTCGTTGAGGACGTGTTCGGGGAGGCCGCGTGACGAACCGTCACCTCGCCGCAGCGCTCGCCGCCGCCGCCCGGGGGTGGCCGGTGTTCCCGCTGCTGGTCGGCCGCAAACAACCGCTGTGGGAGGACTGGGAGGCCAACGCCACGACTGACCCGGGCCGGATTCGGGGTTGGTGGAGCCAGCCTGGCCACGACCGGAACGGGGTCGGGATCGCCTGCGGTCCGGCCGGGCTGCTGGTGATCGACTGCGACCAGCCGAAGCCGAAGGATCCACCGCCGACCGAGCCCGGGATCTGTGACGGTGCGGATGCACTGGCGGCACTCGCCGACCATGCCGGCGGGGTGCTGCCGCTCGACACCTACACGGTCCAGACCCCGAGCGGCGGGATCCACCTCTACTACCGGGCCCCGGCCGGTAACCGGCTCGGCAACACTCAACGGTCCCTCGGGTGGCTGCTCGACACCCGCGGCCAGGTCGGCCTGGTCGTCGCCGCAGGGACCCGGCACGGGGCCGGGGTCTACCGGGCCGTGCACGACGCCCCGGCCGCCCCGCTGCCGGACTGGATCGCCGACCGCCTGACCAAGCCCGCCTACGTCCCGGCAGAGCCGACCGAGGCCGCTGTAGGGCACCTGAGCGCCTATCTCGCCGCGATCGTGGACGGAGAGATGCGGCGGGTGGCCGACGCGCCCGCCGGGGCGCACAACCTGGAGCTGTTCAAGGCCTCGATCAACCTCGGTCGATTGGTGGCCGGCGGCGAGCTGACGCACCAGACCGCCTATGACGCATTGCGGTCGGCCGAGTTGATCATGCGCGGCCGGTGCGGGAAGTCCGATCACACCGACCGGCAGGCGCACAACACGATCCTGTCCGGTTTCCGGACCGGCGCCACGGATCCCCGAACCCTTGGGAGGGCAGCAGCGTGACCGATCAAGCACCCGTCCGATACCTCCATCCCGTCGAACCCGCGCACGCCGCCGAGTCGTCGGTGACGGAGGGGCCGGCCGGGTGGGAGCCGTACCTGCCGCTCACCCCGGAACGGCAGCTCCCACAGTTCCCGCTCGACGGGGTGCCCGGCTGGCTGGCGGACATGATCACCGAGACCGCGACCGCCTTGCAGGTCCCGATCGACCTCCCGGCAACCCTCGGCCTGGCCGGGCTGGCCGTCGCCGCGGGCGGCCGGGTCGATGTGTCGCCGATCCCGGGATGGGTCGAACCGACCAACCTCTACACCGTCATTGCCCTGGCGCCCGGATCCCGAAAATCCCCGACGTTCAACGCGATGACCCAGCCCCTCCGCGACGCCGAGCAAGCCCTGTGCGACGCCACCGAAACCCAACGGATCCAGGCATCCCTGGAAGCCCGCCGCATCCGGGCCCAAGCCGAGAAAGCCGCCCGGGCCGCCGAACTCGCCGACAAGGATCCCGATGCCGCCATGGCCGAGGCCATGGCTACTGCCCAGGACGCCTACGAACTCATCGAACAGCCCGAACCGCGCCTGTTGGCCGACGACCTGACCCCCGAGACCGCCGCGTCCCTGCTGGCCCAGCACGGCGGGCGGCTCGGCATCCTGTCCGCCGAGGGCGGATCGTTCGCCACCGTGGCCGGTGTCCGCTACAGCACCGCTCCGAACCTGGAAACGCTGCTCAAAGCCCACGCCGGGGACATGATCAGGATCGACCGCAAGGGACGGCCGGCCGAGCGGATCGAACGGCCCGCGCTGACCATCGCGATCACCACACAGCCCGGCAACCTGGCCACCATCGCGCGCACCCCCGAGGCGCGCGAGCGTGGCCTGCTGGCCCGGTTCCTGTACTGCCTGCCGGTCAACACCGTGGGCCGTCGCCAGATCCACCCGCCGCCCGTCACCGAACCCACCCGCAACGCCTACGCCGCGCACCTGCACGGCCTGGTGCTCGACCTCGCACAGCTCGACCAGCGCGCCGAACTTGCCTGCGACCCGGGCGCCGTGAGGGTCCTGGAGGACCTGGAAACCTGGCTGGAACCCCAGCTCCACCCCGAGACCGGCGCCCTGGCCGCCATCTCCGACTGGGCATCGAAGATGGCCGGCGCCGCGCTGCGGCTGGCCGGGCTGCTGCACCTTGCAGAAACCGGCGCCGACGGCATCACCGAACCCATCACCGAAGCCACCATGACGGCCGCGGTCGGGCTGGCCCGCTACTACCTCGCCCACGCCCAAGCCACGTTCGACGCCCTCACCGCCGACCCCGCACACAAGACCGCCAAGCGCGTCCTGGACTGGCTCACCACCAATGCCGCCGCCACGTTCACTCGCCGCGAGCTGCAACGCGGCCTCAGCAACGTCAAGGCCGACGACCTGACCGGGCCCCTTGCCCTGCTCACCGAACACGGCTACATCCGCCAACGGCAACCCGCCGGCCGTACGACAGGCCGACCCAGCACCACCTACGAAACCCACCCCGGCGTCGTCCAGGGGGCTTTTGTCAGTGAAACCGCCCATTCCGTCGAAACCGGGCCCGACACCAAAACAAGCCGATGACTAGGGAGGAGAGGGTTTTGTCGCCTGTGTCAGTTCTGTCAGAGCGGATGCAAAGTGTTCCTGGTGTTCCCGATCGGGAGGTTGAAGGAATCCGGGAGGCGGCCCGGGCGGCCGCTGCCAGCGCTCCCCCCATGTCGGTGAAGCTGCAGTCAGACACAGCGGCGCTCTTCGGTCTGTCGCTTGTCGAGCCTGTTCAACGTGCCGCGTGAAAGGAGTTTGAACAATGACCGTAAAAGCGGCGATCTACTGCAGAATCTCAGACGATCGCGAGGGTCAAGCCTTAGGGGTTGCGCGTCAGGAACAGGACTGCCGGGCGCTCGCCGGCCGCATGAATCTGTCGGTTTCGGATGATGCGGTCTTCGTCGACAATGACATCTCTGCATCGACTCGCAGCCGCAAAGCTCGGCCACGTTACTCTGAATTGATTGCGCGGGCTCACCGCGGGGAATTTACGGCGGTAATTGCGTATTCAAACTCACGATTAACGCGTAGGCCACTAGAACTTGAGGACTTAATCAAGCTGCACGAATCAACCGGAATCATCATCGCAACGGTGGCAAGCGGAAATGATGACCTAAGCACTGCAGACGGTCGTATGGTCGCTCGAATCAAAGCGAGCGTGGATGCTGCCGAAGCGGAACGAGTGAGCGAACGGTTGGCACGGAAACACCGTCAATCGGCTGAAACTGGCCGAGCCGTGGGCGGAACTCGCCCGTTCGGTTGGCTGGATGATCGCCTAAGGCTGGATCCGATCGAAGCATCCGCGGCTCGGCACGCCGTTGACGGATTTCTAGCCGGCAAGACGCTCTACGCGTTAGTGAACGAGCTAACGGAACGTGGTCTTACTACGACGCTAGGTAATCCGTGGACAACCGTCGCCCTTCGCAGGTACCTCGGGAACCCTCGATTGTGCGGGTGGCGCATCCTGCACGGCGAAATCGTACGCAATCGCGACGCCACCCCGGTCATTGGGGACTGGCAACCAATCATCAGTTCGGATGATTGGGAGGCGGTCAGGGGGCGCCTCGATAGTCGGCGAATGAGAATGTACGGCCGGCATGGACAGACTGGTCAGATGTACCAACCGGGCTGGGATTCTCGGAAGTACTTGCTGAGCGGATTCCTGCGCTGCGGCAAGACAAAGCCAGACGGATCTCTGTGTATGGCGGGTCTTCGCGTATCTCAGCACCGTGATACCAGTGGTCACCTCTATGTCTGCCCGCCAAAGCAGGCGGGAGGGTGCGCAGGGATTGGGCGCCATGGCCCGCGCCTTGAACTTTTTGTCTCTGAGGCCGTGATAGCTCGCGCCGAGTCTCTGAAGGTCACGGCGACCGAATCGGCCTGGGGTCACGAAGTGGAACTAGGTTCGGAGATTGAGCGACGCGCCCGGATAAATGCGGCTTGGCGACTGGGGCGAGTCTCTGACGAGACATACTTTTCTCAGCTCGAGCTGCTTGAGGAAGCTATCCAGCGCCTTCGATCTGACCGGCAAATTTGGCAGGCCGAGCAAGCCGCAAAGGTTCTGATGCCCGACGATATCCGCACAGAGTGGGAGCGAAGGGTCGATGACTTGGATTGGCGGCGTTCAGTGATCGGTCGACACCTTCGATTTGTCGTGGTATTCCCGGTTGGAAAGGGTGTGCGCCGTTACACCGCGGACACTGCCCGGCTGGCCTGGCGAGAGGACTAGCCGAGAATGAATCCGATGCAGATCGCAACACGGGCGGACCGGCTCAGCGTGGTCCGATGTGTTCGGATTCCAACCCGAGACGGTCCGTCACTCCGACCAGTTCGCCAATCACTGCCAGTTGTGGCGCAAGGGCCTCCTTCGGCACATTGGGATCCCGGGTCAGGGTTGCAGGTGACTCCGGTCGCGTGCACGGGGCGGTAGCCGTTCGGGCTTGTACCCTCGCTCAGGTACTGCTGGGCGGCAGTAGTCCCGGGTGGATACAAGATAGCCACGATCCACGCTGTCACGACACGAACGCCTGGTGACTGTGCTCAAATATGGGCGTACGCCTCGGTTGCCGGCTTGGGCCCTCCCGTTGGACCCAAGCAGACCGCAGCGACGGTTATGTCCGGCTTGTCACATTCTGGGGTGGAAATGCAGCTATTTGTTCGAGCGCCGTTCAAGTCCATAAAGTCTGGAGATCTATCCGACATTGTGTTGCCCAATTTCACGATACTCTCTGGTCGGAATGGCGCAGGAAAGACGCACTTGCTGGAGGCGCTAACTCAGAGCCGAGTTGTCATGTCGGACATGCAAGCCGACCCCAACGCAGGTGAAATCAGATACTTCGGCTTGGGGCAGCTAGCTGCGCAGACGGAAGATCCGCAACCGGCCGTGAATCTTGCGGAGTCATGGTCCGAATCGTGGCGGGGGTTTGACAGAGTCCGAGGCCGCGTGCTGGAGCAAAATAATGGACGAAATCAAGCATTGAATTCGAAGTCAGATGAGACCATGAGAGAGGAAATAAGACTCGGGCTTGACGAGTACCTAACGATCGACGCACTCGATCGAATGATTGAATTGACGGGCAGAGACGAATTGTCGCTCGCTGTCGAGGACTTCAAGAAAGCAAACGTGAGTCCTCCGGTTCGTGACCCATTCTCGATCTCCCTGAGTCGCGTGTTCCTTTCTTACCACTCGGCATGGCAAAGTAACGGCTACAGGCGATGGAGGTTTGAGAAGTCGGGCGAGGGTTCCTCCTCCCTTACCGAGGACGAGTTCATTGGATTGTACGGACCAATGCCTTGGCGTCTATTGGACTCAGTGCTTGGAATCATGCGTCTGCCGTATACGTTTGTGCCGCCGATGGATGATGCGACGACCGTGCCCTACGAGCCGAAGCTGGTAAACGCAGCGGGTACGGAACTCGGGCTTGGAGACCTATCCTCAGGTGAGCGTGTGCTATTGGCAATTGCTGTTAGCGTATTCCTTGATGGCAGCATCAGGAACATTGCAAGGATACCGAAATTGCTGTTGCTCGACGAAGCAGACGCGAGCCTTCATCCTTCGATGGTAAAGACTTTGCTGTCGATGATCGACGAGATACTAGTCCAGCGGAACGGCATTCGGGTGATCATGACGACCCACTCTCCGTCAACGGTGGCTCTTGCGCCGCCCGACTCGCTGTTCAGCATGAGTGATGTTGCGCCTCGAGTTGTCAAGACCAATGTTGACCGAGCCGTGAAGGCACTCACGGAGGGGGTGTCAACGCTAAGCGTAAGCATCGAGAATCGGCGTCAAGTGTTCGTGGAGAGTTACAAGGACCAGGATGTATACCAGCGGTATTTTCCGATTCTAAAGAGCTTGATCCCGTCGGATGTCTCACTGGAGTTCATTGCCACCGGGAACCACGGAACCACAGGAGGTTGTGTTCCCGTACTTGGTCTCGTGAAGGATCTGACGAATGCTGGGGTAAAGTCCGTTCGCGGTCTTATCGACCGCGACAAACGTACAGGCAGTCCCATCAATGTATATTACGTCGCTGATCGCTACTCCATAGAGAACATCGTCCTTGATCCGCTACAACTCGGAGTGCTGGTGATTCGGGATCGAATCTTTAGGCCAGACGAGATTGGGCTTGGCGCCGAAAAGAGACATTTTCAACTTGCTCAGGAAGACGCTGAGCCAATCGTTCAATTTCTGGCGTCGCGGTTCGGGTTCAGTGGTGTACCCAAGTCAGTCAAGTATCTGGGCGGATTTGAAGTTTTAGTACCGTCCGAGTTCCTTGAGACCCAAGGTCACGCCCTGCATGACCTGATCCGTGACGCAATGCCACAGCTCAAGCGATATCCGAACCTTCTGACCTCTATTGTCGATCTTGCCGCCAGCGATGTCCCTGCCTATATTCCGAAGCCTTTGCTGGATGCATTTGTGGCGCTCGCCAGGAATTGAGTGAACATGCCTGTCTACTCCTGGCGCCGTGCTGCGCGAACGTCGCACCCGCCCGATACTCGGCGACCAGCTCACCCCTGCCAATATCGGAGCCCATGGCCAGTCAGCTTTGCAGTCGTGCCGGGATGGCGCGAGGGTACGGCTTCGATCGGCCTATTGTCAGCGATCGGCGCCATGTGTCAACCGAGTCACTGACAGGCAAGTCTGCCCCTGGCTAGGGGATTCGCGATTCTGTCAGCACTGTCGATTCTGTCAGCGGGGACCCCAATGCTCTAGCCATCAACTGCCCCGGTGCTGGAGCTTGGGGGATCCTTCGGTTGGGGTCTACGGATTGCAGGTCACCCCAGTCGCGTGGATCGGGCAGTAGCCGTTCGGGTTTTTACCCTCGCTCAGGTACTGCTGGTGATAGTCCTCCGCGAAGAAGAACTCACCCGCCGGTACGACAGCGGTGGTGATCTTGCCGTATCCCGCCGCGCTGAACGCTGCCTGGAACTCGGCCAGCACCCGGGCGGCCACCTCGGCCTGCTCCTCGGTCGCGGTGTAGATCGCGGAGCGGTACTGGGTGCCGACGTCGTTGCCCTGCCGCATGCCCTGGGTCGGGTCGTGGTTCTCGAAGAAGATCTTCAGCAGGTCGGCGTAGCTGATCTTGTTCGGGTCGTACGCGACCCGGACCACCTCGGCGTGACCGGTGCCGCCGCTGCAGACCTCTTCGTACGTCGGGTTGGGGGTGTATCCGCCCTGGTAGCCGGCGGCGGAGTTGGTCACCCCGGGGGTCTGCCAGAACAGCTTCTCCGCGCCCCAGAAACAACCCAGTGCCAGGTACGCCACCTCGGAGCCGGCCGGAGTGCTCTGGACGGGGATGCCGAAGATCTCGTGGAACGTCGGGTTCTCCAGCACGGTGCGGTCCCGGCCGGGGAGGGCCGAGGCCTGGTCGATCAGGGCGGTCTTCTGGCTCAGGAACATGGTCACAGTCTGCCTCGCATGCCTTGGGACGGGGAATACGCGGTTGCCAACACCTCCGCAAGGGCCGCTATTCCGGGCGATACCCTGCCCGGGTGACGACGGACCGACCCGCCGGGACACCCGGCTTCGCGACTCGCGCGATCCATGCCGGGCAGGAACCCGACCCGACCACCGGAGCGGTGGTACCGCCCATCTACGCCACGTCGACGTACGCCCAGGACGGCGTCGGCGGGCTCCGCAACGGGTACGAGTACTCGCGCTCGGCCAACCCGACCAGGACCGCGCTGGAGGAGTGCCTGGCCGCGTTGGAGGGCGGCCGCCATGGCTTCGCGTTCGCCAGCGGGCTGGCCGCCGAGGACACGCTGATCCGGTCCGTCTGCCGGCCGGGCGACCACCTGGTGATCCCGCACGACGCGTACGGCGGGTCGTTCCGGCTGTTCGACAAGGTGCACAGCCAATGGGGCGTCACCGCGACCCCGGTCGACCTGACCGACCTGGCCGCGGTCGAGCGGGCGATCCAGCCGGGCCGGACCCGGCTGCTCTGGATCGAGACCCCGACCAACCCGCTGCTGGCCGTCGCGGACATCGCCGCGTTGGCCGAGCTGGCCGGACGGCACGGGATCGTGACCGCGGTCGACAACACCTTCGCCTCGCCGTACCTGCAGCAGCCGCTCGCCCTCGGCGCCGACCTGGCCGTGCACTCGACCACCAAGTACTGCGGCGGCCACTCCGACGTCGTCGGCGGCGCGATCGTCGTCGAGGACGACGAGCTGGCGGACAAGCTGCGGTTCCACCAGAACGCCATGGGTGCGGTGGCCGGTCCGTTCGACTCCTGGCTCGTGCTGCGCGGGCTGAAGACGCTCGCCCTGCGGATGGAGCGGCACAGCGACAACGCGGAGGCGGTGGCCGCCTTCCTGGCCGAGCATCCGGCGGTCGCCGAGACCATCTATCCGGGGCTGCCCCAGCACGCCGGGCACGAGCTGGCGGCCCGGCAGATGCGCCGGTTCGGCGGCATGGTGAGCTTCCGGGTCGCCGCGGGGGAGCAGGCCGCAGTCGATCTGTGTGCGCGGACCGAGGTGTTCACGCTGGGGGAGTCGCTCGGCGGCGTGGAGTCCCTGATCGAGCATCCGGGCCGGATGACGCACGCCTCGGTCGCCGGTACGGCGCTGGAGGTGCCGGCGGACCTGGTCCGGCTGAGCGTAGGCATCGAGGATGTTAACGATTTGCTCGAAGATCTGGATCAGGCGCTGCGCGAAGCGGGGTCTGGAAGGTAGCGTTCCGCAAGACGGTTGCGGGCGGGTGACGTCCGATCGGTGGACAGAGTGGTCCGCCGGTCGGCGCTGCGGACTTCTTTTCTCGATGCGGGCGGATGATCATCCGCCCGCCGGTGATCATGGGTACGAGAGCTCAGACCGGCACCCGGGCGACGGTCCAGTCGACCGGGCTCCCGCCGGCCGCCACCAGCAGCTCGTTGGCCCGGCTGAACGGACGCGAACCGAAGAACCCGCTGCGCGCCGACAAGGGTGACGGGTGGGCGCTGGCGAGGTACGGCACCGAGCCCAGCATCGGGATCAGCGACTGCGCGTCGCGTCCCCACAGGATCGCCACCAGCGGACCGCCGCGGGCGACCAGGGCCTCGATGGCGACCTGGGTGACCCGCTCCCAGCCCTTGCCCCGGTGCGAGGCGGAGCGGCCGGGCTGCACGGTCAGCACCCTGTTCAGCAACAGCACGCCCTGCTCGAACCACGGCGTCAGATCGCCGGTCTGGGCCGGCTCGATGCCGAGGTCGTCGCGCAGCTCGGTGTAGATGTTGATCAAGCTCTTCGGCAGCGGCCGGACCTCCGGCGCGACCGAGAAGCACAATCCCACCGGGTGTCCCGGGGTCGGGTACGGATCCTGGCCGACGATCAGCACCCGGACGTCGGCGAGCGGCCGGGTGAACGCGCGCAGCACGTGCTCACCGGCCGGCAGGTAGCCGCGGCCGGCGGCGAGCTCCTCGCGGAGGAACGCGCCCATCGCCGCGATGTCGGGCTCCACCGGCGCCAGGGCCTCGGCCCAGTCGGCGGAGATCAGGTCGGACAGCGGACGTGCCGGCACGACGCCCTCCCTCTCGGTCGTGAGCAGTGGGTCATGATCAACGGGCGTCGCGGCGGTACGGGTGCCGCGTCGTCCCGCGGCTACCGTACTAGGCCCGCATCGCCCGCTCCGCTACGGTTGGACTACCCCTGGGGCGGGGGTACGACTGCGGGGGCCGGCGGTGGAGGGTGGCATGGCGATAGGCAAACGGGTCCGGTCAGGTGCAGAACCGATCGATCCTCCGGGCAAGCGCGCGTCCGGCGACGAGCCGGCGCCGGAGTCCGGTGAAGATCATCCGCGGCGGGCCGACCCGGTGTCGGCGGAGCCCGACCAAGATCAGCAACCGGACGACGACGCTGCGGGCCCCGACTTCGTGATGAAGCCGGCCGAAGCCGAGGTCGAGGGCGCCGAGGTCGCCGAGGCCGAGGTCGAGGAGGCTCCGGTCGAGCCGCTCCCGGCGGACGGCGTACCGCACGGGCTGAAGATCGCCGCCGGCTGGGCCTGGCGGGTGCTGCTGGTGGCGGCCCTGGTGCTCGGGCTCGCCTTCCTGTTCCAGTTCCTGTCCGAGGTGACGATTCCGCTCGCGATCGCCACGCTGCTGACGGCGCTGCTCTCGCCGGTCGCGTCCCGGCTGCGGAAGTGGCGCGTCCCGCGGGCCCTGGCGGCCGCGATCTCCGTGGTCGGCGGGCTCGCCCTGCTGGCCGGCGTGCTGACGTTCATCGTGCAGCAGATCGTCCGGCAGTCCGGCGAGCTGGCGACGTCGGCGATCCAGGGCTATCAGCAGCTGCTCGCCTGGGTCGCCGGGCCGCCGCTGAACATCGACAGCCGGCAGCTGGCCGACTACGGCAACCAGGTGCTGGCCTGGATCCAGACGATCGATCTGGCCGCCATCCTGCCCGGCTACGCGGCCGGGGTCGGCTCGGGCGTCGGCCATTTCCTGGCCGGCTTCGCGATCTGCCTGTTCGCCCTCTTCTACTTCCTGTACGACGGCCGCAGCGTGTTCACCGCGCTGCTGAAGTTCGTCCCGCGGGCCGCCCGGCCGAGGGCGGACGCGGCCGCCCGGAACGGCTGGAACTCGCTCGTCTCCTACGTTCGGGCGACCATCGCCGTCGCGTTCGTCGACGCCATCGGCGTGCTGATCATCGCGCTGATCCTGCGGGTGCCGCTGGCCATCCCGCTGGCAGCGCTGGTCTTCCTGGCCGCGTTCATCCCGCTGGTCGGCGCGCTGGTCTCCGGGTTCGTCGCGGTCGCCGTCGCCCTGGTCGCCGTCGGGCCGATCCAGGCGTTGATCATGCTGATCGGGATCATCGTCGTGATGCAGGTCGAGAGCCACGTGCTGCAGCCGTTCCTGCTCGGTCGGGCCGTCGCGCTGCATCCGCTGGCGGTGCTGCTCGCGATCGCGATCGGCGTCATCCTCGGCGGGATCGTCGGCGCCCTGCTCGCCGTACCGCTGCTGGCGTTCGCGAAGACCTACATCTCCTCGCTCGCCGCCGGCAACGAGGCTGCCCCGGCCGTCGTCAAGCGCTGACCAGCGGTCAGAGCGCGGAACCCTTCTGGTACTCCGCCCAGGAACGATTCCAGTCGGTCCAGCCGTTGCCCCACTCGGTCTCCCGGTTGCTGCCGGTGGTGATCACCGGCGAGCCGACCTCGGCGTTCCGGAACAGCCAGTAGGCGTCGTCGGTCTTCATCCCGGTGCAGCCGTGGCTGGCGTTGACCTTGCCCATGTTGCCCGCGTTCCACGGGGCGGCATGGACGAACTCGCCGGACTGGGTGATCCGCATCGCGAACTCGACCATCATGTTGTAACCCTCGCTGGAGTTCTCGTTGATGCCGACGGTCTCCGACGCCATCCGGGTCTTGTCCAGCTTCTCCATGATCAGCTTGCTGCCGCTGCGGGTGATGAAGCCCGACTTGCCGGCGCTGATCGGAATGGTCTTGGCCTTCTTGCCGTCGATCTCGACGACGGCCTTCTTCGCCTTCAGGTCCACCTTGGTGATCACCGAACGGCCGACCGAGTAGGTCTTGGACGAGGAGTTCTGGCCGTAGATGCCGTTGCCGGCGTTGATCCCGTTCAGGTTGGCGTTGACGGTGATCTTGGTGCCCGACTTCCAGTACGTCTTCGGCCGGAAGTGGACCTCCTTGTCGGAGAACCAGTTCCAGCTGCCTTCCTGGGCCGGCACCGAGGTCACCTTCAGCTGCTTCTCGAACGCCGCCTTGTCCTTCACCGGTACGTCGAACGTGAGCACGGCCGGCATCCCGACGCCGACCTTCTGGCCGTCCTTCGGGTAGATGTTGACGAAGGTCTGCTTGGTCCGGTCCACCGACTTGGTGGTGAAGGTGATCTTCTCGGTCTTCTCCTCGCCGGCCGCGTTGGCGCCGGTGATCTTCAGCGTGTACGTCGCCGCGGGGTCCAGCCCGGAGCCCGCGGTCCAGCTGGTCTTCTCGTCGTTGAGGGCGCCGGTCACCTTCGGAACGTCCATCTTCGGCGAGCCGGTGCCGCCGTGTTCCAGCGTGACCGCCGACAGCGTGCCGTACTTCGCCGTCGCCTTGATCACCGTGTCGATCTTCACGCCGTCGGCATCGTCCTCGACGTTGGCGCTCAACTCGACCGGGCCACCCGGGGCCTCGGACTCCGGCGGCTCCGCCGACTCCTCGTCGGACGGCTTCGCCCCGGGCGAGTTCGGCGCCGAGGCCGGCGGCTGGCTCGACGAAGCCGGCCCGGTGGACGACTCCGGTACGGTCCCGCAGGCCGTGACAAGACCGGCCAGCAGGGCGACCGCCAACCAGCGGACTCCGGAAACTGCACGCGTGAACATCGAAAACTTCCCCCTTGACAACGCGCGGACCCGCCCGCGCTCGTCCAGCCTCTCATCCGGTTCAACCACCACCCATCCTGACGCGGGCCAGCAACCAAACCGTGACGTCTAGGTATCCAACCCCGAACCAACCCTGATTCCCCTGCACTCAACCTTCCATTCTGGAAAGTCCGGCTTTAGATTTTTGGCATGACTTCACCCGAGATCACCGAGATCCTGGAGGAACTGGCCGCTGGGCGGATCGACGCCGCCGAGGCCGCCCGCCGGATCGACGCCCTGAAGACCACGCCGCCGGCCCCCGCCGCCGAGCCGAGCAACGAGGAACTGGCCGCCAAGTCGGACACCTCGCCGAGCGAGGAAGGTGCCTGGGCCGCCGCGACCGACCGGCCGCAGTACGCCTCGTACACCAAGGAGCGCGTCGGTTCGGCGGAAGCCGAGTCCGAGGAGCCGGCCGAGGAGAAGGAGCCGCCGAAGCGGTCCAAGCCGGTCAACACCCAGGGCGTGGAGCGGCTCTCGGTCCGTGCGATCGGGCGCCGGGTCCGGATCATCGGTGAGACCTCGGTGGCCACCGTGTCGGCCGACGGCCCGCACGTGCTGCGCCGCAACGGTTCCGTCCTCGAGGTGTCCAGCGACGGCGAGATGGGCTCGTCCCTGGACGGGTTCTCGATCCTGCGGGCACCGCGCAACCTGGACGACATCCGCTCCCTCGGCCTCGGCAAGGAACTCTTCCTGCGGGTCAACCCGAACCTGATCGTCGACGTCGAGGTGACCGCCGGCAGCCTGAACACGGAGCGGGTGCCGCACCTGGGCAAGATCCGGGTCACCGCCGGCGGCGCCAAGCTGCTCGACGTCGCCGAGATCAACGACGCGCTGATCCAGGCCGGTCAGGCGACCATCAAGGGCGCCATCACGAGCGGCCGGTCCCGGGTCCGGGCCGAGTCCGGTTCGCTGTCGCTGCACCTGTCCGACGAGTCGAACGTGACCGTCAAGGGCGACGCGCAGCTGGGCAAGGTGAGCTGGACCGGCGGGCACTCCGGACCGGGCGACGAAGTCGTCATGGGCAACGGCAGCGCCAAGCTGGACATCGAGGTCGTGATGGGCCACGCGATGATCCGGGTCGGCTCCGACGGCGACACCTGGACCAAGGACTGATGGCGGAGCGTACGCGGTCGCAGGCCCGGGCTCCGGGGAGCCGGGCCCACGATCACCGCGCGCCGGACGCCTGTCCGGTCTGCGGTGATCACCTGGCCGTGACCCGGCTCGGCTGCGGCTCCTGCGGAACCGAGCTGGCCGGCATCTTCCGGCAGTGCGAGTTCTGCGCCCTGAGCGACGCCGAGATCGAGCTGCTCCGGGTCTTCCTGTCCTCCCGCGGCAACCTGCGCGAGGTCGAGCGGTTCCTCGGCGTCTCGTACCCGACCGCCCGGCTGCGGTACGCCGACCTGCTCCGCAAGCTCGGCCTGACCGGCGAGCCGGCACCGGAGACGGAGGCGTTGACCCGGGAGCAGGTGCTGGCCGAGGTGGCCAGCGGTGCCCTCACCCCCGACGAGGCGGCGCGGCTGATCGCCGACCTGGCCTGACCGGATAGACGAACGTTCCCTGAGCCCGAGGCTCAGGGAACGTCGCGGTTGGCGCGCGGAACGTCAGCCGACGTACGGCTCGATGGCGACGATGGTGACGTTGACCGACTTCCCGTTCGGGGTCTGGTAGCTCGCCTCGTCGCCCTTCTGCTTGCCGAGGATGGCCGAACCGAGCGGCGACTGTGGGCTGTAGACGTTGAGGGCGCTGTCGTCGAGGCCGAGCAACTCACGGGAGCCGAGCAGGAACGTGTCGGTGTCCGACTCGTCGCCGTCGAAGGCGATCGTCACCTTGCTGCCGGGCCCGACAGCCCCGTCGCCGGCCGGTGCCTCGCCGACCTCGGCCTTGCGCAGCATGTCTTCCAACTGGCGGATCCGGAGCTCCTGCTGACCCTGCTCCTCGCGGGCCGCGTGGTAGCCGCCGTTCTCCTTCAGGTCGCCTTCTTCGCGGGCCGAGGCGATCCGCGCCGAGACCTCCTGGCGACCTTCGCCCTTCAGGTATTCCAGCTCCTGGGCCAGCTTGTCGCGGGCCTCCGGGGTAAGCCAGATCACCTGTTCCGTGTTCTCAGACATCGGACAAGACTAGCAAGCAGTGCCGGGGTTCAGCCTTGAAGTCGGCATCCGTCCACCGAGGCCGAGCTGGCTCGGCGCAGCGTCTTGATCCGTACGGTGAGGTCGGCCAGCTCGTGCTCGCTGGGCGGCACCGCGACCTGCACCTCGCCGACCCGTTCGAAGTCGATCGCCTGCGCGATGGCCAGGCAGGTGACCGGGATCGACGGGTCCTCCCGCTGCACCGTCAGGGTCACCTCGGTCTCGGTGTCGCTGATCACGCGGTAGCCGGCCAGCTGACCGCTCACCGCCGGCTGGGCATGGATCGTGGCGACCCAGATCAGCCAGCCGAGGCCGGCCAGGGCACAGATCCCGACCAGGGCGACGACCAGTTGCCGGGGGACCCGCGACCGCGGGTAGCGATTCCGGATCCGCTCGGCGGCAGCGGCGTCGAGGCTCGGGGCCGGCTCGGGCATGGAGTGGGCGGTGTGTCTCGGGATTGGCTCACCGGTGGGAGGCACCTGGGCACGCACCTCGCTGCGTTCTCCTCGGTCGCGATACAACCCGGTATCGCTCCCTCGTCGGCCTTGCGATGCACGCACCCAGGCACCTCCCACCGGCAAGCCAATCCCGAGACACACCGCCAGTATCCAGCACCCGGTACGAGCTCCGGGCCCGGCCCGGCAGACGGGCCCGATCCGCACCCACCTCGTTGCAGGTGGCAGCATGTGCGCATGACTGATCTCGCTTCTGGAGCCGCGGCGGGCCGGCCGGTCCGAGTGGACGCGGCCGGCGAGCCTCTGCGGCTGTTGCACGTCCACGCCCACCCCGACGACGAGTCGAGCAAGGGGGCCGCGAGCACGGCCCGCTACGTCGCGGAAGGCGTCGAGGTGGTGGTCGCCACCTGTACCGGTGGCGAGCGCGGATCGATCCTCAACCCGGCCATGGACCGCCCCGACGTGCTCGCCAATCTGGCCGAGATCCGCCGGCAGGAGATGGACCGGGCGCG
Source organism: Microlunatus sp. GCM10028923 (assembly GCF_042666975.1). Lineage (NCBI taxonomy): Bacteria > Bacillati > Actinomycetota > Actinomycetes > Propionibacteriales > Propionibacteriaceae > Microlunatus > Microlunatus sp. GCM10028923. The sequence continues at coordinate 257,368 of NZ_JBHTFF010000007.1, read as the reverse complement.
GGAGATCCTCGGCATCCGGCAGGTCTGGCTCGGCTTCGTCGACTCCGGGTTGCCGGAGGGTGATCCGCTGCCGCCGCTGCCCGAGGGCTCCTTCGCCCTGGTGCCGCTGGCCGAGGCCGCCGAGCCGCTGGTCCGGCTGATCCGCGAGTTCCGGCCGCACGTGATCACCACGTACGACGAGAACGGCGGCTACCCGCACCCGGACCACATCAAGTGCCACGAGATCAGCGTCGCCGCGTACGAGGCGGCCGGCGATCCGGAGGCGTACCCGGACGCGGGCGAGCCGTGGACGCCGCTGAAGCTCTATTACCAGTTCACCTTCCACCGGGAACGGATCGTGGCGCTGGACCAGGCGATGCGGGACCGCGGCCTGGAGTCGCCGTACGCGGAGCGGCTCGCCGAGTGGAAGCCCGATCCGGACCATCAGGCCCGGGTCACCACCCGGGTGCCGTGCGCCGACTACTTCGCGGTACGGGACCAGGCGCTGCTCGCCCACGCGACGCAGATCGATCCGCTCGGCCACTGGTTCAGCGTGCCCCTGGAACTGCACCAGTCGGCCTGGCCGACCGAGGACTTCGAGCTGGCCCGCAGCCGGGTGTCGTCGGCGGCGCCGGAGGACGATCTGTTCGCCGGCATCGCGGTGGATCCTGCGGCCGGCAACGGCAGCGGCAAGCAGAGCTCGAGGGTCCCGGCATGATCGCGCTGGAGCTGGACCCGAACCTGGTCAAGCCGGGCTGGACGGCGTTGATCATCGTCATCGTGCTGGCCGCGATCATGGTCTTCCTGTTCATCAGCATGATGCGCCAAATGCGCAAGATCAAGGTCCCGCGCTCGGATGATGATCAAGCTCCGGTCGACGATGAGACCCGGGTCGATGATCAGGAGAAGCACGAGCAGCACAACGGCACCTGACGGTTCCGCAGCAAGATCAACTCGGTGAGGAGTTCCCAGATGACGGCTGACCCCGCGCAGACGTACACGATCGGTATCGACTTCGGCACCCTGTCCGGCCGGGCCCTGGTGGTCCGTGTCTCGGACGGGGCCGAACTCGCCTCGGCGGTGCACGAGTATCCGCACGGAGTCGTCGACGACACGCTGCCGACCACCGGAGAGAAGCTGCCGCCCGACTGGGCGCTGCAGGTGCCGGAGGACTACCGCGAGGTGCTCCGGAAGGCGGTGCCGGCGGCGATCGAGGCGGCCGGGATCGACCCGTCCCAGGTGATCGGCATCGGCACCGACTTCACCGCCTGCACGATGGTGCCGACCACCGACGACGGCACGCCGCTGAACGAGGTGCCGCAGTTCGCCGACCGCAAGCACGCGTACGTGAAGCTGTGGCGGCACCACGCGGCGCAGGGGCAGGCGGACCGGATCAACCAGGTCGCCGCCGAGCGCGGCGAGTCGTGGCTGGCCCGCTACGGCGGCCTGATCTCCTCGGAGTGGGAGTTCGCCAAGGGCCTGCAGGTGCTGGAGGAGGACCCCGAGGTCTACGCCGCGATCGAGCACTGGGTCGAGGGCGCCGACTGGATCGTCTGGCAGCTGACCGGGACCTACACCCGGAACGCCTGCACGGCCGGCTACAAGGGGATCCGGCAGGACGGCGCGTACCCGTCGAAGGAATACCTGGCCGCGCTGAACCCGGACTTCGCCGACTTCGTGGAGACCAAGGTCGACTGGCCGATCATCCAGCTCGGTGAGAACGCTGGCGGGCTGTCGGCGCAGGCCGCGGAGTGGACCGGGCTGCCGGAGGGCATCGCGGTGTCGGCCGGCAACGTCGACGCGCACGTGACGAACCCGGCCGGCCAGGCTATCGCGCCGGGTCAGATGGTGGCGATCATGGGCACGTCGACCTGCCACATCATGAACTCCGACGAGCTGCGTGAGGTGCCCGGCATGTGCGGCGTCGTCGAGGGCGGCGTCACCAAGGGCCTGTACGGCTACGAGGCCGGCCAGTCCGGCGTCGGCGACATCTTCGCCTGGTACGTCCGCAACGGCGTGCCCGCCTCGTACACGGAGGAGGCCGAGAAGCAGGGCGTCAGCGTGCACGAGATCCTCACCGCGAAGGCCGCCGAGCAGGGCGTCGGCGAGCACGGGCTGATCGCGCTGGACTGGCACAGCGGCAACCGCTCGGTGCTCGTCGATCATGATCTTTCCGGCGTGATCGTGGGGCAGACCCTGGCGACCAGGCCGGAGGAGATCTACCGCGCCCTGATCGAGGCGACGGCCTTCGGCGCCCGGACGATCGTCGACGCGTTCAACACGGCGGGCGTGCCGGTGAAGGAGTTCGTCGCGGCCGGCGGACTGGTCAAGAACCCGCTGCTGATGCAGATCTACGCCGACATCCTCGACCTGCCGATCACCGTGGTCACCTCCGACCAGGCGCCGGCGCTCGGGTCCGCGATCCACGCCGCCGTCGCCGCCGGGGCGTACCCGGACGTCGCCGCGGCCGCCGAGAAGATGGGCCGGTCGGAGAAGGCGAAGTTCAAGCCGATCGCCGAGAACGTGGAGATCTACGCCAAGCTCTACCAGGAGTACACGCTGCTGCACGACTACTTCGGTCGCGGCGAGAACGAGGTCATGCACCGGTTGCGAGAGCTCCGCCGGGACGCCGCCGCGCGTCGGAACGGCAACTGATCATGGCCGAGGTGGACCCGGACGAGGCGCTGTTCCTGATCCAGCAGGAGGTCTCCGACCTGCACGCCGAGCTGCCGAAGAATGATCTTGTGGTGTGGACGGCCGGCAACGTGTCGGCCCGGGTGCCCGGCCGGGACCTGTTGGTGATCAAGCCCTCCGGGATCCGGTACGAGGAGCTCAGCCCGGGCCTGATGGTGGTCTGCGACCTGGACGGCAACCTGGTCGACGGTGATCATGCGCCGTCGTCGGACACCGCCGCGCACGCGTACGTCTACAAGCACTGGCCGGAGATCAACGGCGTGGTGCACACCCACTCGACGTACGCGACGGCCTGGGCGGCCCGCGGCGAGCCGATCCCTTGCGTGCTGACGATGATGGCCGACGAGTTCGGCGGCGAGGTGCCGGTCGGCCCGTTCGCCCTGATCGGCGACGACTCGATCGGCCGCGGCATCGTGGAGACGCTGCGTGATCATCGTTCGAAGGCCGTCCTGATGCAGAACCACGGCGTCTTCACGGTCGGCCCGTCGGCGAAGGCCGCGGTCAAGGCGGCGGTGCTCTGCGAGGAGGTGGCCCGCACAGTCCACGTCGCCCGTCAGCTGGGCGAGCCGATCCCGATCCCGCAGAGCGACATCGACAGCCTCTACGAGCGTTATCAGAACGTGTACGGACAACGACAAGGGTGATCATGACCGAACGAGTTCAGCAGGTGTGGTTCCTCACCGGAAGCCAGGGCCTGTACGGTCCGGAGACCCTCGACCAGGTCGCGGACCAGTCCCGAGCGATCGTTGATCAACTCAACGCCGCCGCCGAGCTGCCGCTGGACGTGGTCTGGCAGCCGGTGCTGACCGACTCCGAGGCGATCCACCGGCAGATCCTGGCCGCGAACTCCGATCCGGACTGCGTCGGCGTGATCGCCTGGATGCACACGTTCTCGCCGGCGAAGATGTGGATCACCGGGCTGGACGCCCTGCAGGTGCCGCTGCTGCACCTGCACACCCAGGCGAACGTCGACCTGCCCTGGGCCGAGATCGACATGGACTTCATGAACCTGAACCAGGCCGCGCATGGCGACCGCGAGTTCGGCTACATCCAGACCCGGCTCGCGGTGCCCCGCAAGACGGTGGCCGGGCACGTGTCCGACCCGCAGGCCCGGCAGCGGATCGGCGCCTGGCAGCGGGCGGCCAGGGGAGTGGCGGCGCTGCGCTCGCTGCGGCTGGTCCGGTTCGGCGACAACATGCGCGACGTCGCCGTGACCGAGGGCGACAAGGTCGAGGCGCAGCTGCGGTTCGGCGTCTCGGTGAACACGTACGGCGTGAACGATCTGGTCGCGGTCGTCGACCAGATCGCCGACACCGAGATCGATTCCTTGATCACCGAGTACGTCGACACGTACGACCTGGCGCCGGAGCTTGCGCCGGGCGGCGATCGGCACGACGCGCTGCGCTACGGCGCCCGGATCGAGGCCGGACTGCGGGCGTTCCTGACCGACGGCGGCTACGGCGCGTTCACCACGAACTTCGAGGACCTCGGCGGGCTGCAGCAGCTGCCCGGCCTGGCCGTCCAGCGGCTGATGGCCGACGGGTACGGCTTCGGCGGCGAGGGCGACTGGAAGACCTCGATGGTGCTGCACACGGTGAAGGCGATCGGCGCCGGCCGGCCCGGCGGCACCTCGTTCATGGAGGACTACACGTACAACCTGGTGCCCGGCTCGGAGAAGATCCTTGGCGCCCACATGCTCGAGGTCTGCCCGACCATCGCCGCCGAGCGGCCGCGGATCGAGATCCACCCGCTCGGCATCGGCAACCGGTCCGACCCGGTCCGGCTGGTCTTCGACGCGGCCCGCGGCCCGGCCACCGTCCTCGGCATCTGCGACCTCGGCGACCGGTTCCGGCTGGTGCTGAACGAGGTCGACGTGGTGCCGCCCGACCAGCCGCTGCCGAACCTGCCGGTGGCCCGGGCCGTCTGGGAGCCGAAGCCGGAATTCGCCACCTCGACCGAGTGCTGGCTCACCGCCGGCGGCCCGCACCACACCGTGCTCTCGACCGCGGTCAGCACCGAGGAACTGGAGGACTTCGCCCGGATCGCCGGCGTGGAGCTGGCGATCATCGACGCCGACACCACCCGCCGCGGCTTCGCCAACGAACTCCGCTGGAACCAAGCCGCCCACCGCCTAGGCCTCTAACCCCCCCAAAAAAAAGCCCGCTGACTGGGCACAAAAGCAGGCGTTCTGGCGGCGTGTCGCTGCAGAGGTGCCCTGTCGGCGATCGAGGGATGGGCCCCGGGCCGTGGAGTCGACCCGCGAGCCGGTACGACGACAACGCGACGCTCTTCACTACGACGCGCGATGTTCCTCACCGAGTGGACGATGGTGGCAAGGGTTCGCGTCCGAAGCTGCCGTATGCGTCCACTCGGTGACCTGGGCGAGGTGCAGGCGTCTCGACCGCTCGGAGCGGGCGCCGACCCGTACCGGATCAATCCAAGTCGACCAGCCCGCGATCGATGGTCCAGCAGACTCCCGGCCCTGCAGTTGTCCTGCCCTCGGCTCCACCTTGAGCATGCGCTGCCGCAACCCCTCCCTGCCGACTCGGCACCTCAGCAGCGACACGCCGTCAAAACGCCTGCTTTTGTGCCCGGTGGGCGGATTGGGGGGTGGGGGTTAGGGTGCCGGAGTGGCGATCATCGGGCACGCGATCATGCTGGAGGCAGTCGCGCCGGGGCGTGCGGTGCAGCTCGCGGAATCGGCGGAGCGGCACGGGTTCGGGTCGGTGATGTTCTCGGACCGGTTCGCGCCGTGGACCGCCGGTCAGGGGCAGGCGGCGTTCGTCTGGAACGTGGCCGCGGCCGCGTCGGCCCGGACCGGCATCGCGGTCAATCCCGGGGTGATCAGCCCGACCTACCGGATGCATCCCGCGGTGGTCGCGCAGGCGTCGGCGACGCTGGCGGCCCTGTTCCCGGATCGGCACTGGCTCGGCATCGGGGCCGGCGAGTTGATCAACGAGCACGTCACCGGGCAGTACTGGCCCGAGCCGCCGCGCCGGATCAACCGGATGTTCTCGGCGATCGACATCATCCGGAAGCTCTTCACCGGTCGCGAGGCCCGGCACTCCGATCCAGAGTTGATCATGGAACAGGCGCGGCTGTGGACGCTGCCGGAGCGGTTGCCGAAGATCCTGGTGGCGACCGCCGGACCGGTCACGGCGCGGCGGGCCGGTGGGATGGCCGACGGCATGATCACCGAAGGCGGCAGGGCGGATCAGGTTGCGGGGCTGTTCGAGCAGCTGCGGACCGGCGCGCTGCGGGCCGGCACCGACCCGCGCCGGCTCTACCGGGTGGTCCGGCTGCACCACGCCTGGGCCGAGACCGAGCCCGATGCGCTGGCGGCGGCCGTCGACCACTGGCCGGTCCCGGCAGTGCGCTATCCGGTCTCCGAGGTACGCAACACCCGTGACTTCGAGCAACTGGCCCGGCGCCTCCGGCGGGAGGACTTCGCCGACCGCATGATCATCTCCAGCGATCTCGACGCCCACCGGCAGCGGATCCAGCAGTTCCTCGACCTCGGTGTCGACGAGGTGCAACTGCACCTGGCCGGACCCGATCCGGAACGCGCTCAGGCGGTCTTCGGCGCCGAGGTGCTGCCCAAGCTGAACTCCTGATCGCGGTCGAACACGAGCACCGGGCGGTCACTGTCCGGGCGGTCCAGCAGCTGCACCCGGACACCGTACGTCGAGCCGATCAGTTCCGGTGTGAGTACGGTCTCCGGCGGTCCGGCGGCGACCACCCGGCCGTGGTCGAGCAGCACCAGCCAGTCGCAGAAGGTCGCGGCCAGGTTGAGATCGTGGACGGCGGCGATACCGGTCCGGCCAAGATCGGCCACCTGCGCCATGATCATCAGCTGGGCGGCCAAGTCGAGGTGGTTGGTCGGTTCGTCCAAGATCAACACCTCGGGCTGCTGGGCCAGCGCGCGGGCCAGCTGGACCCGTTGCTGCTCGCCTCCGGACAGGGTGCTCCAGCGGCGCTCGGCGTACTCGATCATGCCGACCGCGACCAGCGCGTCCAGCACTGCAGCCCGGTCTGCCGGGCCGGGCGGCTGCCAGCGGCCGAGGTGCGGAATCCGGCCCAGCTCGACCACCTGCCGGACCAGCAGCGGCTGTTCCGTGGTCGACTGTTGTTCCAGGTACGCGACGCGCCGGGCCCGGAGCCGTCGCGGCAGCCGGTGCAGATCATGATCACCGAGCAGGATCTGGCCGCCGACCGGCCGGGTCAGCCCGGCGATCAGCCGCAGCAGGGTGGACTTGCCGGCGCCGTTGGGCCCGAGGACGCCGGTCAGCCGCCCGGCGGGGGCGGTCAGCGAAACCCCGTGCAGCAAGGGGATCCCGTCGATCGCGTACCGGACGTCGTCGACCTGGACCGGAGTGCTCATGCGGCCCTCCGCTGACGCCAGAGCAGCAGGCAGAAGACCGGTGCACCGATCAGTGCGGTGAGGATGCCGACCGGGACCTCCTCGGGCGCCAGGACGGTCCGGGCGGCGGTGTCGGTCCAGATCAGGAAGATCGCTCCGGCCGGGGCGAGCACCGGGAGCAGCCGGGCGTGTGCCGGGCCGGTGATGAAGCGGACCGCGTGCGGGAGGGTGAGGCCGAGGAATCCGATCGCTCCGCTGACGGCCACCGCCGAGCCGGTCAGCAGGGCGACCAGGCCGAGCAGGATCATCCGGGTCGGCCCGGCGGCGACGCCGAGCGAACCGGCCAGTTGATCACCGAAGGCGAACGCGTCCAGCGACCGGGCGTAGCCGAGCAGCACCAGCCCGGCCGCGACGATGATCGGCCCGGCCACCGCGAGGGAGGCCCAGTCGGCGCCGCCCAGCGAACCCATCAGCCAGGCCAGCACCTCCCGGTAGGAGTCGCCCTGGGCGTTTGAGAAGATCACGAAGGAGGTCCCGGCCGAACAGATCTGGGCGACCGCGATCCCGGCCAGCACGATCCTGGTCGAGCCGCGCGTCGCGGCCCGGCCGGCCAGCGCCAGCGCCCCGGCCAGCGCCAGCATCGCGCCGAGGAACGCCGCCAGCGGCAGCACCAGGCCGACGCCGAGCAGCAGCACCGACACCGCACCGAGAGCGGCGCCGGACGACAGCCCGAGCAGGTACGGATCCGCCAGCGGGTTCTGGGTCAGTGTCTGCATCACCGACCCGGACAGGGCCAGCGCCGCACCGACCAGCGCGGCGGTGAGCACCCGCGGCAGCCGGAGCTCGAAGATGATCGCGTCGTCCAGCCGGGGCAGCCCGACCGGGGTCAGTCCGAGGTGGTGGCCGATCGACTGGGCCACCTGGGCCGGGCCGAGCCCGCTGGCGCCCACGGCCGTCGCCGCCAGCACCGACGCTGCGAGCAAGATCACCAGCACGCCGCCGACCAGCCAGATCGGCAGCCCGGACCGCCGGCCCGCCGGCGGCCGGGGCCCCGGTGGCGCGGTCGGTGGCCGGGTGATCACCGCGGTCACGGCGTGCTCGCCAACTGTTCGGCCAGGTCGGTGACCGCCTCGGCCGTCGCCACGCCGCCCTCGCCGGCCGGGAACCGTACCGTCAGATAACGCTGCTCCCGTACGGCATCCAGGGCGGCGGCGGGGGACTCGGCGAGCACCTTCTTCTTCGACTCGGCGGTGTTCCAGGTGGCGTCGACCAGCACGATCAGGTCCGGGTCCTGCTTCAGCACGCTCTCCCAGGAGACCGTGCTCCAGGTGTCCTCGACTGCGCCGAAGACGTTCCGGACGCCGATCGAGTCCATGATCAACTGCGGAGCGCCGATGCCGGCGCCGACGTACGGACTGTCGGTGCCGGAGCTGTACCAGAGCACGGTCCGCTGCCCGGCATCCTTCTTCACGGCGGCCAGCGCCTCGCGCTGCTCGGTGATCAACTTCTCGGCCCGCTCCGGCACGCCGAAGATCGCGGCGACCTCGCGCATCTCGCGCTCCAGCAGGTCACGGGTCAACGGCTTCGGCTGGTAGGCCGGCTCCTTGCAGGCCGCCGGCGCGACGTAGCTGGCCACGCCGAGCTCGGCCAGCCCGGTCCGGTCGCCGGCACCCTGCGCGGTCAGGTTGCTCTCCCAACCGGCGTACACGAAGTCGGGCCGGGCCGCGAGCAGCGCCTCCCGGCCGGGCACCTTGTCGGCCAGCACCGGCGGCGGCGTCCCGTACTTCTCCGGCAGTGGCCCGTCGCCGAACGCGGTGCCGACGATCTTGTCGCCGAGCCCCAGCGCCAGCAGCAGTTCGATCGCGGTCGACTTGATCGCCACCACCCGCTCCGGCGGGCGTCGGATCGTGACTTCGGTGCCGCAGTTGTCCAGCGTGACGGTACGAAAGCTGGGAGCGACCGGCTGGGCCGACGGCGCGGGCGTACTGCAACCGGCCAGCAGGACCAGGAACATGAGGGAGACCAGGGCGCGCACGGGCAGCATCCTTCGAGGCAGGGTAGGAACAACCGCCGTGGTGAACACGGCCTCGACGACACCCACCGACCACAGCCCGGCCGGCCGACACGCACCACAATCCTGACGCGCGGGCTCTGCCATCGTAATCGATCCCGCGCGTGGTCCCACGGGTGGACCAGAACTGGTTGCGGTCGCGTTCAACACGTGTCAACATGGCGAACCAGAACTTCGTCAACACGTGTTGAGGACTCGAATCATGGAACGTGTGATGCTCGATGTCGACCTGGCCATGGGTGCTCCGGGGAGCGACGTCGACGATGGGTTCGCGCTGGCGCTGGCGCTGGCCGACCCCGACATCTCGCTGGAACTCGTCACCACTGTCAACGGGAACACCGACGTCGCGTCGGCGACCACGCTGACCCTCGAACTGCTGCACCGGCTCGGTCATCCCGAGGTCCCGGTGCACCGCGGCGCCCAGGTGCCGTTGCTCCGTCCGCAGGCCAAGTTCGGCTCCGTGCCGGAGGAGGTCGTGGTCCGTGAACCACGGCCGATGCCCGCCGCGGCGGCCATGGTCGAGCACGTCCGCGCCAACCCGGGGGAGATCACCCTGGTCGCGGTCGGGCCGCTGACCAACGTCGCGCTGGCGATGCGGTTGGACCACACCTTCGCCTCGTCGCTGAAGCGGCTGGTGATCATGGGCGGCGTCTTCAACCAGCCGACCAACGAGACCCGGATGCCCGGTGAGTACAACATCTGGAACGACCCGGAGGCGGCCGAGATCGTGCTCGGCTCCGGCATCGTCGCGCAGTGGGTCGGGCTCGACGTCACGCTCAAGGTCCGGGTGACCATGGAGGAGGCCCGGGCGATGGCGGCGAGTGATCACGAGTTCGCGGCCTTCGCCGGCCGCTACACCGTGGCCTGGATCGACCACCTGAGCAGCCGCCGGCCGGAGCAGGTCGGGTCCTGCGCGATGCACGATCCGCTCGCCGTCGCCGCGGTGACCCATCCGGAGTTGATCACCTGGCAGGACTCCTACGTCCAGGTGGAGACCGGCGACCGGCTCCGCGGCGCGATGCTGGCCGACCCGCTGACCCGCGGCTGGGCCCCGGACGGCGACGGTACGAAGCTCGAGCCGAACGCGTCGATCGCCGTCGACGTCGATGCCGCCGGCTTCACCCGATTCTTCATGGACAAGCTGAAGGAGTTGTGATGCGCCTCAGGTCATTGCTGACCAGCCTCACCGCCGGAGCCGGCGCGCTGGTCCTCTTCGCGGCCTGCGCGAGCGGCCCGGCCGAGAGCCCGGGCACCGGCCAGCCCTGGTCGATCCCGGACACCGACCCGACCACGACGATCAAGGTCGTCGGCATCCTCGACCCGAAGGCCGACGGGATGACCGACGTGGTCGCGGCGTTCGAGAAGGAACACCCGACGATCAAGGTCGACTACCAGTACGTGCCGTTCGATGACCTGAACAGCGTGCTGGACTCGCGGATCACCCAGAAGACGGGCGATCCGGACGTGTTCTGGGTCGACCAGCCGCGGGTGCCGGCGCTGGCCACCCGGGGTTACCTGGAGGACCTGTCCGGCCCGTTCCAGGGGCTGACCGACGCGCTGCAGCCGGTCACCGTCGAGGCGAGTTCGTTCGGCGGCAAGCTGTACTCGCTGCCGGTCGCGAACTCGACCCAACTCCTCTTCTACAACAAGGATCTGCTCGACGCGGCCGGGGTGAAGCCGCCGTCGACCGACGACGCCGCCCGGATCACCTGGCAGCAGTTGAAGCAGGACGCCGCGCAGGTGCAGCAGAAGGGCAACGCGCAGCACGGCCTGCTGCTCGGCCAGCCGGACCGCTACTACCAGTTGGAGCCGCTGCCGTACTCGGCGGGCGGCGGACTCGGTGCGACCGGTGACGGCAATCTGACGCCGGACGTGACCAACGACGGCTGGGTGCAGTCGATGACCTACTACGGCTCGCTGTACGCGGACAAGATCACCCCGCGCGGCATCCCGGCCGAGCAGATCGACTCGACCTTCCTGGCCGGCAAGACGGCCTATCTGGTCGAGGGCAACTGGATGGTCGGCAAGCTCGCCGATTCCAAGATCAACTGGGGCGCGGCGCTGAACCCGGTCTGGCAGGGCGGCGAGCCGGCCAGCCCGACCGGCTCCTGGTCGGTCGGCATCAACCCGTTCTCCAAGAACAAGGAGGCGTCGGCGATCTTCCTGCGCTGGCTGGCGATCGACGGCGAGAGCGGGTACGCCAAGCACCGCGCGTACGCCGAGCTGCCGGCGAACACGGCCGGCCTGAAGTCGTACCTGCAGGCCGAGATGTTCACCTCCTCCGAAGGCGGCCAGCAGGCCGCAAAGGTGGTCGAGTACGAGACCGAGCACACCGCGGTGGGCCGGGTCTCGACGGCCGGCTACATCGAGTTCGAGGACATCATGGGCCGGGCGTTCTCCGACATCGCCAACGGCGCGGATCCGAAGCAGGCCTTGGAATCCGCGCAGAGCCAGCTGGCGACAGCCTGGAAGCAGTACCAGTAGCGCCATGCTCCGTCGTCGCACTGTGATCACCGCCGCGGTGTTCCTCGCCCCGGCGCTGCTGGCGATCGTGCTGCTCCGGCTGGTGCCGTTCGCCGGCGCGGTCTGGTCCACCCTGTTCGAGCGGGTCGGCGTCGGCCTGCTCGCCGAGGAACGGTTCGCCGGGCTGAAGAACTACGCCGTGCTGTTCAGTGATCAGCTGTTCCTGGGCACGCTGGTTCGTACCGTCCTGTTCAACCTGGTGATCAATCCGCTGCAGATCGCCCTGGCGATGGCGGTGGCGGTGCTGTTGACCCGGAAGCTGCCCGGCCGTGGCATCTGGCGGACGGCGGTGTTCATCCCGTGCACGATCCCGATCGTCGGGTCGTCGATCGCCTGGGGTGTCGCGCTGCGCAACGACGGCCCGGTCAACGGCCTGCTCGGCGTGTTCGGCATCGGGCCGCAGCCGTTCTTCACCTCGCCGGCCCAGGCGCTGCCCAGCATCGTGCTGGTGGCGTCCTGGGTCGGCATCGGCTACTGGATGCTGTTCCTGATCGGCGGCCTGAACGACATCAATCGTGAGGTGTACGAGGCGGCGTCGATCGACGGCGCCGGGGCCTGGCGGACGTTCTGGTCGATCACGCTGCCGCTGATGAAGCGGCCGCTGCTGTTCGTCCTGGTCGCGGACACGGTGGCGAACTTCGTCCTGTTCGTCCCGGTGCAGATGCTGACCAACGGTGGGCCACAGGAGTCGACCACGCTGTTGATGTTCGACGCCTACCGGCGCACCTACACGTACTCGCAGCCGAACCTCGGTGCCACCTCGACCCTCGTCCTGACCTTGATCATGTTGCTGATCGTCGCGATCCAGTTCCGGCTGCTCCGGGAGCGTGACGCATGACCACCCTGCTGACCGAACCGTCGACGAGTACGGTGCGTGTGGTCGTGCCGAGACGGTCGAAGGGCCGGTTCCAGGCCGGCTTGTTGATCACGCTGCTGACCGTGCTGGCCGTGATCGTGGCGCTGCTGTTCGCCCTGCCGGCGCTCTGGATGCTGTTCGGCTCGCTGCGGCCGGGCAGCCAGGTGATCGAGAGCGTCAGCCCGCTCAGTTGGCGGACACTGATCCCGGACCTCTGGACGCTGGACAACTACCGGGCCCTGTTCGGGGAGTTGCGGTTCGGCCAGAGCATGGCCAACTCGCTGCTGGTCGCGTTCGCCTCGGTGATCATCGGCCTGGCCATCTCGGTGCCGGCGGCGTACGCGCTGACCGTGCTCCGGTTCCGCGGCCGCGAGTTCATCTTCGCGCTGCTGGTGATCGGCTTCATGATTCCGTTCGAGGCGATCGCGATTCCGCTGGCCCAGTTCTTCACCAGCTGGCACCTGAACAACAGCTACCTCGGCCTGATCCTGCCCGGCATCGGCAACGGGCTGGCGATCTTCAACATGAGGCAGTTCTTCCGCGGTATCCCGACGTCGCTGCGCGAGGCGGCGGTGATCGACGGCGCCTCCGATTTCCGGATCATGACCAGGATCTACGTGCCGCTCAGCGTCACCACCCTGATCAACTCCGGGCTGCTGATCTTCCTCGGCCAGTGGTCCTCGTACCTGTGGCCGCTGCTGATCATCTCCGAGGAGGCCAAGCAGGTGGCGCCGATCGCGATCGCCCGGACCTTCACGGACACGGAGTTCAACTTCGGCCAGATGTTCGGCGGGGCGCTGCTGATCTCGGTGGTGCCGGCGGTACTGCTGCTGTTCCTGCAACGGTTCTTCGCGGCTACGATCGCGAGCAGCGGCGAGAAATGATCACGACTGCGGGGGACGATTGTGGCGATCACGAGAGCTGATGTGGCCAGGGCGGCGGGGGTGTCGCCGGCTCTGGTCAGCTACGTTCTGAACGGCGGCCCGCGGCCGGTGTCGGCCGAGGCCCGGGAACGGGTGCTGGCCGCGGTGGCCGAGCTGAACTACCGGCCGAACCGGATCGCCCGGGCGTTGCGGGAGAACCGGACCCACTCGATCGCGATGCTGATGCCGGATCACCGGAACCCGCACTTCGGCGAACTGGCCCAGGCGGTCGAGGACGAGGCGTTCCGGAACGACTACATGTTGATCATCGGTACCGCGGACAACCAGACCGAGCGGGAGTCGGCGTACCTCCGGGCGTTCGTCGACCGTCAGGTGGACGGGCTGTTGTTGATCTCCGCGGCCTCGCATCCGGACGTCAGCATGCTGGACGAGGTACGGCTGCCGGTGGTGCTGCTGGACCGCGCGCCGCAGGGGACCGGCTTCTCCTCGGTCGTGATCGACAACCGGACCGCCGCCGCCGAGGCCGTTGATCATCTGCTGTCCCATGATCGCCGGAATCCGGTCTGCCTGGCCGGACCGGCCGAGATCGACGCGGTCCAGGAGCGGGTGGCCGGCTGGCAGGACGCGCTGGACCGGGCCGGGATGACCGCCGCCGCACCGGTGCACACCAGCTTCTCCAGCGAGGGCGGCTACCGCGCGATGCGCGAGCTGATCACCGCCGGCCGCGCGTTCGACGCCGTCTTCGCCACCAGTGACGCGCAGGCGATCGGTGCCATCGCCGCCTGCGCCGAGGCGGGGCTGCGGGTTCCCGATGATCTTGCCGTGGTCGCCTTCGACGGCACCGAGGCCGGCCGGTACGGGCAGCCGCCGCTCACCTCGGTCGACCAGGACGTCGCCGCCCTGGCCCGGACGGCCCTGGAGACCCTGGTCGGGCTGAGCCGGCGCGAGCACACCGAGGCCGTACACCGGGTGCTCCGGCCCCGGCTGCGGATCGGCCGATCCTGCGGCTGTACGCCGGAGGAGAGTGTCGGCGGCGGCGATTAGCGTCGTCGTATGACGCGCGCAACCGAACCCGGCCACCTCGGCCCGCTCCTGGTCGAGGCGATCAACGCCGGCGACCTCGACGGCCTGGTCGACCTCTATGAACCCGAGGCCGCGCTGGAGTTGCCGGACGGATCGGTGGCCCGCGGCCGGGCCGAGATCCGGGAGTTCTACGCGGCGTTCCTGGCCGGGCGGCCGGTGCTGACGCCGGGCGAGCCGCTGCCGCCGCTGGTGGTCGGTGATCTCGCTCTGACCAACACCCGGATCGGTCCGGACACCACCTGCGAGGTGGCCCGGCGGCAGCCGGACGGGTCCTGGCGGTGGCTGCTGGACCGGCCGAGCCTCGCTCTAGGATCGGCAGGTGTTCCCCAAGACTCCGATACGTGAATCAGGCCTGCTCGACGTCGGCTCCGGTCAGTCCGTCTACTGGGAGGAGTCCGGCCGGCCGGACGGCATCCCGGCGCTCTACCTGCACGGCGGACCGGGTGGCACCCTCGGTCCTGGTGGGTACGTCACCAAGTTCGACCCGGAACGGTTCCGGATCATCGGGATCGACCAGCGCGGCTGCGGCCGGTCCGTACCGCTCGCGACCGATTCCGATCATGATCTTGCCGGCAACACCACCCAGGCGCTGATCGCCGACTGCGAACAACTGCGCGAGACGCTCGGCGTCGACCGGTGGGTGATCAACGGCGTGTCCTGGGGGTCCACCCTCGCGCTGGCGTACGCGCTGGAACATCCGGACCGGGTGCTCGGCATCGTGATCATGGCCGTGACCACGACCGGCCGCGCCGAGGTGGACTGGATCACCGAGCGGGTCGGCGCGGTGTTCCCCGAAGCGTGGGACCGCTACGCGGGCCACGCCGAAGCGGCCGGGATTGGTTACCGGCGGCACGAGTCGCGGATCGTCGAGGCGTACGCGAAGTTGATCACCGACCCCGATCCGGCGGTACGTGACGCCGCGTCGCTGGCCTGGGCCGAGTGGGAGGACCACCACATCTCCCTCGCCGCCGGGCTGCGGCGCGACCCGCGCTGGGACGATCAGGTCTTCCGCCAGGTCTTCGTCACCCTGGCCACCCACTACTGGGCGGCCGACGGGTTCCTCGAACCGCCGATCCTGGCCCGGGCGAGCGAGCTCGCCGGGATCCCGGGAACCCTGATCCACGGTCGCGCCGACATCAGCGGCCCGTTGATCACCGCCTGGGAACTGAACCGGGCCTGGCCGGACTCGGAGTTGATCATCGACGAGGGCGAGGGACACGGCGGCACCCGGATGGTCGACGCCTGGGCCGCGGCGAACTCCCGGCTGGCCGACCGGATCCTGGGGTCGAGCGGGTCGACAGCCGACTGAGGACATCCCTGTTGCAGATTTGCAACAGCTAGCTAAGCTGACGGCATGGATCTTGCGGAGCGCATCTCGACGCTGCGCCGGGTGAACGGGCTGAGCGCTCGTCAACTCGCGGCGTTGGCCGACGTCGCTCCGACGACGGTGACCAGGATCGAGGCCGGCACGGTGAGTCCGTCCTTCGATCTGGCGCAGGAGATCCTGGCGGTCCTGGGTGAGCCGATCGGATTCACCGGAGTCGCCGACACCGCCGCCGTCGCGGCCGCGAGGCTGGCGCTCGATCCCGCGCTGGACCTTGCGCGGCCGACGGCGGTCGAGACATGGCTGCAGCGCTGGGCGCGGATCGGTCTTGTCGATGCCGCCGGCCGGGCGGTGGTCGGCAGGGAAGCGGACCTGCTGTTCCGCGCCGGACGTGTTGCTCGTTTGTCGCGTCGCCCGGGCGCTGTGGAGTTCGAACCCGGGCCGTCGGCGCACGAGGTCGCCGAGTCGCTCGGCCGAGCAGGCGTTGACTATGCGCTCACGGGTGATGCCGGTGCCAACCTCTACCGCTCCAGCGCGGGCGAGACGTGGCCCGTGCTCTACGTCGGAGACCTGGCCCGCGCGGCGGGCGTGGCCGGCCTCGCACGGAAGGAGCCGGGTGCGTTCGGGATGCGGCTCACGCTGATCCCCTTCGACGGCGTCAGCGAGGTCGGTCGGACTGTGATCGGCGGCGTCACGGTCGCTGCGCGGGACCAAGTGATCATCGATGCGTACGGCGGCATCGACCGGATGGCTGAGCAGGCCGACATCCTGACCGGACGGCGGGTGGCGTGACCGGCCTCAACGCTCCGAGTTCAGAGCTGGAGTGGAGTCGCCGGGCGATCATCAACGTGGTCGGCGTTCTGGAAGCGCACGCCGAGTCCTTGACTCTGGTCGGAGCCCACGCGGTCCTCCTGCGGACGGCGGATCTCAACGTGCCAGGGATGCCGACCGGCGACGGTGATCTCGGGGTGACGCCCGGTCTGGTGGCTGATCTGCCCAGCATCGAGGTGCTACTGGCCGCCGCCGGCTACGAGCACCGCACCACGGCTCGTCCGGGACTGTGGGGGCGGAAGGCGTACGACGAGGCCGACGGCACCCGGAACTTCCGGGAGAAGATCGACCTGCTGGCCCCGCACGGACTCTCCGGCACGACCAGTCGCAGCAAGCGCGGCGTGCCGGCGCTACAGCCCGCACATGGGAAGCACGCGGTCGGCAACGCTCTGGGCCTCGAGCCCGCGGCCTTCAACCGATCAGTCATGACGATCACCGACTTCGCGGATCCGCGGCTGTCGGTGCAGATCCAGGTTGCGGAGACTCCAGCGCTCATCCTCGCCAAGGGCTCCAAGGTCGGCGAACTGCTACGCGAGCCACGCAAGGGCGCCGTCAGCGACAAGGACCTCGGCGACCTCTGGCGGCTCATGGCCGTCGCCGACCCGGGCGAGACGGCGCGGGTGATCGCGGAGTTCCTCAGCCACGCCGACGTTGGCACCGATATCCGCCAGAGCGTCGAGTGGACCGCTTCCGTGGTGCGCGACCCACTCAGCCGCGAACGAGCGAAGTCCACGTTCGACACCTTCGTCGACCCTGCCGCGATCGACCGCGTCTTCGACCTGTGGCGCGACGCGCTGCCCGACTGAATCAGCCGAGTATGCCCCGGAAGTAGTCGCTCAGGCCCGGGACCTCGCTGGTGTCTCTCGGGCCGATGACGTACGCCGGGATCCCGTCGACGGCCCAGGGCGAGGTGGTCGCGACGTTCAGTTCGGCCGTGCCCTTCGCGGCGTGGATGCCGATGCAGTCTCCTGTATCGACGAGGACGACCTGGGTCTTTCCTTCCTTGCCGTGGATCCGGAGGACAACCCACTCGTCGGTGTAGGAGTCGATGCACTGCAGCTTGGGCGCCGAGTCGATCGCGGCCAGGAATGTGCGCGTCGAGGCGGCGTCGACCTCGGTGGCGTACTGGAGTGGAAAGCCGTTCGATCCTTCAGTTCGCCGGTACGCGCACACGGACATGCCGGTGGGATCGTCGACGGTGAAGTCGCTGACCGTCCGTTCACCGAGCTCGGCTTCGCAATCGGTACCGGGATTGGCCCTTGCGGTGCTGAGGATCCGCTCGCGCAACGCGTCGTCCTTCGTCGCCACCGTGACCGTACTGCCGCCGACCTTGACGGTCGTCTGCTGCCAGCCGCCGCCAAGATCACGGGTGCCCGGTTCGAGCGAGGCACCGAGCCAGGCGTAGGGGGCGGTCGGTTGCGGAAGATCTTGATCATGAACGACGGAGCAGGCGTCGGTCATCATGATCGGCCGTCCGACGTAGGGCAGGGCCGCGTCCTGGACCGGCTTGCCGTCGGCGGACCGGTAGGCCGCCATGCCGCAGTCGTACAGGTTGCCCGAGCGCGCGGATTCGCCGAATTCCTCCGGCGGGCTGGGCGCTCCGCCCCAACCCCAGTCCGGCGGGACGGAGACCTGGACGCCGTGCCAGGACTCCCACCGCCAGTCGCTGGGCGCCGGCGGGTTGGCCACCCGCGTGCGATCGTCGGACGGGGGTACGGGAACGTTGCCGTCCGGTACGACCAGCGCACCGACGACGAGGATCCCCACCGCTGCGGCGACCGCCGCCGGAAGCACCCAACGGCGGGACCGGGAACGGTTCACCGGGACCGGCACGTCGGTGTCGACCTGCCCGGCTCGCTCCGCCAGCCCGGCCCGCATCAGCTGTTCGAGCTCGTCGTCCGTGGGATCGGTCCTGCCCGGACCGGGTCGCTCCTCGACCATGATCAGTCCTCCGCTCGGGTCAGCTGCACCCGCAGGGCGGCGAGTGCTCGATGGATGTGGGAGCGGACGGTGGCCTCCGTGACCTCGAGGATCCGGGCGATCTCGGCGTAGTCGAGGTCCTCGTAGAACCGCAGCACCACCGCGGCCCGCTGCTGGCGCGGCAGGGCCGAGCAGACCCGCCAGACCGCATCGTTCGTCGCGATCGAGTCGGCCGGATCGCCACCGCGGTCCTCGGGCACGGCGGAGACGACGGCGATCCGCTTGCCGAACTTCCGCCACTGCGAGACATGCGCGTTGGCGATCATCCTCCGTACGTACGCGTCCGGGTCCGTGGTGCGGCGGACCCGCGACCACTTCTCGAAGGCGGCCGACAGCGCAGTCTGTACGGCCTCCTCGGCCGCGTCCTGGCTACCGGTCACCAGGTAGGCGAACCTCATCAGCTCCGGAACGCGGGTACTCACCCAGGTGTCGAAGGAGAGTTCCAGCCACGGCGGGTCGTTCACTCTCACTCCCATATAGGAACTCACGCCCGGCAAGAACGGGTTGTTGCATGCGGAGGTCGACTGATCGTCGCAGGGTCAGGCCGGGGCCGGGCGGCGTCCCGCGACCACGGCGCAGACGACCAGGGTCAGCCCGGCCGCCGAGATCAGATTGAACGCCACGCTGGGAATCACCAAGGTGGCCAGGGAGTAGCCGAACTCGTACTGGAACCGCGGGATCAGGAACGTCCAGACCGCACTCCCGATCCGGCTGACGAGCAGCACCACGCAGCCGATCACGCCGAGCACCCGAGCCGCGCCGCGGGCCAGGGCGGCCAGCAGGATGACGCCGAACAACGCGGGCAGCAGGAACACGCCCTGGAACAGGAAGTAGGACGGGTCGGGCATCGGATCAGTCCCTCGGCGAGGTCGGCGGCCGGGTTCGGCTCCGGCCATCGTTGCGACCCGACGCCCCAACGGCAAGCGCGAGCCCGGAGGGGGTTCGGCTCAGCGCCGGGGCCGACGTCGCGGCGTGGCCCGCCGCCGGCGCAGCCGCTCGGCACTGCCGGTCATCTCGGCCCCGAGATCGCGGAAGATTCCGCCGGCCTCGGTGAGCCGGGTTCCGGCGCCGGTCCGGGGGCCGAGCGCGATCGCGGCCCGGTCGAGGGTCTCGGCCAGGACGGTCAGCTGCCGGACCGCTTCCCGCCAGGATTCGTACCAGACGTCGGCGTCGATGACGTAGCGATCTCGCCGCCCGGCCGGTTCGCGCTCCCGGCGCAGCTGACCTTGCTGCTCCAACTCGCTGACCGCCTTCGAGATCGAGGCCGGGCTGACCCCGAGCCGGCGGACCAGGTCGGCCGCGGTGAGCGCACCGCTGTCGGTGGTGTACAGGCAGGCCAACACCCGTGCGGTCATCCGCGGCAGGCCGGTCCCGATCAGCGCCTCGGTCAGCTCGGCCTCGACCACCGCCACGTTGCCGGGCTCGTCGCCACTGCCGGGACCGGCGTGCCGGCCATCCCCGGCCGGGACCGGGCCGCGCCGCCAGGCTCGGTCCCGGGTGGACTGCTGCGCCCGGTCCGGGTCGTAGCCCGTCGACCCGCCGTTCCGCAGCACCTCGCGGCTGATGGTCGAGGTCGGCCGGGAGAGCTCCCGTGCGATCTCCGCAAAGCTGGAGCCGCCGGCCAATCCGACCGCGATCGTCCGACGATCCTGCGGGGAGAGTCGGCCACCGGGCACCGGCGTTCCTTTCGTCGCATTTCATTGCAATGATCAGGGTAACACCGTTGCGTTTGCAGGCATCACGATTGCAATATCGCCTTGTATGTAAGCGATCTGAGTTGCCTGTATTGCAAATGCAACGTAGCCTTTGTGTGGCATTGAATGATCATTCCAGTCACGGAGGAGGCCCGATGTCCCGCGAAACCCACGGCAGCACGGCGCTGCGGGAGCGTTCCCTGGCGCCGGACCTCGGCCGGGGTCTGATGCTGTTGCTGATCGCGGTCGCGCACGCTCCGGCGTTTGCCGGCGCGACGCCGGCTCCCCTTGATCACGGCGCGCAGTTCGTCAAGGCGCTGCTCGCGGACAACCTGGCCCGGACGCTCTTCGTCTTCCTGTTCGGGTACGGGCTGGGCCAGCTCGCGTACCGGCAACAGGGTGACGGCGTCGACTGGCCCGACACCCGGAAGCAGCTGCGCCGCCGCGGATGGTGGCTGATCATGATCGGCTTCCTGCATACCGTGATCTTGGTTCCGCTCGACATCATCGCCTACTACGGCGTGGCCCTGGTGCTGCTGGTCCCGTTGGTGCGGTCCCGTGACCTGGTGCTGCTCCGTACCGCCGCGATCACGCTGGTCCCGATGGGCGCGCTGCTCGCCTGGCAGACCGCGCAGTCATACCAGGCGATCGTGGCCGGCGGGCCGGTCGGGATGACCGGCTACCTGGAGCCGGACCTGCTGTCCCACCTGCTCGCCAACCTGCCGACCTGGCCGGTCGAGACGGTGCTGGGTACGGTCGCCGTCGTCCCGGGCATGCTGGTCGGTCTCTGGGCGGCCCGGCGGCGCCTCCTCGACGAACCGGGCCGGCACCTGCCGCTGCTGCGCCGGGTCGCCGTGATCGGGTTGATCATGGCCGTCGCGGGTCGGTTGCCGGGCGCCTTGATCACCGGCGGTCTGTGGGCGCCGACCGCTTCGCCCGCGATCTGGGGCGCCGCCGTCGCGCACGACCTGACCGGCTTCGCCGGCGGCCTGGCCCTGGCCGCGGCGATCGGTCTCCTGGCCCACGCGATCGGTTCGGCCCGGGGCCGGCTGATCACCGCCGTGGTCGCGCTCGGCCAGCGGTCGCTGACCTTCTATCTGTTCCAGTCGCTGGTCTGGCTGGTGTTGTTCTACCCGTTCACGCTGGGGCTGGCCGGGCGGGTCGGCGCGGCGGCGACGATCATGATCGCCGTGGCCGTCTGGCTGCTGTCGGTCGGGCTCGCCGAACTGATGCGCCGGGCCGGGCACCGGGGCCCGCTGGAACTGGTCCTGCGCCGGCTGGTCGCCGGCCGGACCGGGGTCCGCGGGTCGGCCGGGGACCGGCCGACGGTGGCCTCCCGTTCGAGTTGATCTTGCCGGGCGCGTACGGTCGGTGTCATGGCCAACCGTCTCGCCGACAGCACCTCGCCGTACCTGCTGCAGCATGCCGACAACCCGGTCGACTGGTGGGAGTGGGGCGACGAGGCGTTCGCCGAAGCCGCCCGGCGGGAGGTCCCGGTCCTGCTGTCGGTCGGTTATGCGGCCTGCCACTGGTGCCACGTGATGGCGCACGAGTCGTTCGAGGACGAGCGGATCGCGGCCATGATCAACTCAGGCTTCGTGGCGATCAAGGTGGACCGGGAGGAGCGGCCGGACGTCGACGCGGTCTACATGCAGGCCACCCAGGCGCTGACCGGGCAGGGCGGCTGGCCGATGACGGTGTTCCTGACGCCGGACCGGAGCCCGTTCTTCGCGGGCACCTACTATCCGCCGGCGCCGCGCGGTGGGCTGCCGTCCTTCCCGCAGGTGCTGCAGGCGATCGGTGAGGCCTGGCGGGACCGCCGGGAGGAGCTCGTCACCGCGGCCGGGACGATCAGTGATCAACTGGCCGGCGCCCGGCCCGACCTGGCCGGCCAGGCCGGCGCCGCCGAGATCGGCCAGGCCATCGCGACGTTGCGGCGGGACTACGACGGGGAACGTGGCGGCTTCGGTACGGCACCGAAGTTTCCGCCGTCGCTGGTCCTGGAGGCGTTGCTGCGGTCCGCCGACCCGGACGCGATGATCATGGTCGAGGGAACGCTGGAGGCGATGGCCCGCGGCGGCATCCATGATCAACTCGCCGGCGGCTTCGCCCGCTACAGCGTCGACGCCGGCTGGGTGGTGCCGCACTTCGAGAAGATGCTGTACGACAACGCGCTGCTCCTGGGCAGCTACGTCGGCTGGTGGCGCCGGACCGGCTCGCCACTGGCGGAGCGGGTCACGACCGACCTGGTGGACTGGCTGTTCACCGAGCTGCGGACCCCGGAGGGCGGCTTCGCCTCCAGCCTGGACGCCGACTCGCTCGATGCCGAGGGGACCCTCCGGGAGGGTGCCTACTACGCGTGGACGCCGGAGCAGCTTCGGGACGTGCTCGGCCCGGAGGACGGGGCCTGGGCAGCCGAGGTGTTCGTCGTGACAGCGAACGGCACCTTCGAGGACGGTGCGTCGACGCTGCAGCTGCCGGCGGACCAGGACCCGGTCCGACTGGCCGATATCCGCCGCAAGCTCGCCGACGCCCGAGCCGGGCGGGCCCGGCCGGGTCGCGACGACAAGATCATCACCGCCTGGAACGGCTGGGCGATCGACGCCCTGGTGCAGGCGGCGATGATCATGAACCGGCCGGACTGGCTTGAGGTGGCCCGGCACGCCGCCGACCTGGTCTGGCGGGTGCACCGGGTCGACGACGGCCTGCGGCGCAGCTCTCGGCAGGGTCGGGTCGGCACCGCCGCGGCGGTCCTGGAGGACTACGCGGCCCTGGCGCAGGCGGCCACCCGGCTCACGGCCGCTGGCGCCGACGCGGAATGGCTGTCCCGCGCCGAGTGGCTGGCGGACCGGATGATCACCGCGTTCGACGACGGCGCCGGCGGCTTCTACGACACGGCCGCCGAGGCCGAGCGGCTGTATCTGCGGCCGAAGGACCCGACCGACAACGCGACCCCGTCCGGGCTCAGCGCCGCCGTCCACGCCCTCACCCTGCTGGCCGAGCTGACCGGCCGGGCCGACTACGCCGAGCGGGCCGAACGGGCGGCCGCCTCGGCCGCCGGACTGATCACCGCCGCACCGCGGTTCGCCGGCTGGCTGCTCGCCGACGCGATCAGCCGGACCGAGGCTCCGCCGGTCGAGGTCGCGATCGCCGGGCCGCCGGACCACCCCGACACGATCGAGCTGCGCCGGACCGCCTGGCGGCTGGCCCCGGCCGGATCGGTCGTCCTGGCCGGCCCGCCGGACCTGCCCGGCTTCGCCCTGCTGGGGCAGCGGACCATGATCGACAACCGCCCGACCGCGTACGTCTGCCGCAACTTCGTCTGCCGGATGCCGGTCACGACGGTCGCCGACCTCACCACCGCCCTGGCCAGTCCCTGATCGTGGAACTTCGGTGCCACCGGACGCGGCGGAGATTTCCACACTGTCCGGTTGGGGTCAGGGGACGCGGGTGGTGAGGCGGGTGAAGGCGTCGAGGTAGGCGTCCGGGCGTTCGAAGTGGACCAGGTGGCCGGAGGGGACTTCGACCAGTTCCTCGTTCCTCAGCAGACCCAGGGCCCGGTCCTTCTCCTCGCCATCCATGGCCGCCATCAGGATGCCGTTCTGGTAGTAGCTGCCGGTGGTCTGCTGGAAGTAGTTGGTGTGCAGGAACACCGTCGGCACCTTGATCGACTTCAGCACCTGGTCGGTGTCGTAGCCGTCGTACCAGTGGTTGTCGAACCACGCGGCGCCGAAGGCCGGGTCGTAGTTGACCAGGCCGCGGAAGAAGACGTTGACCATCGGCGGCAGGAAGAAGATCTCCAGCGGCTGGCCCGGATGATCATCGAGGTAGCCGAGCGCGTACGCCTTGATCTGGTTCTTCACCGGGCCGAAGAAGGAGAAGTAGTCGCCGTGCTCGACGAAGTAGCGCTGGAAGTCGCGCTGCTCGGACTGGGCCAGGAAGTCCCTGGCGATCGGGAAGATCGCGCCGCCGGTCGTCTGCGCGGCCCTCGGCATGATCGACGAGTAGAACGGCGGGTCCTCCAGCAGCACACCGCTGACCAGGTCGGGCCGGTTCGCGGCCAGCCAGGCGGCGAGCAGGGCACCGGAGGAGTGGCCGGAGACCAGCGCCGACCCGCCCAGCCGCTGCTCCATGAACTCGGCGATCAGGGTGCCGATCCGTACCGCGGTGTACTCCTGTGCGGGCAGCCGGGCCGAGCGGCCGTGGCCGTACACGTCGATCACGAACACGTGATGTGAGTTGATCAAGGTCGGCAGGACCTTGGCGTAGTCGTCCCACTGGGAACCCTGGCCGTGGATCAGCAGCAGCGGCGGTCCGTTGTCCGGGCCTTCGGCGTAGTGGGTCTCGTGACCACCGACCGTCGTGATCTTGGTGGTGACGCCCGCCCGGGCCAGCTGCTCGGCGTCGCGTTCGGTGTAGTTCGTGTTCTGGTCGACGTAGCCCACCCCGACGAACACCAGGCCGAGCACCAGCACCCCGACCACACCCAGCACGATCCAGCGTGCCCGCCGCTTCCTGGCCATGTTCACCTTCCCGCACAAGTAGGAAAAGTTATACTAGTCCTACTGTACGAGAAGGGGAGCCACTTTGTTCAGGGAGATCGCATGGCCGGGAAGATGATCGAGGGCCCGGACGGCCGCTACATCGTGGGCACCGTCAAGATCGGGGAGAAGGGTCAGATCGTCATCCCGAAGGATGCTCGTGACCTGCTCGGGCTCGAGGCGGGCGACACGCTGCTGGTCCTGGTCGACAAGGCGCAGGGGATCGCGCTGGTCGACAACGAACGGTTCCAGCGCTTCGCCCGCGGCGTCCTCGCGGTGCAGGACGAGCCCGCGGACTGAGAACGAAGGGCTCAGCGCGCCGCGTACGTGATCAGCGAGATCGCGATGTAGTGCACCACGAACCCGGCGATCGTGAACGAGTGGAAGATCTCGTGGAAGCCGAACCAGCGCGGCGACGGGTCCGGCCGCTTCCTTCCGTACACCACGGCGCCGAGCGTGTAGAACAGTCCGCCGACGACGACCAGCGCGACGACGGCCGCCCCGCCCGCGGCGTAGAACGCGCCGAGCCAGCCGACGGCGGCCCAGCCCATCAGGATGTACAGGCCGGTATAGAGCCAGCGCGGCGCGGACAGCCAGAACAACCGGAACAGCAGTCCGCCCAGTGCCGCACTCCAGATCACACTCAACAGGACCACCCGGGACGTGCCGGACAGCATGATCAGCGCCAGCGGCGTGTAGGTCGCGGCGATGAAGACGTAGATGTTGGCGTGGTCCATCCGGCGCAGCACGGCGTCGCCGGTCGGGCCCCAGTGGAACCGGTGATAGAGGCCGCTGGTGCCGAACAGCAGCAACGAGGCCGCCAGGAACACGGCGCCGCCGATCTTGCCGGCGGCGGTCGGGGCCAGGCAGATCAGCACGATGCCGGCGGCCGCGGCGAGCGGCGTCATGCCGGCGTGCAGCCAGCCGCGCAGCTTCGGCTTGACCTGCCGGATCACCTTGGCGACCTGGTCGCCGGCGCTCCGGTCGGGCTCGAGTTCGGGATCGGTCCTGGTCGTGCTCATCGCTGTCGTCCTCCCGAGTGGGAATACCCCGGGCAGCGATTCTGCCCGACCAAAGTTACGGTTCCGTAGGTTACAGCGTAAACGAGAGGGCAAGGAAGCAAAATCCGACCGGTCTGCGGGCCGGCACAGGCGCGGCACAGCGACTGCGGATACGCTGCCGAATATGGTGCGTTTCGACCGGCTGCGCGAGTTCGTGGACCGGTTGCACCCCTCGGGGCTGCTCTACTCGACCTACGAGCACCGGCTGGTCGCCGAGCTCGACCGCAACCGATTGCCGCAGCATGTCGCCGTGCTGGCGGACGGCAATCGGCGCTGGGCCCGGGCCAACGCGCCCGGCGAGTCGCTGGTCGCGGGCTACCGGGCCGGTGCCGACAAGCTGATGCAGTTCGTCGACTGGTGCGACGAGATCGGGATCCCGCTGGTCACCCTCTGGGTGCTGTCCACCGACAACTTCTCCCGCAGCAGCACCGACCAACTGCGGCCGCTGCTCGGCGTGATCGAGCAGATGGTGGCCGACATGGCCGCGACCCGGCGCTGGCGGGTGCACCTGGTCGGCGCGCTGGACCTGCTGCCGGCGGAGTCGGCGCAGCGGATGAAGGCGTCCGCGCGGACCACCGACGACGTCTCCGGCCTGCTGGTCAACGTCGCGGTGTCGTACGGGGGCCGGCACGAGCTCCGCGACGCCGTCCGGTCGCTGCTGGCCGAGCACGCCAGGGCCGGTACGCCGATCGAGGAACTGGCCGAGACGCTGGAGATCGAGCACATCGCCGAGCATCTCTACACCCGCGGCCAACCCGATCCGGACCTGATCATCCGGACCTCCGGCGAGCAGCGGCTGTCCGGCTTCCTGATGTGGCAGTCGGCGCACAGCGAGTTCTACTTCTGCGAGGCGCTGTGGCCCGACTTCCGCAAGGTGGACTTCATCCGCGCCCTGCGTTCGTACGGGCAGCGCGAGCGAAGGTTCGGGCGCTAGTTCCCGCTGCCGGATGGTGATCGTGTTACGTCGAGGTGAACACGTCTCACCGATCGCTCCGGAAACGGCGTGGCTCTAGAGAGTCGTGGTGTGGGGGACGTACATTTCTGAGTGCGGGGCATGTGCCTGTGGCCCGTACGGGAGGCGAGCGATGCGCCGTTCGGCAGACCGACAACCCGGGTCGTTCATCGCGGCCAGGAGAGCCGCGGGATCGGAACCGGACGTCGATCACTTCCGGCCAACCACCTAGCCAGTGGGGCCGGAGCGGTGATCGTGTTCGGCCTCCGAGGAGAGCGATCGTGTCAGTTAACGACTCACACCAGCAGCTGGCCACCGCATCAACCGGGTCTGAGGGTACCCGTCGCACCTTTGTCATCGATACCTCGGTCCTGCTCAGCGATCCCCAGGCCATGCGCCGGTTCGACGAGCATGACGTCGTCCTTCCGGTGGTGGTGATCACCGAACTCGAGGCCAAACGCCAGCACGCCGAACTCGGCTATTTCGCTCGCGCCGCCTTGCGCTACCTGGACGACCTACGGGTCAAGCACGGCCAGCTGGATCGACCGGTGCCGGCCAATGATCATGGCGGCACGATCCACGTCGAACTGAACCACACGGATCCCGCGGTGCTGCCGGCCGGCTTCCGGCTCGGCGACAACGACTCGCGGATCCTTGCGGTCGCACTCAATCTGTCTGCGGAGGGCCATCGGGTCACGCTGATCTCCAAGGACCTGCCGATGCGGATCAAGGCGTCCGCGGTCGGCCTGCCCGCCGAGGAGTACGAGGCCGAGCTGGCCGTCGAGTCCGGCTGGACCGGGATGGCCGAGGTCGAGGTCGACGGCGCGGTCGTCGACCGGCTGTACGCCGAGGGCACGGTGGACTGCGACGAGGTCCGAGAACTGCCCTGTCACACCGGCGTCGTGCTGGTGGGCGGCTCGGGTACGGCGTTGGGCCGGGTCACTGCGGGGAAGCAGCTGACCTTGATCAAACCCGACCTGGAGGCGTTCGGCATCCGGGGCCGGTCGGCCGAGCAGCGGGTCGCGCTGGACCTGCTGCTCGATCCGGAGATCGGCATCGTCTCGCTCGGTGGCCGGGCCGGCACCGGCAAGTCCGCCCTCGCGCTGTGCGCCGGGCTGGAGGCCGCGCTGGAGCGCAACCAGCACTCCAAGGTGGTCGTGTTCCGGCCGCTGTACGCGGTCGGCGGCCAGGACCTCGGCTACCTGCCCGGGACCGAGGGGGAGAAGATGGCGCCCTGGGCCCAGGCCACGTTCGACACGCTGGGCGCGCTCGCCTCGCGGAACGTGATCGAGGAGGTGCTGGCCCGGAACCTGCTCGAGGTGCTGCCGCTGACCCACATCCGGGGCCGGTCGCTGCACGACGCTTTCGTGATCGTCGACGAGGCGCAGTCGCTGGAGCGCAACGTGCTGCTCACGGTGCTGAGCCGGATCGGGCAGAACTCCAAGGTGGTGCTGACCCACGACGTCGCGCAGCGGGACAACCTGCGCGTGGGCAGGCACGACGGGGTGGTCGCGGTGGTCGAGAAGCTCAAGGGCCACCCGCTGTTCGCCCACGTCACGCTGCACCGCTCCGAGCGGTCTCCGATCGCCGCTTTGGTGACCGAGATGCTTGAGGACGTTCAGCTTTGATCGAGGAATGATCATCCGACCTCGCCCCCTCGACGCAGGATCGCCGGGATCTCCGTACCCGTAGCGAAAATCCTCGTCGAGGGGGCGAGTTCTTGATCAAGGTCCGGGCGCCCGAGTTGGGTCGTTGATCATGGTTGTGATAAGGCCGCGGACAGATTCCTGAGAAACTTTGATAACGAATTGGTAACGGGGGCGAGACCTCCTTGCTGCCCTGTGTGCGTACCGATAGCTTCGTCCCCGAAGGCTCGCCAGTGGGTTCAAATGCCTGGGGGGGCGGCGGCAAAACTGTGGGCCTTCGAAATCACTGTCTTGGGGGAACTGGCGGAGCCATGTCCTCGCGACTTGCTCCCGTTCCTGAGGCAGATCCGTTTGGGGCTCCCGAATGCTGGGCGCTCCTGGTCAACAGGTAGGGAGAAGTATGTCGCGAAATTGGCGCGGTAAAACGCGTCTCGCTGCTGCTGCCGTAGCGGTCGGGGCGGTCTTGACCGCTTGGACCGCTGCACCCGCAGTGGCACTGCCCACGGACACGTCAGAAGCTGAAGGACGTGTTCTCAGCGGTGGCGGCTCCATCAATCTCAACGACATCGCCGAGCTCGAGGCCGCGTACAGCGGCAACCCGAGTGCTCCCGGTGCCGTCCAGAACCCCCTGGATGCGACGGTACTGAAGAGCCTCAACCTCGATCTGGGCAAGGGAATCCAGCTCGGAAGCGCGAGCGACGTGCTGGGCGCTGGGATCCTGGGGCAGTACGCCTCCACGCGTGAGGACGGCGCTCCGTTCGCCTCCGCTGGTGCGATCAACGATGACGGCTCCATCGCCGTTGCGCCGAACGACGAGGAGGCTCCGGCCGGCGACGAGAACGCATACGTCGACCTGTCCGGCACCCTCGGCGAGGCCGGCGTCGAAGAGCTGATCTCGAAGCTGCGTGTCGAGCTGGGCGCTCTGTCCGCCTCGGCGACGTACGACGAGAACGGCGAGATCTCCAGCGACTACCAGGTTGCCGACGGCAAGCTGTGGCTGGAGAGCCCGAAGATCGCTGAGATCTCGAAGCAGTTGTCGGACCAGGCTGACGAGCTCTCGGGCACCGTCAACGGCCTGACCGACTCCCTCGCCCCGGTCATCGAGCAGGCACTGGCTGCGGCCAGCGGCCTGGGCGTTGCCGAGGTCGAGGCGACGGTGAATGTCGACGTCGACCTCAAGGCCGCTCTGCAGTCGGTCCTGGAGGAAGAGGTCACGGATCCGGACAGCGCAGCCAGCATCAACCTGGCTGACGGCACGGTCACCATCGACCTGGCCAAGCTGGTCAAGGATTCGCAGCCGGACGACAAGTTCTACGGGACCCTGAACGGCCTCGAGCCGAACACGGAGATCGTGGACGCCCAGCTCGTGCAGGCCGCGCTCGACGGCGCGATCGGCACCCTGCTGGACCAGATCCCGGCCGCGATCTCGGAGGCGCTCGTTGACGCGGTCAACAGCGCCGACATCGAGATCACGATCGAGGGCACGTCCGACCTGCCGCTCGTCGGTGGAGACTTCTCCGCCAGCCTCAAGGGCACCCTGGGCCAGCTCGTTGGCACCCAGGAGCCGGCTCTGAAGTTCGAGGTTGAGGGCGAAGGCACCGCCGGTGCGCTGATCGAGCTGCTGGAGCCGGTGCTGAACGAGACGGTTCTGCCGTTGGTTCAGTCCACCGTCAAGGAGGTCACGGACAAGGTTGCCGATCCGGGCGCCTTGGACACGGTCTTCCGTCCGATCGTCGAGGCGATCCGCGACCTGGTGAAGCCGCTGGTTGACGCTATTGCGAACAACCTGCTGTCGATCAAGGTCAATGTTCAGGAAGAGCCGGGCGAGTTCACCCACGAGGGTGCCGGTGCCGAGGGCGAGGCGGGTCAGGTCAAGACCGCCGCGACCACGGAGGGTTCTTTCACCCAGCGCGCGATCAAGATCACCGCGCTGCCGGGCGACGAGCCGCTCGCCACGGTGAGCCTGGCTTCGGCCACGGTTCGCCAGGCTGACGCCACTGGTGAGGACGATTCGACTGCCGACGCTGACGCGACGGCTGACGCTGACTCCACCGCCGATGACGATGCCGCTGCTGACGCTGACGCCGCTGCTGATGACGATGCTGCTGCTGATGACGATGCCGCTGCTGATGATGACGCTGCTGCTGACGCTGACGCTGCTGCTGACGACGATGCCGCTGCTGATGATGACGCTGCTGCTGACGCTGACGCCGCTGCTGACGACGATGCCGCTGCTGATGATGACGCTGCTGCTGACGCTGACGCCGCTGCTGATGATGACGCCGCTGCTGATGACGATGCTGCTGCTGATGATGACGCTGCTGCCGACGACGACGCTGCCGCCGATTACGCGGCCGCTGCCGACGGCAACGGTGGCGATGGAGAGCTGCCGAACACCGGTTCCAACCTGTCTCTCGGCCTGCTGGCCGGTGCGGGTGCCCTGGTGCTCGCCGGTGCGTCGACCGTTGTGGTCGGCCGGATCCGTCGCAATGGTTCCGCCCTGTGAGGTATGACCTCCACATGATCATCTTCGGATGATCAACAGATTCGGCCCCTCGCACGTGGTGCGAGGGGCCGAATCCTTGCTCATGATCGCCGGTTCCTACTGGTGCCGGCAGCGCCCGGGGAGTAGAACACAACAATGACCGACCGGCCCACAGCCGCCAAGCGTCCCGTACTCCGGCGAGTGACGCTGATCGTGCTGGCAGCGTTCACCGCCTGGCACATCTTCGCGACTTTCCTCTGGATCGCGCCCGCCTCCGGACTGCGGCAACTTCTTCCCGGCGATCTCCTCCGCAGCTACATGGTTCCGCTCTTCGGACAGAGCTGGAGCGTCTTCGCCCCCGAGCCGATCAACGGCGACTACCGGCTGCGGGTCCGCGCCGTCGTCGTCCAGGACGGCGAGGAGAAGACCAGCGCGTGGATCGACGCCACCAAAGCCGAACTGGCGATGTCCACCCACCATCTCTTTCCGCCCCGCGCCGCGATCCTGGCCACCGAGCTGGCGTCGCGCTACAAGGGCAGCTACGACGACCTGGGTAACGGCCACCACCGGATCGCCGCACTCAGCTACTACAAGGGCGCCGACTGGTCCGACCGGCTGCGTGGCGATCTGATCAAGCAGGGCAAGGATCCGGACCTGGACGCGTATCTCGACGTGGAGCGCAAGACGACCGCGTACGCCACCCAGGTCGCCTATGCGGTCTGGCCGGGCGAGGTGGTCCGGGTCCAGTACGAGGTCAGCCGGCAGAACGTGATCCCGTTCGAGCGGCGTAACGACCCGGACGCGAAACGGCCGAAACCCAAGATCGTCAAGACCGGCTGGCGCGGTCCGATCGAGGAGCCCGGCCAGTCCAGGAGCGCCTTCACCGAAACGTTCCGCAAGGGCCTGAGGGAGTCCGGGCAATGAATCTGGCAGGGACACTCGGCCGGTGCGTCCGGTTCGTCGAGAACTTGATCATCGGCGTGCTGCGGGTGCTGCGCCGGCTGGCGAACCGCGGCGGCGGCTTCGTCGAGCACTGGCTCACCGACGCCAAGCGCGCCCGGTACGGGATCGCCGTCACCCGGATGCTGCTCGGCGCCACCGGCATCGGCCTGTTGCTGACCAACCTCAGCACCTTCCGCTACACGTTCGGCAGCGGCGTCGCCTGGTCCGGCGAGACCGCGGAGCCGTCCAGCCTGTTGCCGCAGGCCTGGTTGTTCAGCCTGTTCCACCGGATCCAGCTCAACGACGCCGCGTTCACCGTCGGCTACGTGATCTTGCTGCTGCTGGCCGTCGCGGTGCTGCTCGGCTGGCGGACCCGCCTGACGCTGCCGATCTTCTTCATCGGCTGGGTCAGCTTCATCGAGCTGAACGATGCGGCCAGCGACCAGGGCGACAACATGTTCCGGATCGCGCTGCTGTCGTTGATCTTCGCCGACTCCGCGAGCCGGTGGTCCCTGGACTCGCGGCGGCGGTCCCGGGTCACGGTGGACCCGACCAGGAACTTCGTGGTCCGGGTCTGGCAGGGCGAGCGCCTGCTGCCGGAGTGGCTGACCAACATCAGCCACAACCTGGTGCTGGTGTCGATGACCCTGCACGTCTGCATGGTGTACGCGTCCGGCGCGCTCTACAAGGCCGGCGGCGCGCCGTGGCAGCAGGGCTACGCGATCTACAACCCGCTGCACGTGGAGCGGTTCGGCCCGTGGCCGGAGCTGAGCGACCTGCTGACCACCTGGGCGCCGTCGGTGACGGTGATCTCGTGGAGTTCGATCGTCATCCAGATGTGCTTCCCGATGATGCTGCTGAACCGGATCAGCCGGGTGATCGGACTGATCGGCATCCTCAGCTTCCACATCGGGATCGCCGTCCTGATGGGCCTGCCGTGGTTCTCGCTGGCCATGATCGCGATCGACTCGATCTTCATCCGCGACGTCACCTGGCGCCGGATGGCGGCCTTCGTCAAGCGTTCCTGGCGAAGATCAGAAGCAAGTCGGCCGGCACAGCAACAGGAGACCGTCGGCGTGCTGATCGATCAACCGCGGGAGCTCGCCGACGCGGGTCTCACGTCGAGGCTGGAACACCAGACGCAGCCCGGGGGCGGTTGATCCCGCTGAGTTCGGTAGCGATCATCGGGGCCGGGCCGAACGGCCTGGCCGCGGCCGTCACCTTGGCCCGGGCCGGCCTGGACGTCACCGTGTACGAGGCCGCCGACCGGCCCGGCGGCGGCACCCGTACCGCGGAGCTGATCGAGCCGGGCAGCTGGCACGACGTCTGCTCGGCGGTCCATCCCGGCGCCCTGGCGTCGCCGTTCTTCCGCCGGTTCGGGCTGGCCGACCGGGTCGAGTTCGTCACCCCGGAGATCGCGTACGGGCAGCCGCGGACCGGTCGTCCGGCCGTGCTGGCGTACTCGGACCTGGAGGCGACGGTGGCCCGGCTCGGCCGGGCCGGAGCCGGCTGGCGCCGGGTGTTCGGGCCGCTGACCGACCGGTTCGCCGCGATCACCGAGCTCACCTCCGACCATCCGCTGCTGGCGCCGCGCCGGCCCGGCACCGCGATCACCTTCGGGCTGAGGGCGGCCAGCCAGTGGCAGCCGGTCCAGGCGGCCCGGCTGCTCGGCGGCGACGCGGCCGACCTCTTCTCCGGGGTGGCCGGGCATGCCAGCCAGCCGCTGTCGGCGCTGAGCACCACCCTGACCGGACTGACCCTGGCCACCTATGCGCACACCGTCGGCTGGCCGATCCCGGTGGGCGGCTCGTACCTGATCACCGAGGCGCTCGTCCGTGATCTTGAGGCGCACGGCGGGAAGGTGATCACCGGGCAACGGGTCCGTACCGTCAGCGAGTTGCCGCCGGTCGACGCGATGATCTTCGACACCTCGGTCTGGGATCTGATCACCATCGCCGGGCCGCTGCTGCCGGGGTCGTACCGGCGACGGGCGGCACGGTTCCGGGCCGGGCCGGCGGTCGGCAAGGTCGACTTCCTGCTCTCCGAACCGGTCCCGTGGCGGGATCCCGAACTGGGCCGCGCCTCGACCGTGCACCTCTCCGGTACGGCCGCGGAACTGGCCGCCGCCGAGCTCGCCGTACACCGGGGCAGGATTCCCGAGCACCCGATGGTGCTGGCCAGCGAGCCGACCCGATTCGATCATGGTCGGGCGCCGGCCGGCCGGCACGTGCTCTGGGCCTACGCGCACCTGCCGAACGGTTGCACCGTCGACCCGACCCCGATCGTGACCGCCGAGATCGAGCGGCAGGCGCCCGGCTTCGCCGAAACGATCATCGCCTCGACAGCCCGGACCGCCGCCGACGTGGAACGGGAGAACCCGAACTATCTCGGCGGCGACATCTACGCAGGCGCCCTGACCACGGCCCAGACGCTGGCCCGGCCGATGCTGACGGCCAACCCGTGGCGGATCGGCCGGACCGACTACTACCTGTGCTCGTCCGCCACCGCGCCGGGTCCCGGGGTGCACGGCATGGGCGGCTACCGCGCCGCGCTCGCGGCCCTGCGCGGCACCTTCGGCCACCGCAGTGAGATCAACCTCGCCCCCTGAGCCTGAAGATCAACAGGGCCTGAGCTCGAGGACCAACCTCAGGGTCCTGAACCTGTCGAAGGGCCACGATGATCTTGGTCCGGGGACCTCAGCTCGCCGCCAGCCGGCGGGCCTCCTCGGCCTTCATCCGCTCCTGTCGCCGGACCCGTTCCGGCACGACCTGCTCGCGCGGCGCGGTCGCCTCGAACGCGTACGAGTCGACGCCCAGTCCACGCAGCACGGCCCGCTCGAGCAGCGAGAAGTCGGCCGGATCCTCGCGATCGAACCGCATCGGCTGGGTCAGGTGCACCGGCGGGTTGGTGATGTAGCGCGGCAGCCGGAGTACGTTCTGCGCCTTCGCGTGCAGCACGTACGGATGCAGCAGGAAGACGTCGCCCACCTTGCCGGTGGCCTCGACGAACTCCGTGCACTGGCCGACCAGGTCCTTGATCGGGAACTCGGTCGGCAGCACCCCCTCCGGATGGTCGGCGAGATAACGCGCCACCGGCCCGACCGAGTCGGCGGCGACGAACGTGGCGCCACCCTGGTGCCGTACGTCGGACCAGAGCACCAGCGTCAGCAGCCCCTGCTCGGGCGAGTCGAGGAAGTGCCGGAAGAAGTCGCCGTCCTTGTGCCAGCCACCGACCTCGGCCGACGCGTCCTGCCACGGCCGGTCCGCGCCCTCGCCGAGGTTGACGATGAACGCGTCACTCCACTGGTACGGCTTCGCGATCCGGTCCTCGCCCACCAGATCGCAGACCGCGTCCCAGGCCTTCGGCGCGAAGTCCGCCACGTCGAACCGGTGATGGCTCGGCATGTGGATCGACGGCTGCGCCCAGGTCGTCTTGTCGTCGGGGTCGTAGCCCAGCCGGGTCCAGACCGACCCGGTCAGCTCCGCCGCCGCCTCCTCGCTGAAGCATTCGTTGATCACGACGTACCCATGATCAAGAAAGTGTTCCACCTGCTCGTCACTGAGAACCCGGTAATCACCCATGTCACGACGCTAAGCGACCCCGCCCGCCAATCCCCGCCCCTTCCCACCCACCGGAACCCTCCCCAAAATCCCGCCGACCGGGCACAAACGCAGACGATCTGGCGGTGTGTCGCTGCGGTAGTGCCCGGTCGGCGGCTGTCGGTCTCGGCCCATCCCGTTCGTAGCAAGGGTGAGAACCGCCAACCATCACCAACCGGAGAGGCATCATGACCGAGACGAACACCCCCGCCAGGCACGGTTCGCCGGAGGCCGACCCGAAGCTCATCGAACTGGCCGAGCGGCTCTGCGGCCGCTGGCGGGTCACCGGGCCCGGCATCGAGGGCGAGGCCGAGTACGGCTCTCGGCGGGACGGGTTGCTGCTGGTCGGCAAGGTCACCGTCGTCGTCAACGGCGCCGAGCTGACGAACCTGCAGCACATCTCCCATGATCAGCAGACCGACACCCTGCGCGCTCGCTACCTGGACACCCAGGGCAACGAAGCGACCTACACCTGGTCGCTCGACGGTCGGCGGCTCCGGGTCAGCCTGGGCGACACCTACTTCGAGGCTCGGTTCACCGACGACAACTCGGAATACGCCGGCAGCTGGCACGGCCCGGACGGACCGGCAGTCGACGAGCGCATCGTCTACACCCGGATCCGGTGAACCAATGATCGAGGACGCCGTCCACCGCTCTCAGTGACCGGGCACCTCGGCGGCGACACGCCGCCAGAACGGCTGCTTTTGTGCCCGGTCGGCGGGGCTGTTTCAGCGGCCGGTGCCGGCGTAGACGGTGGCCTCCTGGTCGGCGTCGAGGCCGAAAGCGGTGTGGGCGGCTCGGACGGCTCGGGGGACATCCTGGTCGTCGATCACCACCGAGATCCGGATGCCGGAGGTGGAGATCATCTCGAGGTTGACGTCGGCGGCGGCGAGGGCGGCGAAGAAGGTCGCCGAGACGCCCGGGTGGGACCGCATGGCGGAGCCGACGACGGAGACCTTGCCGATCTGGTCGTCGTACAGCAGATCGGCGAAGTCGACCTCCTGCTGGATCCCGGTCAGGGCCTCGATCGCGGCGCGGCTGTCGACCTTGGGCAGGGTGAAGGAGATGTCGGTGCGTTCGGTGGCGACGGCCGAGACGTTCTGCACGATCATGTCGATGCCGACGTCGATCGAGGAGATCTCCTGGAAGATCCGGGCCGCCTCGCCGATCCGGTCCGGTACGCCGACGATGGTGATCTTGGCCTCGCCGACGTCGTGCGCCACGCCCGTGATCACCGGCCGCCCGGGAGCGTCGTCGTCGGGGAGGTCGGTGACCCAGGTGCCGTCGCTGGTGGTGAACGCCGAGCGGACGTGCACCGGGATCCGCTCCCGGCGGGCGTACTCGACGCAGCGCAGGTGCAGGATCTTGGAGCCGCAGGCCGCCAGTTCCAGCATCTCCTCGTAGCTGATCTCGGTCAGGTGCCGCGCGTTCGGCACGATCCGCGGGTCGGCCGTGAAGACGCCGTCGACGTCGCTGTAGATCTCGCAATGATCAGCGCCGAGCGACGCGGCGAGCGCGACCGCCGTGGTGTCGGAGCCGCCGCGGCCGATGGTGGTGACGTCCCTGGTGTCCTGGCTGACTCCCTGGAAGCCCGCGACGATCACGACGTCGCCGGCCTCCAGCGCGGAGACGATCCGGCCGGGTGTGATGTCGATGATCCGCGCGTTGCCGTGCTGCGCGGTGGTGATCACGCCGGCCTGCGAACCGGTGAACGATCGCGCGGTCATCCCCAGGTCGGCGATCGCCATCGCCAGCAGCGCGGCGCTCATCCGTTCCCCGGCGGTCAGCAGCATGTCGAGCTCGCGCGGTGCCGGTCGTGGCGAGACCCGCAGGGCGAGATCCATCAGCTCGTCGGTGGTGTCGCCCATGGCCGAGATGACCACCACCACGTCGTGCCCGGCCTGCCGCGTCGCGACGATCCGCTTCGCGACCCGCTTGATGCTGTCCGCATCGGCGACCGATGATCCACCGAACTTCTGGACGATGCGAGACACGCAGGAACTCCTTCTGTCCGACTCCTCGGGACTGGGACGCTACAGGAAATTCTTTCGTGTCCCGGGTGAATTATCGGTCATGAGGCGTACGTCGAGCAGGGGGTCGGCGCCGTGCTGGACGGTATCCGCCGAACTTACTCCAGGGGAGCGAAGTCGAGGGGCCTGGCGCGTACCTCGGTGAGACCGCGTTCGACGGCGCCGATCAGCACTCCTTGATCGCCCAGCGGGGAGGCGAGCAGGTCCGGAGCCGGAGCGGGGGACAGGCCCCGCAGGGTGTCAGCGGCCCGGTCGATCACCGGCTGTACAGACCCGGCCAGCGCTCCCGTGATGATCACCCGTTCCAGGTCGAGCAGGCTGCCCAGCACCAGCACGACCCGGGCCAGCCGGTCACCGAGCCGGCGGACCAGCCCGAGGGCGGTCCGGTCCCCGGCGGCGGCCGCGGCGAACACGTCGTCGGCGCCGACCGTCTCCGGGGTACGGCGAGCCAGCGGCGATCCGGCCGGAATCCGGCCGCCGGCGAGCAACGCGGCCGCACCCTCCCGAGCGAGCGCGGCCAGCCCGGCCACCGAGCCGACGCCGCTGACCAGGTCGAGCAGCCGCAGTTCACCGGCACCGCCGTCGCGGCCCCGGATCAGCCGGTCGTCGACGATGAGCCCGGCCCCGAACGCTTCGTCGCAGACCAGGGCCGCGAACGAGGCGCAGTCCTGGCCGGCTCCCCGGGACCGCTCGGCCAGCGCCGCCAGATTGGCGTCGTTGTCCACGATCACTCGGCCGTAGCCGTCGAGCCGTCCGGTCAGGTCGGGATTCATCCTCGTCCAGAACTCATGACCGGCCGGAGAGCCGCCCGCTTCGTCGACCGGCGCCGGCACCCCGAGCACGGTGACGAAGACTGCGCCGACCGGGGCGCCGGTCCGGGCCAGGGCAGTGTCGACGGCCGCTTGGACGGCAGTGCCGCGCCGGCGCGGTGAGGTGTCCGGGCCGACGGCACGCTCGACCCGGGCCAGTTCGGTGCCGGTCAGGTCGGCGACGGTGGCGACGATGCGGTGCAGGCCCGCGTCGACGGCGACCAGGTGCCCGCGCCGCGGTTGGAGGCGATAGCGGCGGGCGGGCCGGCCCTTGCTGTATTCGCCCGCGGCGCGTGCGTCGTCCAGCTCGGCGAGCCAGCCTCCGGCGGCCAATCGGTCGCAGATCTGCAGCGCCGTGGACCGGGTCAGCCCGGTGGCCGTCATGACGTCCGCGGCGGTGAACGGGCCCGAAGTGAGCGCGTGGCGGACGACCAGGCTGGCATTCATGCGCCGCAGCAGTTGCGGCGAGGTGGCGGCCGACGGGGTCGTCACGCGAGCTCCCTCCTCCTGTTGCGGGATATAAATCTAGAATCTACATTTAATCCGTGACCGATTCCATGATCAACGCCCAGGTCGACCACAGCTGGTGGCGGCAGGCCGCCGTGTACCAGATCTATCCGCGCTCGTTCGCCGACGGGAACGGTGACGGCATCGGTGATCTTCGCGGCGTGATCAACCGGATCGATCACCTGCGGGCGCTCGGTGTCGACGCGGTCTGGCTCAGCCCGTTCTACCCGTCGGCCCTGGCCGACGGCGGCTACGACGTCGACGACTACCGCGATATCGACCCGCTGCTCGGCACCCTGGCCGACTTCGACGAACTGACCGCCCGGCTGCACGAGGCCGGCCTGAAGATGATCATCGACCTGGTGCCCAACCACAGCTCCGACCGGCACGTCTGGTTCCAGGAGGCACTGGCCGCGCCGAAGGGATCGCCGGCCCGGGCCCGGTACATCTTCCGCGACGGTCTGGGCCCGGACGGCAGCGAGCCGCCGGCCGACTGGCCGTCGATCTTCGGCGGCCCGGCCTGGGAGCCGGTCGGCGACGGCCAGTGGTATCTGCACCTGTTCGCCAAGGAGCAGCCGGATCTGAACTGGGACAACCCCGAGGTCCGCGCGGACTTCCTGCACACGTTGCGCTTCTGGTCCGACCGCGGCGTGGACGGCTTCCGGGTGGACGTGGCGCACGGCCTGGCCAAGCAGCTGCCCGCGGAGTTGCCGCCCTGGTCCGAGCTGCGGACCCGGACCGGGGACGGGCAGCACCCGCTGTGGGATCGGGACGAGGTGCACGACATCTACGCCGAGTGGCGGGCGGTGTTCAACGAGTACACGCCGCCGCGGACCGCCGTCGCCGAGGCCTGGGTGGACGCCGACCGGCGGCCGCCGTACGCGAGCGCGGAGGGGCTGGGCCAGGCGTTCAACTTCGACCTGCTGCAGTCCGACTACGACGCCTCGGAGTTCCGCACCGTGATCACCGAGAACCTCGAGTTGGCCGGCCGTTCCGGCTCGTCGACGACCTGGGTGCTGTCCAACCACGACGTGGTCCGGCACCCGACCCGGTACGGGCTCCCGGCGCTCGGCGCCAAGGACCCGGAGGAGGTGATCGCCAAGCACGGCGCGGACTGGCTGCGCAGCGGCGGCACGGAACCGGAGCTTGATCGCGAGCTCGGCCTGCGCCGGGCCCGGGCCGCGACACTGGTCGAACTGGCCCTGCCGGGCAGCGCGTATCTCTAACAGGGTGAGGAACTCGGCCTGCACGAGGTGGCCGAGATCCCGGCCGACCAACGGCAGGATCCGGCCTTCTTCCGCAGCGGCGGCGAGCAGATCGGCCGGGACGGCTGCCGGGTGCCGCTGCCCTGGACCGGCACCGGAAGGTCGTACGGGTTCGGCAGCGGGCCCGCCCATCTGCCGCAGCCCGCCTGGTTCGCCGGG
The DNA here is from genome assembly GCF_042666975.1 of Microlunatus sp. GCM10028923. NCBI lineage: Bacteria > Bacillati > Actinomycetota > Actinomycetes > Propionibacteriales > Propionibacteriaceae > Microlunatus > Microlunatus sp. GCM10028923. The sequence continues at coordinate 217,093 of NZ_JBHTFF010000007.1, read as the reverse complement.
CTCGCGGTGGAGGTCCAGGATCAGGATCCGGACTCGACGCTGGCGCTCTACCGGGACGCGCTCCGGTTGCGCCGCGAGCTGCAGTCCGAGGAGTCGCTGACCTGGCTCGACACCGGCCGCGACGACGTACTGGCCTTCCGGCGGCCGAACGGGTGGACCTGCATCAGCAACTTCGGCTCCGAGCCGTACCCGCTGACCGGGGAGCAGGTGCTGCTCGCCAGCGCGCCCCTGGCCGGCGACGCGCTGCCCGGAGCGACCACCGTCTGGACCCGGGCCGCCTGAATTGATCGATCCTGAGCTTGTCGAAGGGCAGACCCGATCAGGCTTGACCCTTCGACAGGCTCAGGGCACGTTCGCTCCGCCCTCTCGCCGACTGGGCACAACAGCAGCGACACGCCGCAAAATCGGCTGCTTTTGTGCCCAGTCGGCGGAATTGGGGGTGGGTGGGGGTCAGGCGGGCGGGCGGGTCATGGAGAGGACGTCGAGGGCGGTGTCGAGCTGCTCCTCGGTGAGCTTGCCGTCGGCGACGAAGCCGGAGTCGATCACGACCTCGCGGATGGTGCGGCCCTCCTTCAGGGCCTGCTTGGCGACGGCGGCGGCGTTCTCGTACCCGATGTAGCGGTTCAGCGGCGTGACGATCGACGGCGACGACTCGGCCAGGGTGCGGCAGTGGTCGGCGTTGGCGACGATGCCGGAGACGCAGCGGTCGGCCAGCAGGCGGCTCACGTTGGCCAGCAGCCGGATCGACTCCAGCACGTTGCGGGCGATCACCGGCAGCATGACGTTGAGCTCGAAGTTGCCGGCGGCGCCGGACACGGTCACCGCGGCGTCGTTGCCGATCACCTGCGCGCAGACCATCAGGGTCGCCTCGCAGAGCACCGGGTTGACCTTGCCCGGCATGATCGACGAACCCGGCTGCAGGTCCGGCAGCGCGATCTCGCCGAGCCCGGCCCGCGGCCCGGAACCCATCCAGCGCAGGTCGTTGGCGATCTTGGTCAGCCCGACCGCGATCGTCTTGAGCGCGCCGGACAGCTCGACCAGGCCGTCCCGGGCGCCCTGTGCCTCGAAATGATCACGGGCCTCGGTCAGCGGCAGCCCGGTCTGCTCGGCGATGATCGCGATCACCGACGGTGCGAAGCCGGCCGGGGTGTTGATCCCGGTGCCGACCGCGGTGCCGCCCAGCGGCAGCTCGGCCACCCGGGGCAGCGTCGCCGCCAGCCGCTCGACGCCGTAGCGCACCTGCGCGGCATAGCCGCCGAACTCCTGGCCCAGTGTGACCGGCGTCGCGTCCATCAGGTGGGTACGGCCGCTCTTGACCACCTCGGCGAACTCCTTCGCCTTGCCGGCCAGGGATTCCTCGAGGTGGCGCAGGGCCGGCGTCAGCGTGTTGATCACGCCGTCGGTGGCCGCGATGTGGATCGCGCTGGGGAACACGTCGTTGCTGGACTGGGAGGCGTTCACATGATCATTCGGGTGTACGTCGACCTCGCCGCGACTGGCCAGCGTGGCGATCACCTCGTTGGTGTTCATGTTGCTCGACGTACCGGAGCCGGTCTGGAACACGTCGATCGGGAACTCTTGATCATGCTTGCCGTCGGCGACCTCGGCGGCGGCCGCGACGATCGCGTCGGCCAGCGCGGCGTCGAGAACGCCCAGCTTGGCGTTGGTCTGCGCGGCGGCACCCTTGATCCGCGCCAGGGCAGCGATCAGGGCCGGTTCGATCGGCGTACCGGAGATCGGGAAGTTCTCCACCGCACGCTGGGTCTGGGCCCGCCACAGCGCCGCAGCCGGGACCTTCACCTCACCCATCGTGTCGTGCTCGATCCGGAAGTCCTGTTCGCTGGAAGTCGTCGTCATGCAGCCATTGTGGCGCAGCCCGTCCGGAACGGCTCGCGGGCCGGGCGCGGACGACTTCGTCGACTGGATCGACCGCTCGGGCATCGAACTGACTGCCCGCTCCTGGCATCTGGTCGGCGGCCGGTTCCTCGTCGTCGAGCAGGACGCCCGCTGGCCCGCGGATGCCGGGCCGACCCGGGGACCGGTGACGGCGAATCGGCCCGGCGCGGCCGCGACGTCCAGGTCACCGAGGCGGTCCGGGTGCTCGCGGACCGGCCGCCGGTCGGGGTCAACGAGGTCGCCGCCGAACTCGGCCTGGACCAGTCCGGCGCCTCCCGGATGATCAAGGACGCGACCGCCGCCGGCTACCTCGCGCCGGCCCGGTCGGCCGTCGACCGGCGGCGTCGCACGATCACCGTCACGGCCGCCGGCGAGGAGCTGCTGGCCGCCGCGCACCGCTGGCAGGAGCAGCTCTTCGCCGAGCTGACCGAGGACTGGACGCCGCGCCAGCGGCAGGATCTCCGGCGGTCGCTGCGGCGGTTGCTGGACCGGGCCCGCCGCGCCGGTTCATGATCATCTCGACTATCGTGCGGGCATGGCCGACGAGCTGACCGCGCGGATGGAACGGCTGATGGGGCCGCTGCCCGGTGCCGACCGGCGGGTCCCGCTGGACGTCGAGATTGTCGACGAGGTCGATCGCGGCGACTACCTGCGGCGATTGATCAGCTACTCCGCCGAACCGGGTGGCCGGACGCCGGCGTACCTGCTGCTGCCGAAGACGGCCCTGGGTGGTGGGCGGCCCGCTCCCGGCGTGCTGGCGCTGCACCCGACCGAGCACACGATCGGCCACCGGGTCGTGGTCGAGCCGCTCGGTGCCGCCAATCGCGACTACGCCCGCCGGCTGGCCGAGGCCGGTTTCGTCGTGCTCGCTCCCGCGTACCCGCTGATGGCCGGCCATGAGCCCGACCTGCCCGCCCTCGGGTACGTCAGCGGGACGATGAAGGCGATCTGGGACAACGTCCGCGGCCTGGACCTGCTGGACCAACTGCCCGAGGTGGCGGCCGGCGGCTACGGCGCGATGGGCCACTCACTGGGCGGCCACAACGCGATCTTCACGGCGGTGTTCGAGCCGCGGATCCGGGCCGTCGTCTCCAGCTGCGGCTTCGACTCCTTCGCCGACTACATGGGCGGCGACCTGGCCGGCTGGCGGCAGGACCGCTATCTGCCGTTGCTGGCCCCGGGCGCCCTGCCGCCGTTCGACTTCGACGAACTGCTCGCCGCGCTGGCCCCACGCGAGGTCCTGATCAGCGCGCCGCTCGGTGACACCAACTTCGGCTGGCGCAGTGCGGCCCGGATGGCCGATCGGGCCCGGCCGGCCTTCGCGGCCGCCGGAGCGGCGGACCGGCTGACCGTGCTGCATCCCGACTGTGGTCACGATCTCCCGGACCCGGTGCTGGAGCGTGCGATCGCCTTTCTCGCCGAAGCAATTGGGGCGGCAAGCCCGCGTCTGTGAGGATGGGTTCATGGCACGGCAGAAGCGACAGGCGACCGCGGGCGACATGGTCCGCTCGCTGCTGATCATCCTGGTGCCGCTGCTGATCATCACGTTCGTGTTCACCCGCAACACCGAAGATCATCCGGTCGAGGCGGTCGACCCGGCCCCCGTGCTGACCCAGGCCCGCCAGGAGGCGCCCTACCCGGTGCTGATGCCGACGAACCTGCCGGCGGAATGGATTCCGACCCGGGTCGCCTGGGAGCCCGAGGGGTACGAGGGTGCGCCGCCGCGCCAGCTGTGGCAGATCGGCTACCTGTCGCCGGACCGGATCTATCTGGCGGTGAATCAGAGCCCGGACACCGACACCCTGGTCGGGCCGCAGACCAGGGACGGCGTGCCGGATGGCGAGAGCACGATCGGCGACACCGCCTGGGAGCGGCGGATCAGCCCCGACGGACGTACCCGATCGTTGGTGTCGATCACCAAACAGGTCAGTACGGTGATCGTCGGCGACACGGACTACGCCGCGCTGGAGGCGTTCGCCGGAACGCTGCAGACGGGCTGAAACCGGGCCTCGGCGCTGGGCACCGGGTCGTCGTCGCGCGGCTCCCTCGTGTTCAGGTCGGCCGTGTGTCGTTGAGCGTCCCGGTCACCGCGCTCGTCGTACCCGGGACGGAAGCTGGGGTGCCGGCGATGGGTGAACTCGAGCACGCCGATGATCGCCGCCACCAGTACCGCAAAGGCCAAAAGACTGATCATGGCAGTAATTCTTCTGCCAAAGAGTTACTGCCACAATTGGCAGGTCAGACATCGTGCGAAGGATTTCTGCCACTATCCTGGCGGCATGGCCCTGCGTACGGTGAGCGTCCTCCTGGTCGAACCGGTGTCCGTGTTCGAGTTCGCCCTGGCGACCGAGGTGTTCGGCCTCGACCGGCGCGACAACGGGATCGAACCACTCGACTTCCGGGTCTGTACGGAGCGCCCCGGGGTGCCGCTGCGGACCAAGACCCTGTCGCCGTTCACGATCACCGCGGCGGACGGCCTGGACGCGGTCGCCGGCAGTGACCTGGTGATCATGTCGGCCACCCTGCCGCGAACCCCGACCGGCTACTCGCCGGCCCTGTTGCAGACCCTCCGGGACGCCCATGACGAGGGGGCCACGATCCTCAGTCTCTGCTCCGGATCCTTTGCGCTGGGGGCTGCCGGGCTGCTCGACGACCGTGCCTGCACCACGCACTGGATGTACTTCGACGCCATGGAGCGGGCCTTTCCCAAGATCAAACTCGACCGGACCTCGCTCTACGTCCAGGACGGCCGGGTGATCACCAGTGCCGGGACGGCGGCCGGCATCGACGCCTCGCTGCACCTGGTCCGGGCGGAGCTCGGCACCAAGGTGGCCAACAAGATCGCCCGGCGGATGGTGGTCCCGCCGATCCGTGACGGCGGCCAGCAGCAGTTCATCGACCTGCCGATCCCGGAGAGCTCGGCCGACAGCCTGGCCCCGACCCTGTCCTGGGTCGCCGCTCACCTGGACCAGAACCACACGGCGGCCACGCTGGCCCAGCGGGCGATGATGAGCGAGCGGACGTTCGCCCGCCGGTTCGCGGCCGAGGTCGGCACGACGCCGCACAAGTGGCTGATCCAGCAACGGGTGCTGGCCGCCCGCAGCCTGCTCGAGGAGTCCGATCTCGGGATCGAGCAGATCGCGGAGCGGGTCGGGTTCAACTCGGCCGTCGTACTGCGTGATCATTTCCGGCGCCAGGTCGGACTGGCGCCCGCCGACTACCGGCGCCGCTTCGTCGCCTGACCTCTCGCCGCCGGGCCTGAATTCCCCGGCGCCGGATGGTTGACACCGGGATTCGGCCGACGTTAGTTTGAAATCGATTTCGCCTGACGGCACAACAGCACGGGTCCTGGCGGGTGGAGCAGCGGGACTGCGGATCACACAGGGGTGAGCATTGACGCACGGAGGCGAGTCGGCGGCCGGCGGGGAGCCCGCCGCACCGCTGGTCGAGCTGTGGGGCATCAGCAAACGGTTCGGCGGCGTGCTGGCCTGCCGCGACATCGACCTCGAGGTGCGGCCCGGTGAGGTGCACGCGCTGCTCGGCGAGAACGGCGCCGGCAAGTCGACCTGCATGAACATCCTGTCCGGCGTGATCACCGACTTCGACGGCGCCCTGCTGGTGCGCGGGCGGCCGGTCCGGTTCGGCGGGCCGGCGGACGCGCAGGCGGCCGGGATCGCGATCATCCATCAGGAACTCGACCTGGTCGGCGACCTCACCGTGGCCGAGAACATGTTCCTCGGCCGGGAACTCCGGACCCCGTGGCGGACGATCGACCTGCGCTCGATGCGGGCCGCCGCCACCGAGCAGCTGCGCCGGCTCGGGATCGCCATCGATGTCCGGCGGATGGTGCGTTCGCTCCGGGTCGGTGAGCGGCAACTGGTCGAGATCGCCCGGGCGCTGCTGCTCGACGCCGCGGTGTTGATCATGGACGAGCCGACCGCCTCGCTCGCCGACGCCGAGGTACGGCAGCTGTTCACGGTGATCGACAACCTGCGCCGGGAGGGCGCCGGGATCGTCTACATCTCGCACCGGATGGAGGAGATCGAGGAGATCGCGGACCGGGCCACGGTGCTGCGCAACGGGGCGGTGGCCGGCTCGGTCACCGACCCGGCCGCCAGCCGCGAGACGATCATCACCCTGATGGTCGGCAGCAAGCCGGGCGCCCTGTTCGGCGACGAGGCGCAGCCGGCCTCGACCGCGGCCGCGGAACCGGTGCTGAGCGTGCACGGGCTGCGCTACCGGAGGCGCTGGCCGGTGCCGGGCCGGACCGACCCGGACGGCATCGACCTCGACGTCCGGCCCGGCGAGATCGTCGGCCTGGCCGGCCTGATGGGCGCGGGCCGGACCGAACTGCTGGAGACCCTGTACGGGGCGGCGACCGGCGGCCGGGTGGAGGGCATGATCACGGTGGCCGGCCGGCGCTACCGGCCGGACCGGCCGGCCCGGGCGCTGCGGAACCGGATCGCCTTCGTGCCCGAGGACCGGCGCGGTTCGGGCCTGGTCCTCGACCATTCCGTGCAGCACAACCTGATCTTGGCCGCGCTGGCCTCGGTGACCCGGCTCGGCGTCGTCCAGGGAGGCCGGGAACGCGCCGCGGTACGGCAGCAGGTGAACGACCTGGCGATCCGGGCCGCCAGTCCGCGGGTTCCGGTCGGCACGCTGTCCGGCGGCAACCAGCAGAAGGTGGTCTTCGGCCGCCAGCTGCTGACCGGGCCGCGGGTGCTGCTGCTGGACGAGCCGACCCGCGGCGTCGACATCGGCGCCAAGGCCGAGATCTACCGGCTGCTGCACCGGCTCGCCGCCGACGGCACCGCGGTCGTCCTGGCCTCCTCCGAGCTGCCCGAGCTGACCGGCGTCTGCGACCGGATCCTGGTGCTGCGCCGGGGCCGGATCGCGGCCGAGCTGTCCGGTGACGCGGACCATGATCAGATCCTGGCGCTCTCGATGGGCGACGACGACTCCCGGGAGGCGACTCGATGATCAGCCCAGTGAATGGTCAGGATCAGCTGCGCGGGCTGCCCGGCAACGACGTGGTCCGGACCAGGGGTGCCGCGGTGCTGGACCGGGTGTTCCAGTTCCAGAGCCTGTTCGGCCTGGTGGCGGTGTTCATCGTCGCGATCATCGCCTCACCGCGCCGGAACGGTGACCTGGTCTTCCTCAGCCCGGGCAACCTCGGCAACATCGTCCGGGCGATGTCGGAGATCGGCATCATCGCGATCGGGATGACCTTCGTGATCTTGATCGGCGGGATCGACCTGTCGGTCGGTGCGATCCTCGGGCTGTCCGCGGTGGGCACCGCGGCGCTGCTGGTCAACAACGGGCTCGGGATCGCCGAGACGGTGCTGATCGTGCTGCTGATCGGGACCGCGATCGGTGTCCTGCAAGGGCTGGCCGTGGCCAGGCTGGGGATCCAGGCATTCATCGTCACCCTGGCCGGGTTACAAGTCGCGCGCGGCCTGGCCCGGATCTGGTCCGGTGGCGTGGGCATCCCGATCGCGTACGGGGACGGGCCGCTGGAGGCGCCGCCGGCGTTCTCGGTGCTGTCCGGCTCGCTGAACGGCATCCTGCCGGTGCCGGCGGTGATCTTCGCCGGGCTCGGCGTGATCGCGATCCTGGTGCTGCGCTACACGGCGTTCGCCCGGCACGTGTACGCGATCGGCGGCAACGAGAAGGCGGCCCGGCTGGCCGGCGTACCGGTCCGGCGGGTCAAGATCATCGTCTTCGCGATCTGCGGCTTCACCGCTGCGGTGGCCGGCATCATCCACGCCGGCCAGCTCAACCAGGGCAGCCCGAACGACGGTTTCGGGTACGAACTCGACGCCATCGCCGCCGTCGTCATCGGCGGCACCAGCCTGGCCGGCGGCTCCGGCACCATGATCGGCACCCTCGCCGGCGCCCTGCTGCTCGGCATCCTCAACAACATCCTCGGCCTGAACAACATCGACGCCAACATCCAGCTGTTGATCAAGGGGCTCGTGATCATCGCCGCCGCGGCGTTGCAGCGGTTCCGCCCGTCGGTCAGCTGACCCAACACCGAATTCAGGAGGTATCCCGGCATGATCAACACATCTGACATCCGCAGGATCCGCACGTTGCTGGCCGTCGGGCTGGCGTCCGGCGCGCTGGCGCTGTTCTCGGCCTGCACGGTGACCGCGGACCCGGGCGCCGGGGCTCCGCAGGAGGGCAACTGCGGCCCGGACCAGGAGTATGCGATCGGCATGTCCCAGGCCAACAACGCGGAACCGTACCGGGAGGTGATGAACTCCGACATCACCACCGCCGCGGCCGCCGTGCCGGGCTTCAAGGTGACCGTCGCCGACGCCGCCCAGGACAACAGCAAGCAGGTGTCCCAGGTGGAGAACTTCATCACCCAGCAGATCGACCTGCTGATCATCTCGCCCAACGAGGCGAAGCCGCTCACCGCCGTGGTCAAGAAGGCCTACGACGCGGGGATTCCGGTGATCGTGCTGGACCGCAAGGTCGAGGGCGATGCGTACACCGCGTTCATCGGCGGGGACAACGTGGCGATCGGCAAGGCGGCCGGCGAGTACTACGCCGAGACCCTGCTGCCGGACGGCGGCAAGGTGGTCGAGATCAGCGGGCTGGCCGGCTCGACCCCGGCCGCGGAACGCGCGCAGGGGTTCCGGGAAGGGATCGCCGGCAACGACAAGATCGAGATCGTCGCCACCCAGTCCGGCGAATGGCTGCGGGAGAAGGGCCAGTCGGTGATGGACGCCCTGCTCAAGGCGAACCCGGACATCGACGCGGTCTACGCCCACAACGATCCGATGGCCGAGGGCGCCTACCTGGCCGCCGACCAGGCGAAGCTCGCCGACAAGATCAAGTTCACCGGGATCGACGCGCTGCCGATCCCGTCCGGCGGCATCAAGGCCGTCGAACAGGGCCGGCTGCAGGCCACCTTCGTCTACGCCACCGGTGGCCGGGAGGCGATCGACCTGGCCAAGCAGATCCTGGTCGACTGCAAGAAGGACGTCCCGAAGTCGACCACCCTCGGCACCGACCAGATCACCAAGGAGAACGCGACCGAGATGTACGGCAAGCTCGGCGGCAAGGGCTGACCCGACCTCTGTTCCCTGAGCTTGTCGAAGGGCTGGGCCCGAGGTCGCCGTTCCCTGAGCTTGTCGAAGGGCTGGGCCCGGTGTGGCTTGGCCCTTCGACAAGCTCAGGGAGCGTGGTGGTCTACTCCGACTGCTCGACGATGCTCCAGGCGTCGACGGCGGCGTCGCCGAGCCGGGTCAGCTCCTGGTCGAGTTGATCACGGAGGGTGGCCAGCAGCTCGGCCGCGGCCGGGTCGCCGGCGAGGGAGTGCTGCTCGTCCGGGTCCGCCTGGAGGTCGTACAGCTCCTCGTGGTCGCGCAGTTGGCGGTAGTCGGTGCTCATCCCGGCCCGGGTCGGGCTCTCGTCCAGGTCGGTCGACAGGATGAGCCGCGGGCCGGGGTGCAGGTTGCGGATGTACTTGTGCCGCTCGGTGCGGAGGGTCCGCATCGGGTCGTAGATCTCGTGCAGGTCCTTCATCGACAGCACCTGCGACCGGCGCTCGACCGGCTCGCCGCGGAGCAGGCCGGCCTGGCTGACGCCGTCGACCTCGCACGAGCCGCCGGCCAGGTCGACCAGGGTGGGGGTGAGGTCGACGTGGCTGATCAGCTGGTCCACGACGCTCGGTCCGACCTGCCAGGCCGGCGGCGGCACCATGATCAACGCGATCCTGATCCCGGAGTCGTACAGCGTGGACTTGGCCCGCGGGAACGGCATCCCGTGGTCGGTGGTGAAGATGATCAAGGTGTTGTCGGCGTCCGGCCGGGCCCGGACGGCGTCGATCACGCGCCCGGTGGCAGCATCGGCGCGGGCGATCGACCGGGACATCCAGGCCAGGTCGGTCCGGGTGTGGTCGTTGTCGGGCAGGAAGCCGGGCACGATCACCCGGTCCAGTTCGTCCCGGTCCGGCTCGACCTCGTCCCGCTGGTCCGGGCCGAGCACGTCGTAGTCACGGTGCACCTCGGTGAAGCCGACGGTGAGGAAGTACGGGCTGTCGGCCGGCTGCCGGGCCAGCCAGTCCTCGGCGAGGTCGGTCACCGGCCCGCAGAACTGGCCGCCGCCCGGGAGCTGCATCACCTCGTCGAAGCCGATCGAGTTCGGGTCGACCGCCTCGTGCTGCATCCCGGCCAGCGCGGTCCGGTAGCCGAGCTCACCGAGCAGCATCGGCAGCGTGCGAATCCCTTCCCGGTAACGGGATCCGCGATGGGCCAGGCCGTGATGGCCGTGCCGGGGCGGATACAGACCGGTGAACAGGGAGGCCCGGGCCGGCGTGCACAGCGGCGTGGTGCAGAAGGCGGCGTCGAACCGCAGCCCTTCCTCGGCCAGCGCGTCCAGCCGCGGGCTGGCCACGTCGGCCGCGCCGTAGCAGCCCAGCCGGGTGCCCAGGTCGTGCCAGTGGATCAGGACGATGTTCGGTGCGGTCAACGGCTTTCTCCTCCAAAGGTCCGGGTCGCCTCGCGTCCGTACCCGGTGATGGTCAGTCGGTCGGGATACACCCGGACGATCGCGTATGCGTTGTCCTCGGTGTCCACCATTCCGGCGAACGTCACGGCCGGGCTCGATCCGAGCCGGCTCAGCCCGCCGGAATGATCATGGCCGCAGAAGTACGCCAGCAGCGGAACGCCGGGCCGGGTCAGCACGGCGCCGAGCTCGGCCGCGTTGAGCACGGCGTGGTCGTAGACCGGGGTGACCGGCTGGTGGGCGAAGATCAACACCGGCTCGCCGGCGGCCGCTGCCTCGTCGAGTTGATCACCGAGCCAGGCCAGCTGGTCCGGGTCGACCCCGCCGTTCCACGGCAGCGCCTGGGGCTCACCGGCGGCCAGCCGGCGATCGAGTTCGGCGGCCCGGCGGTGCCAGGCGGGTGAACCGGGCGCCAGGTCGATCACACCGAGCCGGTTGGTGTCGAGCACCAGGAAGCGGTGCCCAAGCTCGGTCCAGCCGTAATAGGAACCCGGCATCCCGAACGCGGCGACGGCGGCGTCCAGGTCGCCGCCGAACCCGGCCAGGTCGTGGTTGCCGAGACAATGCCGGACCGGGGCCCGGCCACCGGCCAGGACCTCGAGCACCGGTGGAAGATCATCGGCGGAGCTGTCGATCAGGTCGCCGAGGCTGATCACGAAGGCAAGATCATCGGCGTCGAACGTCGCCACCGCCTCGGCCAGCTTGGCCCGGCTCAGCGGGTAGTGGCGGACCGGGTGCGGAGCGCTGCGTCCCTCTGCCGCGTACTGACAGTCCGCGACGACACCGAAGGACAGGATCGGGGCCCCGTCGTTCGCATCGTCGTCCACGCGCCCACCTTAGTGTCGACCGCTACGGTGTTCCCGGTGACCACCTCCTCCGTCGTCGGCGCCACCACCGGGGTCCGACTGCCCGCCGAGGCCGTGCTGGACTGGTTGCGCCGTTCGCCCGGCGAGCCGTCCGGCTTCACGGTGGTGGGGCAGCGGCCGTTGACCGGCGGGCTGTCCGAGGGCGGCATCGACCACGTCCGGCTCGACGTCACCGGCGCCCCGGCGGCGGAGACAGGGCTGGTGATCAAGCGCACCGGATCGAACGAGGCCACGGCGCTCCGGCTGTTGGCGCCGCTCGCCGAGCGCTCGGTACCGGAGTTGATCATGTCGGGCGAGGACGAGCAGGGCAGCTGGATCGTCACGCCGTACTATCCGGGGGAACCGGTCGGGCTGGTCGGCCTGGCACCGCTGCCGGTCTTCGGCACCATGGCCCGGGTGCACGCCCGGTACGCGGAGCGCCCGGACCTCCCGGAGTCGCTGGAACGGATCGACGCGGAGTTCTGCCGCCGGTTGCTGACCGAGTTCGTACCGGAGTCGGCGCAGCAGGCCGGCGAGGTCGGCGACCGGGCCGTGCACTGGGCCGCGCGGCTCGCCGATGATCGCGAGTTCCTGACCGCGCCGCACGGGTTCGGGACGACGTTGCTGCACGGAGACCTGTACGGGCTCAACGTGCTGCAGCCGGTCCCGGCCCGGCCCTGGCCGATGATCATCGACTGGAACACGGCCCGGGTCGGCCCGCCGATGTTCGACGTGGCCATGGCCGGAGCAACCGCGGACGATGATCGTTTCCGGACCTACCTGGCGGCCTGGACCGAGGCGGCCGGCCCGGTCCCGCCGCCCACCGCGCTGGAGCACGCCTGGGCGACGGCCTTGATCAACGCGGGCTTCGCGGCCGTGGTCGCCCGGCGCGGTGATCCGGCCGACGGCGCCGGGATGCTGCGCACGGCCGAGCTTGCCTACCAGGCCTTCCGGGCCGGGACCACCGAGGCCGCGCGACGCTGACGGCCCGCGCGGCCTCAGTTCCGGCGGAGATCGAGCCGGCTGAGGTCGAGCCGGCTGAGGCCGAGGCCGGCCAGGCAGAGGGCGCCGCCGACGAGGCCGAGCAGGGTGGGGAGTTCGCCGAGGAGCAGCCAGCTCAGCAGGACCGCGACGGCCGGCACCAGGTAGCTGCTGACGCTCAGCCGGCTGGCCGGGGTGCGGGTCAGCGCGTACGCCCAGAGGGTGAAGCCGAGGGCGGTCGGGAAGACGCCGAGGTAGCCGATGCCGAGGACGGCCGAGGCCGGTGCTGCGGCCAGCTCGGTGATCAACATCGGCGCGAACGGGAGGCAGACGACGGTCCCGATCAGGCAGCCCAGCCAGGTCACGGTCAGCGGGTCGGTCCGGCGCAGCGCCGCCTTCTGGGTCAGCGTGCCGATCGCGTACAGGACGGCGGCGAGCACGGCCAGCCCGACGCCGAGCAGGCTCCGCGGCTGGCCCTGCTGGCCGGCCGCGATCAGTGCGGTGCCGGTGAAGGCGACGACCAGGCCGAGCACCAGCGGCAGCGAGAGCCGTTCGCCCATCCGCAGCGTCGCGTAGCCGGTGATGATCACCGGGGCGAGATTCACCAGCAGGGCGGTGGTGCCGGCGTCCAGGTGCAGCTCGGCGGCGTTGACGCTGGTCGTGTAGGTCGCGAACCAGAGCACGCCGTACGCCGCGACCAGCCACCAGTCCCGGCCGCGGGGGAGCCGGCGGCCGATCCCGGGCCGGAGCACGAACGGAGTGATCACCAACGTCGCCGCGACCAGCCGGCCGAGGGTCATCGTGGCGGGGGAGAAGTGCTGTCCGGTGGTCCGGATCACCACGAAGGCCGACGCCCAGAGCACGACGGCGCCGAGCGCGGCGACCGGGGCCAGCCGGCCGTCGGTCGGGGTCGGGTCGGCTGCGGCCGTGGTGGCGGTCGGAAGGGTCACGGGCCAAGCCTCGCGGGAGCGACCGTTGAGGACAAGCGACTATTTCTGATGGAATGTTCGCGATCACTGAAGAATTGGGCGTACGGTGACGATCATGATCGACGTGCACCGGCTCCGGATCCTCCGCTCCGTCGTGGCGACCGGCTCGGTCCACCGGGCCGCGCGGCTGCTCGGCTACTCGCCGTCGGCGGTGAGTCAGCACCTGACCGCGCTGGCCCGGGAGACCGGCCTGGCCCTGGTCGAGCGGATCGGCCGCGGCATCCAGCCGACCGACGCGGGCCGCCGGCTGGCCGCCGAGGCCGGCGAGGTGCTCGGCGCGATCAACCGGATCGACGGGGTGGTGGACGACCTGCGGTCCGGCCGCTCCGGCCGGCTGACGATGCGCTACTTCGCCTCGGCGGGCGCGACCTGGGTGCCGGTGGTGACGGCGACCCTGCAGAGCGAGTTCGCCGATCTCGCGGTGGAGTTGCGGCACGCCGAACTGCGCGACGCCGGGCCAGCGGTCAGCCCCGACCTGGACATCGCGGTCGAGGTGGTCCACCCGGCGCCGCCGGCCGGCTACACGGCGCAGCGGCTGCTGGACGACCCGTACCTGGTGGTCGTCGATGCGGCGCACCGGCTCGCGACGGCCGCGGCGGTGCCGATCACCGAGCTCGCCGAGGAGCCGTGGGTGGACAACGATCTGCCGTTCGCGCCGTGCCGGCAGATCCCGCTCGAGGCCTGCGCCGCCGCCGGCTACAGCCCGCGGTTCGCGGTCGAGACGCACGACTTCGCGACCGCCCTGGCCTTCGTCCGGCAGGGCCTCGGGATCACCGTGCTGCCCCGGCTGGCCTGCTGTGATCTGCCGGCGGGCCTGGTCGCCGTACCGCTGATCGAGCCGACTCCGGTCCGGGTGATCCAGGTGTTGATCAAGAAGGCCACGGCCGGCACCCCGCCGATGCGCCGCGCGATCGAGTTGCTCCGGGACTGCGCCGCTCAGGAGCGGGACCGGCTGCCGCTCACGGCGTGATCAACCCAGCCGGTCCGATCGGTCAGCTGACCGGCAGTTGAACCTCGGTCCGCCAGCGGTCCTCGGGTTCCGGGAAGCTGACCAGGTAGACCTCGCGGGCGGTGCCGTCGGTGGTCAGTCCTTGATCAGCCACCCACCGTTCCAGGGCTCCGTACGCCGCGCCGAGGCCGGCCATCGCCCCGTCGTGCCGGGCGGTGACCACCCGCTCGAGGCCGGGCAGTTCGACGAACTCCAGGCCGTCGACCGCGGCCGTGTCGGGCCCGACCGGGCAGCAGGCCGAGACGGTGAGGCCGCCGTCGCCGGTCGGTTCGTAGGTGGCCAGGGTCGGCCCGGCGATGGCGATCTGCCGGCGCATGATCGGCTCCATCAGCCGGCCGAACAACTGCTGGGTCAGGGGCCCGATCTCCTCGTGAGCGGTGCTGCGGGCCTGGCCGGTGACCCGGGCGACCCGGATGGGGGCGACGGACTTCGTGGTGAGGTCGGAGGCGCTCATGGCTGTTCTCTTTCGTTCGGGGACTGTCGTCACCGTCACGATTCGGTCTGACACCGTGTCAGGGTCAAGTCACCGGAAGCTGGACCGCCGTCCGCCAGTGCTCCTCGGGCTCGGGGTAGCTGGTCAGGTAGACCTCCCGTGCCGTGCCGTCGGTGCTGTGGCCGGCGTCCTCGACCCAGGCCGCGAGCACCTGGTACGCCAGCCCGATGTCGGCCATCACGCCCCGGTGCAGGTAGGTCGCCGCCGTCGGATGGCCCGGCAGCTCGGCCACCTCGACCTCCACAGGTTCCGCGGAGCCGATCGGGAAGCAGGCCTGCACCTCCAGCGAGCCACCGTCCAGCGGCCGGTAGGTGGCGATGGCCGGGCCTGCCGGCGAGACCGTACCCATGGCCTTGAACAACTCGCCGAACAGGCCGCTGATGACCGGCCCGACGTCCTCATGATCGGAACTCGCCGCCACGCCGCGGGCCAGCGCGACGCGGGCCGGCTGCAGCGGTTCGATCGTCACCGCCTCGGCGGGTGCTGTGTCCTCGGCCTTGATCAACTGCAGCCGGGCCCGGACCCGGACCAGTCGATCTTGGTCCGCGGTGATCTGGTCCACCAGCTCCGCCTCGCGCCGCCGCAGCAGGCCGGCCAGATCGGCGTCGCTCTCGTCCAAGATCGACTTCACCTCGTCGAGGGTGAAGCCGAGGTCCTTGCAGGCGATCAGCCGGTTCAGCCGGCGCAGCTGGTCGGCCTCGTAGTAGCGGTAGCCGGAGAACTCGTCCACCCGGGCCGGCCGGAGCAGCCCGACCTTGTCGTAGTGCCGCAGCATCCGGACCGACACCCGGCCCATGGACGCGAACGCTCCGATGCTGAACATCGGTCAGGAGCGGTCGTCCGAGCCGTCGGCCCCCGCCCGGTCGGACTTCGCGGCCGCCACCCGGGCCTCGGCGCCGTCCAGCCACTGCTGGCAGATCTTGGCCAGCTGCTCGCCGCGCTCCCAGAGCTGCAGCGACTCCTCCAGCGGCGCGCCGCCGGACTCGAGCCGCTGCACCACCGCGATCAGCTCCTCGCGGGCCTTCTCGTAACTGAGTTCCGGTTCGGTCATCCGCCGATCCCTCCCTGCTCCACGTCTCGTACGGCCACGGTCAACTGCCCGTCCGCGACATAGGCCAGCAGGTCGTCGTCGACGTCGATCTCCGCCACCGACGTGACGGCGTGACCGGTGCCGTCGACCAAGATCGAATACCCGCGTTCCAACGTCGCCTTGGGGGACAGCGCCCGGACCCTGGCCAGCAGATGCTCGACCGCCGCCTTCTCATGCCGGACCGAGGTGACGATCGCCCGATTCCCGCGGTCGGTCAAGGATTGTAGCTGTTCCCGGCGGACCGCGAAGCTCGCCGTCGGGTCGGCCAGCACCGGCCGGGACCGGAGTTGATCAAGGAACTCGCGGTGCCGCCGGATCAGCGCGGCCACCGACTGCCGGAGCCGGGTCTGCGCCTGCCGCAGTCGCTCATGCTCCTCGGCCACGTCGGGCACCACCCGCTTCGCCGCGCCGGTCGGCGTCGAGGCCCGGTGATCGGCGACCAGGTCGAGGATCGGGTTGTCCGTCTCGTGCCCGATCGCGCTGACCACCGGCGTCCGGCAGGCATACACGGCCCTGATCAACGCCTCGTCGGAGAAGGGCAGCAGGTCCTCCAGCGAACCGCCGCCGCGGGCGATGATGATCACCTCGACCGCGGGGTCGGCGTCCAGCCGGCGCAGGGCGTCGATCACCTGCTCGACCGACTGCGGTCCCTGCATCAGGGCGTGCTCGGTCTTGATCACGACGGCCGGCCAGCGGACCCGGGCGTTCTCGATCACGTCCTTCTCGGCCGCGCTGCCGGCGCCGGTGACCAGCCCGACCTGCCGGGGCAGGAACGGCAGCGGCATTTTGAGCTCGCGCGCGAACAGCCCCTCGGCCTGCAGCATCCGCTTCCGCTGCTCCAGCTGGGCCAGCAGCTTGCCCTCGCCGATCGGCGTGATCGCGTCGCAGTAGTAGCTGAGCCGGCCGGCGGTCTCGTAGTAGGACGGCTTGATCCGGGCCACGATCGCCGCGCCCTCGGACAACGGCCCGGCCGAGTCGATCGTGGTCGGCGAGGCGGTGACGCTGACCGAGACGTTCGCCAGCCGGTCCCGCAGGGTGAGGAAGATCGTCCGGCTCCCCGAACGCCGGTTGATCTCGATCAGCTGGGCCTCGACCCATACCGCGCCGAGCCGGTCGATCCAGCCCCGGACGGCGCTGGTCACCCGGGACAGCGGCAGCGGCTGCTCGGGTGAGGATTCCATCGGCATGGACGCGAGCGTAACGGCCCGGACCGACGTTCTGGTGCGGCCCATAGACTCGGCGCCATGACGTCTACTCCGTCCACGTTGCAGAAGAAGGTGCTGCTGGCCGCCCCGCGCGGCTACTGCGCCGGCGTCGACCGGGCGGTGATCACCGTCGAGAAGGCGCTCGACCTGTACGGGGCGCCGATCTACGTACGGAAACAGATCGTGCACAACAAGCACGTGGTGGAGACCCTGGAGCAGCGCGGCGCGATCTTCGTCGAGGAACTGGACGAGGTGCCGACCGGCGCCACCGTCGTGTTCTCCGCGCACGGCGTCTCGCCCGCCGTCCAGACCGAGGCGAAGGACCGCGGGCTGAAGGCGATCGACGCCACCTGCCCGCTGGTCACCAAGGTGCACCACGAAGCCCGCCGGTTCGCCCGGGACGACCTGCAGGTGCTGCTGATCGGCCACGCCGGTCACGAAGAGGTCGAGGGCACCACCGGCGAGGCGCCGGACCACATCACCCTGGTCCAGTCGCCCGAAGACGTCGACGGCCTCGAGGTCGCCGACCCGACCAAGGTCGCCTGGCTGAGCCAGACCACGCTGAGCGTCGACGAGACGATGGAGATCGTCGGCAAGCTGCGGAAGAAGCTGCCGCTGCTGATGGACCCGCCCAGTGACGACATCTGCTACGCCACCCAGAACCGGCAGTTGGCCGTGAAGCAGATCGCCCGCCAGGCCGACCTGGTGATCGTCGTCGGCTCGGCCAACTCGTCGAACTCGGTCCGCCTGGTCGAGGTCGCCCTGGAGAACGGTGCCGCCGCCTCCTACCGGGTGGACAACGCGACCGAGATCGACCCGGCCTGGCTCGACGGCGTCTCGGTCGTCGGCGTGACCAGCGGTGCCTCGGTGCCGGAGGACCTGGTCACCGGCGTGCTGGACTTCCTTGAGGACAAGGGATTCCCGGCCGCCGAGGAGGAACGGCTGACCGAGGAGTCGCTCGTCTTCGCGCTGCCGCCGGAGCTCCGCAAGGACCTCCGCAAGGGTGCGATCAACGACTGACACGCACGCCGCGCTTGACCTCGAGCGGGGTTGAGATTGCAGGCTGAATCCATGGTTGCGCAGCCGTCATCCGCCCGAAGGTTCAGTACGGAGCTCGGCGAGAACGCCATCCGGTTCAACGACGACATCCTCATCGCGCCCGCGATCGGCAAGGAGGAGGGCGCCCCGCTGAGCGCGTACACGACGTTCCTCCGGGCCGGCGCGCAGGCCGACCTCCCGGCTCCGTACACGGAACTCTGGGTGGTGCTGACCGGAGCCCTCCGGGTGGGCGAGGCCGGAGCGGCCGTCACGGTGCGCGCCGGTGACTTCGTCCACGTCCCCGAACAGGCGCCAGGCCGGGTCGAGGCCCTCGAGGACACCACGATGGTCTGCGTCTCCGCACCCGCTCATTGAGGGTGTCGTCGGCTACGAGCCGGTGTCGCGGTTCCGGTCGGGCTGCTCGATCTCGGGCTGCAGCATCTCGAACAGGTCCGGCTCGGGGCGGACCAGCTCCTCGGCCTCCGGTACGTCCTCGCGCCGGGACCGCCGCTTCCGGCCGCGGCCGATCATCGGCTCGACCTGGGCGGCGTCCTCGACCAGCTCCGGGGCCTGGATCTGCCGGACCGGGTCGTCGACGGAGGTCAGTGCGGTCAGCTCCTGATCGGTCACCTTGAGGTCGGTGAACTGGCGGGCCTTGACCAGCACCCGGCCCTCAACGGTGGCGATCGTGTCGTTGTAGGCCGTGACCGAGGTGCGCAGGGCGCGGCCGAGCTTGTCCAGCCGGTTGCCCATGGTGCCGAGCCGTTCGTGCAGGTCCCGGCCGAGCTGCAGCACCTCGGCCGCGTTCTCGGCCAGCTTCGCCTGCTTCCAGCCGTACGCCACCGCCCGCAGCATCGCGATCAGCGTGGTCGGGGTGGCCAGCACGACGTCGCGGCGGGCCGCGTACTCATGCAGGTCCGGGGCCAGCCGGAACGCCTCCGCGGCGAGCGCCTCGCTGGCCAGGAACAGCACCACGAACTCCGGCGTCCCGGCGTCGGCCTGCCAGTAGCGCTTGCCGCTGAGCTGGTCGATGTGGGTCCGGACGTGCTGGGCGAACCGGTCCAGCGCGTGGCTGCGCCGGTCCGGATCCTCGGTCTCGTGGGCATCGAGGAACGCGCTCAGCGGCACCTTCGCGTCGACGAAGACGCACTTGCCCTCGGCCAGGTCGACCCGCATGTCCGGCCGGACCGCCCGGTCGTTGCTGGTCGTCGTGTGCTGGGTGGTGAAGTCGCAGTGCTCGATCATCCCGGCCAGCTCGGCGACCCGCTTCAACTGCAGCTCGCCCCAGGCGCCGCGGACGTGCGGCTTGCGCAGCGCGGTGGCCAGCGCGTGCGTCTCGCGGCGCAGCTGCTCGCCGGTCAGCTGGACCGACTGGACCTGGTTGCGCAGGTCCGCGGACAGCTTGACCCGTTCCTTCTCCACCTCGGTCAGCCGCGTGTTGAACCGCTCCAGGCTGTCCCGGACCGGCGCCATCAGCTGCTCGGTCGCCTTCAGCCGGGCGTCGGCGGACGCCTCGGCGAACTTGCTCTGCTTCTCGATCGTCTCGCCGGACAGCACCTTGAACTGGTTCAGCATCGACTCCCGGTCGGCGGCCAGCTCCTCGGCCCGGCGGATCGCGGCGTCCCGTTCGGCGGTCGCCTTCGCCACCTGCGCGCCCACCTCCGCGGCCTCGGCCTGGGCGGCGGCGGCCAGGGCGCGGGCCTCGGCGACGTCGGTGCGCGACTGGGCCAGCTCGGCCCGCGACTGCGACGACTCGCTGCGGGCCTCGGCCGCCAGTGTCTGGGCCTGGGCCAGCTCGGCCCGGCCCTGGCTCTCGGACCGCGCCTCGGTGGTCTCCTGCCGCGACCGCAGCACGACCACCGCAACGCCGACTCCGATGGCCAGTCCGATGACCAGGCCGGAGAGCATTGCGACGACCGCCGTTACGTCCATGCCCTCGATCCTGCCCGCCGGGACCGACAATCCGTCGGAGGCACCGCCGGGCCGCCGGTGATCAGCGGCCCAAGGTGGCCAGTGCGGCCTTCAAGGCGGCCGGACGGATCTTGTCGACGGGATGGTCCGGGAACAGGACGGTGCAGTCGGCCAGCCCGCCGACCGCGACGACGGCGCGGACCCGCGCGGCCAGGCTGGGCCTCGGGCCGGTGACCATGTCGATCACGCGCAGCCGCCAGTCGATCAGGCGGGTCCCGAGGTCGAGCTCGGCCAGGGTGGCCGGGTCGCGGACCAGCGTGTTGATCACGGAGCGATGCCGGTAGAGCAGGTCGAAGCACGCCTCGAGGACCCGGCGCGGATCGTCGGCGCCGGCCTGCTCGAGCTCGATGATCATGGCCTCGCACTCGTCCAGCAGGGGCTGCAGCAGGCTGCGGACCAGGTCGTCCCGGGAGGCGAAGTGGTAGTAGAGCGCGGGCTTGCTGATCCCGAGCTGCTCGGCGATCTGGCGCAGGCTGGTCCGCTGGAGCCCCTGCCGGGCGATCAGTTCGAGCGCGACGGCCTGGATCCGCGCCTTGGTGTCCTTGGCCACGCTCGTCATCCTACGGTTCGCCCGTTATCCTGGATCTGACTTACCGGTAAGTAAAATTTCTGAGGAGGTTCGATGCGATCGGTCTTGATCTCCGGCGCGGGGATCGCCGGCGCCACGTTGGCGTACTGGCTTGTTCGTCAGGGATTCGCGGTGACGGTGGTCGAGCGCACGTCGTCGGTACGGGCTCGGCTCGGCGGCCACGCGGTCGACCTGTTCGGCCCTGCGGTGGACGTGGTCGAGCGGATGGGGCTGCTGCCGGCGATCGAGGCCGAGCGGACCCACAACGAGTTGATCAGCCTGGTCCGGCCGGACGGGACGCTCACCGACATCGCGGTCGACGAGGTGGCGAGCACGATCTCCGGCCGCCATGTCGAGGTCCTGCGCGGCGTCCTGACCCAGATCCTGTTCCGGGCTGTGCAGGACGAGGTGGAGCTCGTGTTCGGCGACGAGATCACGAGCCTCGATGATCATGCCGAGGACGGCGTCCGGGTGACGTTCGCCCAGGGTCAACCGCGCCGGTTCGACCTGGTCCTCGGCGCCGACGGGCTGCATTCGGGCGTGCGCCGGCTGGTGTTCGGCGAGGAGTCGTCGCTGACCCGCTACACCGGCGCCTGGCTCGGCGTCTATTCGATGCCGGACGTGATCGGCATCGAGGGCCGTACCCTGCTCCACCTGGCACCGGGCCGGCTGATCGCGACCTATCCGGTACGCCAGACCGGCGAGGCCCGGGTGCTGCTGCTGGAGCGCGCCGAGCAGGAGCCGCCGGGGATCCGGTCCGACCTCGCGGGGCAACGGGAGCTGCTCCGGGAGCGGTTCGCGACGGCGGGCTGGCGGGTGCCGCAGCTCCTTGATCATCTCGACTCGGCCGACGACCTCTACGTCGATTCGATCACCCAGGTGACCCTGGAGGACTGGACACGGGGCCGGGTCGCCCTGGTCGGCGACGCCGGCTACTCCCCGGGCCCGGCCGTCGGCGGCGGCACCTCGCTGGCCATGGTCGGCGCCTACGTGCTCGCCGGCGAACTGGCCCGGACCGAGGACCATGATCAGGCCTTCGCGGCGTACCGGGCCGAGATCGGCGAGTTCGTCCGGCGCAGCGGCCGGATCGCTCCGGCGGTGGTCGCCCAGTCCGCTCCGCTCACCCCGCTCGGGGTGCGCCTGATGTCCGCCGCCCTCCGGCTCTACCCACGGCTCCCGTTGAGCCTGCGCTCCTGGGCCGCGGCCCGCCGGCCCGGACCGGCGAACGCGCTGGCTGCCATGGCCATGAAGGAGTACTGACCGGACTCAGCCGAACAGCGCGGCCACCGCTCCGTGCACCGCACTGGAGTAGTCGGCATCGAAGCGGTGGACCGCGCCGAAGACCCAGCCGCCGGACCGGCTGAAGGTCCAGCCGGACGGCGACTCGAAGGTGCTGTTGCTGATCTGGCAGCCGGTCAGGGCGATGTCGTCGAACGACACGTCGAGGCCGTAGTTGGAGACGCCCTTCTTGTCGTACAGCCGAAGGGTCAGCGTGGCCGAGCCGTTGACCAGGTAGGGCGTCAGGTCCCGGGGCGAGTTGGTGTACCACCCGGTGCCGTCGGTCGCCACGTCGCGCTCCCAGACCACGGTGCCGTTCGCCAGGGCCTGCTTGAAGTGGTAGCCGGCCGTACCGCCGTCCGGTGCGGTGTCGGTGTTGTACGCCACGATCGAGCAGGTGGACGAGCCGGAGTTCAGGGTGACCGTGGTGCTGGCCGCGGCGTAGCTGCCGGCCGTGGTCGCCGTGTTCGGCTCGACCTCGAACCGGAGCGCTCCGCTGCCGGTGTGGGCCCGGTTGGTGTCGCCGTTGCCCCTGCCCGGGGTGAGTGGGAGGGCGTACTCGACGATGCCGGGGATCTTGCCCTGGTTCATGAACGTGACGCCGACCTGGGTGACCGCCCTGACGTAGTTGACGTCCGGCGGCACAACGGCCGAACTCAGCTTCGAGGCGTACGGCATCAGGAAGATCTTGTCGCTGGTGCGCGCGGCGTTCGCGATCACCGTGTTGAGCTGGGCGGTCAGCGAGGCGGTCCACATCGTGTTGGTGTACGGCTCGTCGCGGAACGGGAAGATGAAGCCGTCCAGCTTCGGGCCGTACGTGTCGACGAAGCCCGCGGTCAGCGCCGAGTAGTAGACCGTGGCGTAGAGATCGAGGCCGGGGCTGACCGCGTTCGCCGCGTCCCGCAGCTGCTGCAGGTAGGCCGGCGTGAACTTGCCGGTGTTGGCGTTGAAGTCGTCGATCGCCCAGGCGGTCAGGTTGGGGTACGAGGCGCGCACGGTGGCGATCTCGCGGGCCCAGGCCACGTAGTCGCTGCCGTACGGCGGCGGCGAGCCCTCGGTCGGCGGCGTCACGTACACCCAGACCTTGATCCCGGCGGCCTGTGCGGCCGGCATGAACTCGTTGACGAAGTCGGTCCACTCACCGGCCTTCCAGACCAGGTAGACGTAGGTGTTGGCGTTCAGCGCCTTGGTCCGGTTGATCGTGGCCGCGCTGTCGATGCCGCCGTCGGCGCCGGTGACCTCGCCGGCGTAGGTGGCTCGGGTGCCGGCGACCGGAGCGGCCGCGGCGGTCGGTGCTGCACTCGTGGTGGCACCGATCAGGACAAGGAGAGCCGCGAGGATCGCGACGGGCGCAGTGCCCAAACTACGGGGAGTGGACATGGCTTCAGGTATAGGCCCGCGGGATATTCCCGGTCAATGGAATCGGAATTAGTGCCCTGAAAGTCGTCCGTAACCCCAACTTTCGGACGTTGAATCAGGACGAATTCCGGCACAGGGTACGGACGCCCTCGACCAGCTCCTCGGCCGTCGGGGCCCGGTCCGGATCGACCAGGAACTGCACCATCACGCCCGGGTAGAGCGCCATCATGAGCGACCCCAGGGTGCGCACCTGCCGCTCCTCGAGCTCCTCCTCGGGCACGCCGAGGATCTCGGCGGCGAGCCCGCGCCGGGCCTGCTCGTGGGCCTCGGCCAGCTGGGCCCGCAGCTCGGGGGAGTGGGCGGCGCCGTTGTACGCCTCGATGCTGCTGTTCAGGGCCTCGCGGGCGTTCGGAAACGAGGCCAGCAGGCCGGCGAAGAAGGTCTCGAACGCCTCGGTCGGCGTCGCGCGCTCTGGCCGCGGGTGACTGCTGAGCACCTGGTCGGTGAAGTCGGCGACGACGGCCACCATGGCCGCGTTCAGCAGGGCCTCCTTCGAGCCGTAGTGGTAGCCGATCGAGGCGAGGTTGGTGCCGGAGGCGGCGACGATGTCGCGGGCCGTGGTCCTGGCGTACCCCTTCTCGGCCAGGCAGCGCTTCGCGCCCTCCAGCAGCTGTTCCTTGTGGCCCATGGCGGCAGCTTAGCGCCCATCTAGACGAACGTTTTATACAAACGTATAAGACGTATGTATAGTCGAACCATGCCGAGCAACGACTCTCATTCCCAGGCCGTACGGGTGCTCGCCGCGGCCTTCCTCGACGATCCGGTGCTGAGCTGGGCCTTCCCGGAGCGGCCGACCCGGCCGGCGATCCTGAACCTCGTGCTGGCGGCCTTCCTGCGCAACGGTCAGCTCCGCACGATCGAGGAGGGGGACCGGCTGCGGGCCGCGGCGGTCTGGTGCAGTCCCGCCGAGCACGAGGTTCCGGCGCCGGACCAGCCGGACCCGGTCCTGATCCCGCACCTCGGGCGGTTGGCCGAGCTCGGCCGGCTGCTCGCCGAGCGCTATCCCGCCGATGTTGATCACCGCTATCTGCGGGTGATCGGCGTCGGCCCGGAGGACCACGGTCGCGGCTACGGGGGCGCCGTGCTGGCGGAGGGGCTGGCCGAGTGCGACGCGGCCGGGCTGCCCGCCTATCTGGAGGCCTCCTCGCCGCGCAACGCCGCCCTCTATGCCCGGCACGGCTTCCGGCCGTACGGATCGCCGATCCGGCTGCCCGACGGGCCGGAGCTCTTCCCACTGTGGCGCGAACCCGCGCCCATGATCATCCACTGAACGGAGCCACGTCCATGATCAACTCTGTCCAACGCACCGCGATCACCCACGTCACGGTGGTCGATGTGATCAACGGCCGGTCGCTGCCCGACCACACCGTATTGATCACCGGTGATCGGATCGACCGGGTCGGCCCGGCGGACCAGATCCCCGTACCGGAAGGGTTCCGGGTCGTCGACGGGACCGGCCGGCACCTGATTCCGGGCCTGGCCGACATGCACCTGCACGACAGTGGTGACGAGCGGATCGACCCGCCGTTGCTGATCGCCAACGGTGTCACCACGGTGCGCCAGATGTGGGGCACGCCCTACCTGCACGAGTGGCGCCGGCGGTGCGACTCCGGCGAGCTGATCGGGCCGCGCTGGGTGATCGCCAGCCCGCTCGTGGATGGCCGGCCGTCGCTCTGGGAGGACGCGCCGGTCGAGCAGGAGTACCTGATGGCCGACACCGAGGACGAGGCCCGCGCCGCCGTCCGCCGGGCCAAGGAGGAGGGTGCCGACTTCGTCAAGGTCTACTCCCGGTTGTCGCCGGAGACGCACCGGGCGATCGCCAAGGAGGCGGCCCGGCTGGAGATTCCGTTCGCGGGCCACCTGCCGGACGCGGTGTCGCTGGAGGACGCAATCGATCTTGGTCAGCGCAGTTTCGAGCACCTGCACCGGTTCGGGGCGGAGACGTCCCGCAGCTTCGAGGAGCTCCGGGCGGCGATGGCCCGGGTCGAGCCGGACTGGAGCCCGAAGTACAGCTCCTGGTTCCAGCAGGTCGCCCGGATCGAATGGGACGCCGCCAACACGCACAGCGCGCACCGGGCGGCCCGGCTGTTCGACCGGCTGGCCGCCGCCGGGGCAGCGGTCTGCCCGACCGTCGTGCTGCACCGGGTGCTGGAGCGTCCCGACACGGTCGACCCGCGGGACCGGCGGCTCGACTACCTGCCCGGCGAGATGAAGAGCTTCTACGAATACATCGTGGACGGCTTCTACTCCGGGCACCGGACCCCGGAGGAGGGCTTCCAGTCCCGGGTGCTGTTCCAGTGGCGGCTCGAAGTCGTGGCCTCGCTCGAGGCCGCCGGGGTACGGCTGCTGGCCGGCACCGACACGATGACCGGGTACGTCTTCCCCGGCTTCTCGCTGCACGACGAACTCGGCCTCTTCGTCGCGGCCGGCCTGACCCCGGCCCGGGCGCTGCAGACCGCGACCATCGAGCCGGCCCGCTACCTGGGCCGGGATCACGAGCAGGGCAGCGTCGACGAGGGCAAGGTGGCCGACCTGGTCCTGCTGGACGCCGACCCGCTGGCCGAGATCTCCCACACGCAAGCGATCCGGGCCGTGATCAGCCGCGGCCGGCTGCTCGACCGGGACACCCTGGACGGCCTGCTCGACGGGGTCCGTACGGCGGCCGCGAGCACACCGGTGCCGCAGGGGGCATGATCACGAACTAGATTGGCGGCATGCTCGATGCCGTTGATCATGCCCGGGACCTGGCCGACTTCCTTGCAGCGTCCCCGTCCTCGTTCCATGCGGCCGAGGAGGGGGCGCGGCGGCTGGAGGCGGCCGGGTTCACCCGGCAGCTGGAGTCCGAGCCGTGGCGCAACGATCCCGGCGGCCGGTTCCTGGTCCGCGACGGGGCGTTGCTGGCCTGGCGGGTGCCGGCGGCGGCCGGGCCGACGAGTCCGTACCGGATCATCGGGTCGCACACCGACTCGACCACCTTCAAGCTGAAGCCGAACCCGGACTTCGCCAGCGACGGCTGGGGGCAGGTCGGGGTGGAGGTGTACGGCGGCCCGCTGCTCAACTCCTGGCTCGATCGCGAGCTCGGCCTGGCCGGCCGGCTGGTGCTCGCCGACGGCACCGTGCGGCTGGTCCGGACCGGGCCGATCATGCGGATCCCTCAGCTGGCCATCCATCTCGACCGCTCGGTCAACGACGAGGGTGTCCGGCTCGGCCGGCAGCAGCACACCGCTCCGGTCTGGCTGGTCGGCGGCGAGCGCCGGTCGATCCTTGATCATCTGGCCGGCCTGGCCGGGGTCGCGGCGACGGACCTCGCCGGCTACGACGTCCTGGCCTACGACACCGCGGCGCCGGCGATCTTCGGCATCGATGATCAGTTCCTGGCCGCCAGCCGGCTGGACAACCTGAGCAGCGTGCACGCCTCGATCACGTCCTTGATCAACTCCGAACCCGGCGACACGATCACCATGCTGGCCGCATTCGATCATGAGGAGATCGGCAGCGGGTCCCGGTCCGGTGCGGCCGGGCCGCTGCTGTCCGACGCGCTGGAACGGATCTCGGCCGCGCTCGGTGCCGGCACCGACGAGCGGCACCGGGCCCTGGCGGAGTCGTACTGCCTGTCCGCCGACACCGGTCACGCCGTCCACCCGAACTATCCCGGTCGGCACGACCCGGTGAACCGTCCGCTGCTCGGTCGCGGCCCGCTGCTCAAGATCAACGCCAACCAGCGGTACGCCACCGACGCCCGCGGGACCGCCGTCTGGCAGACCGCCTGCCGGGCCGCGGGGGTGACGAGTCAGGAGTTCGTCTCCAACAACGACGTGCCGTGCGGGTCGACGATCGGTCCGCTGACCGCGACCCGGATCGGGATCACCACTGTCGACGTCGGCGCGCCGATCCTGTCGATGCACTCGGCCAGGGAACTGGCCGGCGTGGACGACCTGCGCGGCCTGACGCTGGCGATGCAGGCCTTCCTCGCCGGCTGACCTGTGCGGAGCCTGTGAATCCCGGCCCTGGGGAACAGGGCCAGCAGGTCATGAGTTGGGCCAGGTGATTGCAGCTTCAATTACCTGGAGGAAACGTATGAAGGCACAGCGGACCGCTCGCTCGGATCTCGGCCTGCTCATCGCCCGGATCGGCCTCGGCGTCGTGATGATCGCGCACGGCTGGCAGAAGTACGCCCAGAACGGGATCGAGGGCACCACCGAGGGCTTCCGGCAGATGGGCGTCCCGTTCGCCGAGCTGGCCGGACCCGGCGTCACGGCGCTGGAGATCTTCGGCGGCGCGGCGATCATCCTCGGCCTGCTGACCCCGCTCGTCGCGCTCGCGAACGCGGCGACCATGATCGGCGCCGCCGTGCTGGTCCACGCGCCGAACGGCTTCTACGCCGGCAATGGCGGGTACGAGTTCGTCGGCCTGCTCGCCGTGCTGAGCCTCGGTCTGGCCGTGGCCGGAGCCGGCCGGTACAGCCTCGATCACCTGCTGGTCGGGCGGCGCCGCGAACGGGTCGCCGCCGCTCAGACCGCCGCCGTACCCTCCTGAACGGCTAGCCGGAGAGGTCGTCGGACCGCCCGGCCTCGAGCCGGGACCAGTGCGCGATCGGGCGGCCGTTGCTGCGGAGGTTGCTGCCGCCGCCCTCCTGCCACCAGCCGCGGGGCCAGTCGGCGGGGGAGTCCTCCCACGGCTCCTGCCGGCCGAACACGGTGAGGTCGAGCAGCGCATAGCTGTTGTCCATCGCCTCGACTCCGCGCAGCGTGGTCCAGTACGTCTCGTACACCCGATCGCCCTGGCGGACGTAGCAGATCAGGTACATCATCCCGACCTGCCGGTCGGCCAGCAGCGCGTCGACCGCGGGTGACTGCACGCCGTACCAGGGCATCTGCCAGCCCAGGAAGTCGTGGTAGCGGGCACTCTCCTCGTACGGTCCCTGGCTGAATACCGCGAACGTCGCGTCGCGGGAGTGCAGGTAGCTCAGCTCGCCGACCTGGCTGGTGTAGAACGTGCAGCCCTCGCACTGGCCGGCCGCCGGGTGCCCCGGGTGCCACATGAAGTAGTACGCGATCAGCTGGCAGCGGCCCTCGAAGGCGTCCAGCAGGGTGACCGGGCCGGACGGTCCGGTCAGGGTGATGCCGGGCTCGACCTCGACCATCGGCAACCGCCGCCGGGCCGCCGCGATCGCGTCACCCTCGCGGGTGTGCGCCTTCTCCCAGAGCCGCAACCGATCGACCTCGGCCTGGTAGGCGGTCCGGTCGGCGATCGGCGGCAGGTTCGTGATCATGGAATCCTCCTGGTTCGGTGGTGACAGCCCACCGACGAACGGCGGAGACCCAAGATCGACATCGCCACCGGGGAGATTCTCAGAGTTCCGCGAGTCGCCCGGTCAGGTAGCGGCGGTCGGCCTCGGTCGGGGCCAGCTGCAGGGCCTCCCGGTACGCCGTCTCGGCCTCGGCTGTCCGGCCGGCCCGGCGGAGCAGGTCGGCCCGGGTCGCCGGCAGCAGGTGGTAGCCGCCGAGCTTGCCGGACGCCGCGAGCTCGTCCACCAGGGCCAGGCCGGCGGGGATCCCGTCCGACATCGCGACCGCGACCGCCCGGTTGAGTTCGACCACCGGCGAGGGCGCGATCCGTCCCAGCTCCCGGTAGAGGGCGGCGATCTGCGGCCAGTCCGTGCTCTGCGGGTCGGGCGCCGTGGCATGGCAGGCGGCGATCGCGGCCTGCAGTTGATACGGCCCGCGGCGGCGCAACGGCAGGGCCCGGTCGAGCACGGCGACGCCCTCGTCGATCATGGTCCGGTCCCACCGGCTCCGGTCCTGCTGCTCCAGCGTGATCAACACCCCGTCGTCGGTCCGGGTCGACCGCCGCGCCTCGTGCAGCAGCAGCAGCGCGAGCAGGCCGAGCGGCTCGGGCTCGCTGGGCATCAGCCCGGCCAGCACCCGGGCCAGGTGGATCGCCTCCGTGGTCAGGGCACGACTCCCGTCCGGCTCGTCGTACCCCTGGTTGAAGATCAGGTACAGGACCGCGAGCACGGCGGTGAGCCGTTCCGGGAGCAGGTCGGCGGGCGGCACCCGGTAGGGGATCCCGGCCTCGGTGATCTTGCGCTTGGCCCGGACCAGCCGCTGCGCCATGGCCGGCTCGGCGGTCAGGAACGCCTTCGCGATCTCGGCCGTGCTGAGCCCGGTCAGCGTCCGCAGCGTCAGCGCGACCCGTGCCTCGAAGGGCAGCGCCGGATGGCAGCAGGTGAAGATCAACTGCAGTCGCTCGTCGGGGATCTCGGCCGGCGCGGTCGGATCGCGGGACAGTACTGCCAGCTGCCGCAGCTTGGTCCGGCCCACCGTGTCCCGGCGCAGCCGGTCGGTGGCCCGGTTGCGGGCCGTCGTGGTCAGCCAGGCGCCCGGCCGCTGGGGGATGCCGTCCCGCGGCCAGGACGTCAACGCCGCCGCGAACGCCTCCTGCGCGCAGTCCTCGGCGAGATCCCAGTCCCGGGTGAGGCCGATCAACGTGGCGACGATCTGACCCCACTCGTCCCGGTACGCCGCCGCGACCGCGGCCTGGACCTCGGCTTCGGTCATTCCCAGACCGGTCGGATCTCGATGCTGCCCCACAGGGCGTACGGGTGGCCCTTGGCGATCTCGATGGCCTCGTCGAGGTCGGCGCAGTCGAGCACCACGAAGCCGCCGACGAAGTCCTTGGTCTCCGCGAACGGCCCGTCCGAGACCAGCGTCTCGCCGTCCCGGACCCGTACCGTCGTCGCGTCGACCACCGGGCGCAGCCGGGCCCCGAACACCTCCACCCCGCGGCGTTCCAGGTCCGCCGCCCAGGCCTGGTGCACCGGGTCGGCGTCCAGCTCCTCGTTGCTGGGCGAAGCTGTCTCGTCGTCGCAGATCAGCAGCACGTACTTCATGGGTGACAGTCTGGCACTACGGACTGACAGGACGGAGGGTGCCGGCACGGTCCCGCGGCGACACGTGGGGTCACGGAATGATCATGGACTACTGGCCGGCCGGAGTGTAGATCAGTTCGAGGACTCCGCTGGGGAATGCGGTGCTCTTGACCAAGTGCAGTTTGACTGCCGCGTCCAGTTCGGGAACCAGTGCGGCGCCCGTGCCGGTGATCGCGGGGAGGACCCACAAACGGTACTCGTCGACCACGCCGAGCTTGATCAACGACTGCAGGAACGCGGTACCGCCGGCGGCGACGAGATCCTTGCCGGGTTCGGCCTTCAGCTTGGCGATCTCCTCGGCCGTGTCGCCACCGGCGATCCTGGTCTCGGGCCACCGGTCGGCGGACTTGAGGGTGCGGGAGAACACGACCTTCGGGATCTCGTTCATCGCCTGGGCCGACGGGTGGTCGGAGGTGGGCCAGTAGTCGGCCATGCTCTCCCAGGTGTTACGGCCCATCAGAAAGGCGCCCGCGGTCCAGAGTTGTTCGACGAAGTACTTCTCCTGCTCCGGGTCGTCGATCCCCGTCATGACGTCGCGGATCCCGTTGTCGCCGTCGGCGCTCTTGCCGTCGAGCGAAACATAGAAGCCGAGAATCAATTTCCGCATGTCCAGTCCTCCAGGTTCGACGAGTTGATCTCAAGGTGGACAGACTCGCCCGATCGCGCAAACTCATCGCTGCCGGCGAAAAGCGTGCGCAACCGTACGGGGCTGCATGCTCTACTGGGTCGGTGCGGACTTCCATGCGGCATCGGATTGATCAGTTCTGGGGCGAGGTGTTCGGCGGGTCGACCGGCGCCGCCGTGATCGTCGAGCATCGGGACGCGTTGCTCGGCTATGCCGGGATCTACTGTGTGGTCAGGGATTCCTGGGTGTTCGTGTCGGCGCCGGGGCCCATGATCGAGAACGTACGCGCGCTCGACCTCGACCCGGTCACCGCGCAGCAGCCGGACTGGTGGGCCGAGCGGATTCCAGGGTGGTCCGTGCTCGGGCCGAGCGTGCACGCCTTCGCCGACGAGATCACAGACGTGAGTGCACCGGGCGTGTTGATCAAGGCAGCCGGTGAAGATGATCTTGCCGAGCTGCGGGGTTCGGTGCCGGTCGAGGAGTGGGCCGAGTCGGGGTTCGCAGGGGACGACGTGGCCGACGCGTGGGTGGCGGTCGGGCCGGACGGCCGGGCGGTGGCCGGGGCCAACCTGACGCCTTTCGAAGGGGTGCCGGCCGATGTGGGCGTACTGTCTGTGCCGGCCGTACGGGGCCGCGGGATCGCGTCGGCCGTGGCGGCGGTGGCGAGCCGAACCGCCGTCGAGCAGCACGGGATCGCCCGGTGGCGGGTGCTGGTCGGCAACCGGGCGTCCCGGCGGATCGCGGCGCGGCTCGGGTTCGAGGAGGACTGCCGTCAGCTCGCCGTCCGGCCGCCCGACTGAACGTGAGGCGAGGTGACAGACAGCCGAATCCACCACCGATATCTCGAGACCGGTCCGCCTGCGGCGTGGGCGCGATCGAGAGCCGCGGTCGAGATCCGGGTATCGTGCGCCCGTGGCACTCACCATCGGCATCGTCGGACTCCCCAACGCGGGCAAGTCGACCCTGTTCAACGCGCTCACCCGTAACAACGTCCTGGCGGCGAACTACCCGTTCGCCACCATCGAGCCGAACGTCGGCGTGGTCGGCGTGCCCGATCCGCGGCTCGCGGAGCTGGCCAAGCTGTTCGACTCCGAGAAGATCATTCCGGCGACGGTGAGCTTCGTCGACATCGCCGGCATCGTCCGCGGCGCCAGCCAGGGCGAGGGGATGGGCAACGCGTTCCTGGCCCATATCCGCGAGGCCGACGCGATCTGCCAGGTGACCCGGGCCTTCCGCGACGTCGATGTGACCCATGTCGACGGCGAGGTCAACCCCGCCTCCGACATCGAGACCATCACCACCGAGTTGATCTTGGCCGACCTCGCCACCGTCGAGCGCGCGCTGCCCCGGCTGGAGAAGGAAGCCCGGATCAACAAGGACAAGCAGGCCTCCGTCGCCGCGCTCAAGCAGGCCCAGGAGGTGCTCGACTCCGGCAAGACGGTCTACGCCTCCGGAATCGATCGCGAACCGCTGCGCGAGCTGTTCCTGCTCACCGCCAAGCCCTTCCTGTACGTGTTCAACTGCGACACCGACGAGCTGGCCGACGAGGACCTGAAGAAGCGGCTGCGCGACATCGTCGCCCCGGCCGAGGCGATCTTCCTGGACGCCAAGATCGAGTCCGAGCTGGTCGAGATGGAGCCCGACGAAGCCGCGGAATTCCTGGCCGAGATGGGCATCGACGAGCCCGGCCTGGACAACCTCGCCCGCGTCGGCTTCGACACCCTCGGCCTGCAGACCTATCTGACTGCCGGGCCGAAGGAGGCCCGCGCCTGGACGATCCCGAAGGGCGCCCTGGCCCCGCAGGCCGCCGGCGTGATCCACACCGACTTCGAGAAGGGCTTCATCAAGGCCGAGGTGATCTCCTTCGACGACCTCGTCGAGGCCGGCACCATGGTCGCCGCCCGCTCGAAGGGCAAGGTCCGGATCGAGGGCAAGGACTACGTGATGGCCGACGGCGACGTGGTCGAGTTCCGCTTCAACGTGTGACCGAGCGCCAGGGTCCTTGCGTGCATGGTGATATCCATCGGCCGCGCGCCCCGCGGGGGTAGCGTCGGGACATGGATCGGGTTCGTATCAACGGCCTGGATCTCTCTTACCGTCGCGCTGGTGAGGGGTCGCCGCTCGTGCTTGTCCATGGAGCCGCCGACGACAGCCGGGTGTGGACGCCTCAGCTGGACGACCTCTCGGATGAGTTCACGGTCATCGCGTGGGATGAACCAGGCGCGGGGCAATCGGCGGACGTGCCGGACGAGTTTCAACTGACTGACTACGCAGATAGCCTCGCCGGTCTCATCTGTGAGCTCGATCTTGGTCCAGTTCATCTCGCTGGCTTGTCCTGGGGCGGCACTGTCGTCCTCGAGCTCTATCGCCGACATCCTGAGCTCTTCCGGACGTTGATCCTTGCCGACACCTACGCGGGTTGGAAGGGATCGTTGCCTGCCGATGACGTCTTGTCACGCGTGGTGGGTGTGCGAGCGATGCTCGCAGACCCACCGCAGGTGTTTGATCCCACGCTTCCCGGGCTCTTCGCTGCCGGACCTCCGGCGCGGTTCATGCCGCTGCTCCGAGACGTTTCCGCCGATGTCAGACCTCACAGCATGCGAGTAGCGCTCGAAATCATGGCAGCGGCAGACCTTTCGCGTGTGCTGCCGACAGTCGCAGTTCGCACCTTGCTGATTTGGGGACAACTTGACGCCCGCTCCCCGTTGACTGTGGCGCGAGAGTTCGAGCGCCAGATTCCCGGTGCGCAGCTTTCGGTCATTCCGGGTTGCGGGCATGTCAGCAATCTGGACGCACCAGACCAGTTCACCTCGCTGGTTCGGAAGTTCTGTCGCGACAACGACGGCGCTGTGTCGCATGGGTGTGACGTTGTTTGACAAGGTGGCGTGGCGGATCGTTGAAGCCCTCGCGGCCTACGTGGGCGCTCAGTCGTCGACGGACTTGCTCGATGCGTGCGCGAGCCGGGTCACGAGATCATCCGGGATCGGCTTGCGCGGGGTGAAGGTGATGCCGGTCTTGCTCGCTTTGAGGCCCGCGGCCGCGATCTCTTCGGCATGAGCTGAGATCGCCGGGGCGAGAACGTACAGCCCGACCTGCTTGCTGAACGCCGCGTAGCTCGCCACAACCGTGCCACGGATCCTGAACCCCGGCATGTCGTACGCGGTCATCTCCTCTGCCTCCGGGAGAGCCTTGCGCAGGAGGTCCCGGAGGTGGTTGAGGACCGGGCGGAACACCTCCGGCGCAGCCGCGATGTAGGAGTCGTGATCAGCGATGGTCGCCACGTCAATGCCTTCCTCTCGGTTGAGGAAACTCTAGCTACGTCCTCAGCCGGTTCCAGAACGACCAAGATCATCTCTTCGTTCCTGAGCGAAGCGGGCTGAGGTCCGCCCGCGCCGCCATCACCAGCGTGAAGAGAACCAAACCCAGATAGATCAGCTCGGCCACGATGCCTCCTTCTCCTGACGCTGAGCCAGCAACTGATCGATCTTCTTGTTCAGGCCTGCGATCTCGGCGCGCAGATCGGCCGCCTGTTCCTTCTCGGTGATCGTGATCTTCTCCACGAGCCAGGACGCCAGCGTCGCCGTCACCAGGCCCAGCAGGGTGATCCCGCCGACCATCAACGCGGCCGCGGCTAGCCGGCCGGCGTCTGTGGTCGGGTAGCGGTCGCCGTATCCGACTGTGGACATCGTGGTGAGGGCCCACCACAAGGCGTCGGCGAAGTTGGTGATGTTCGCGTCCGTACTTTCTCGTTCGGCATCCAGTACGGCGAGTGCACCGCAGAACGCCAACAAGGACGAGCCGCCGGCCACGTACACCGCAATCCGACCACGAAGCCCTGTCGATGCCTTACGGTTCAGGACCTCCAGCAAAGACACCAGGCGCAGCAGCCGGAGCGGTCGGAGCAGTGGCAGGGCGATGATCAACAAGTCGTACCAGTGCTTCACCGCGTACCGCTTCCGGTCTTCTGCCAGGACCAGCCGGGCGACGTAGTCAACCGCGAACAGCGCCCACGTTGCCCAGGAGATCCACTGGAACACCTCGACCCAGAACGGGCCGATCTCCGGCCGGATGATCGGCACGGCGTAGGCGACCAGGAATGCGACAGCTGCGGCCATCAGTGGCCACTCGGTGATCCGCTCCCACCGTTCGGTCAGCGACGGCTGAGGCGATCGATTCAGCTCCATGATCGTCTTCCTCAGTCAGCCCTGCGCCAGCGCAGCCGATCGTCCTCGTCCGTGGTCTTGCACTCCATGGGGACGCCCCTCTTGCTCACGCCTTCGGCGCCTGCCGAGCCACAGAACGATCCCGGGTGAACCACCTGCGGCCCGGACTCCTCCTCCTCGTCTTCCTCGTCCTCGTCGTCGTAGCGCGGCTCCTCGGTCTCCTCAGGCTCCGGCTCCTCGGTGCGTTCAGGTTTCGGCTCTTCGGTCTTCTTCGGCTTCGGCGCGGGCTCGTCGGTGGATTTGTCCCGGGTAGGAGGAGTGATCACCTTCTGGGCGGGCGGCTTCTCGTCCACGCAACTGGTCAGGACCCGGGACATCGCATCCCGCTCGGCGGCGGTGACCCACAGCTCAAACTCGTGCTTGACCGCGATCTGCCAGGCGACATAGGTGCACTGGTCGATCGCCGGTAGCCACGTCGCCGCGTCGCTGTCGCTCTTGCTCGCGTTCGACGACTTCGTGACCGTCCGGAGGTTCAGGAACGAGTTCGCGAACTTCTCGCGCTTCGTCTCGGACCACTGCTGTGCGCCCTTCTGCCAGGCGTCCGACAGCGACACGACATGATCGATCTCGACCCTGTCGGCCTGGCCCTTCTTGAAGGCCATCACGACACCCGAGTACGGATCGTCGAGGGCTCCGGCGATCACCACGCAGCCATCGGTCTTGGTCTTGGTGACGAGATCCCTCAGATCTCGCCGCAGCACGTCGTCGCGCTGCCCACAGCCGTTCCGGTCGAGGTCCTTCCACCGCTGCCCGTACTCGTCCCGGTCGTACCCGGTCTTCGGGGCACGGCCCTTGATCTTCAGCTCGCCCAGCAGTGCCGAGGCTGTGCCTGGCTTGGCCGCAGGCTTGGTCGGCGTTGGCGCCGGAGTCGGAGTAGAGGTCGGAGTCGGGGTTGCCGACGGCGTGGGCGTTGGGGTCGGGGTCGACTCGGCTGGGGGCGTCTCAACAGGCGCGGCAGCTTCCGAGGTGACCGGGGCGGGTCCAGCCGTCACCGGGGTGGTCGCCGCAGAAATGCCGGTCATGATCATCGCGGTCACGAGTAGTGCCGCGATCGGAGTTCCCACAGCGAGCAGGACCCTGCTGGTCCTCTTCTTCGTCGCGGCTCTCGTGTCGGCGTTCTGCCGGAGGTGGTTGGTCCATCGGGTCCCGTCGAAGTACCGCTCCATCCCGGGGCGGTCAGGGTCGGGATTCCAGCCAGGTTGGGTAGGGTTAAGCACGATCAATCGACTCGCTTTTAGTCGGTTGGTGGAGCCCACCCGCAGCCAGATCTGGGGGTGGGTTACCTCGCCTGGATGGGTTGCAGCCCACCAGGCGAGGGTCTTCTACAGGGTTGTGTTCTGGGTGCGCCGAGATCCGGCGACTTGCTTCGCGTCCCCTTGAAGCTTCAACAGGGTAAGCCTGGCCTCGGGCTAAGAAGTCGAAACCGGGTAAGTCTGCTTCGAACTGAGGACTTAAGTCCCAGGCGGCCCAAGCAAGGCTGTTCCTATGGCGATCGCATGCCTGTGCCTCGAGGTTCCCGCGCCGAGGGCAGCGATGACGATGATCACCGCGAAGAAGCCGGCGATCATCAGGATCACCGCACGATGCCCCGTGGGGTTAGGAAGGCACGGCTCCCGTCGACGCTGCCGCGAGTACGGCGTTCAGTCGCGCCTGGATCGTCTCAGCCATGATCGTGATCTCCCGCTCGCGGATTCCGTGCTTCCGCGCGGCGTCGCGCCAACCGGCCAGTGCTCCAGCAACGCGGGTCATCCGTTCGCGGGCCTGCGCAGGGGAGAGGCTGCATTCCTCGGCGAGGGCCAGCAAGGCCTCGGCCTCGTCGGGCTGCGCGTCGGCTCCCATGATCGAGGTCGACCTCGCCCGCCACGGGTCCGGGCTCGGGTTCACGTCGAAGACGGGGCTGAGGGTCCACGAGCCGCGGTCCGCGAGGAAGCCGTGGTTGCGCAGGTGGTCGTCGGTGTTGCCGAGGGCGACGCTCGCGACGACGCGGTCGAAGAGCTCATGGTGATCCTGCCTCGGCGACCGGGAGAGATCCCGCATCGCCTCGGCGATCTCGGCGTAGTCGCGATGCTCGCCGTCGGACGCGCCCAGCGCTGTCATGGCGCTGATGTAGCCGATCCGATCGCCGGAGTCCGTGCGGTCGAACCGCCGCAGGATGAACACGCTGCGGGCTCCCACCTGGGTGAGTCTCCTGTGGGGCGTCCGGATACCTGCGCTCTCGAAAAGATCCAGCGTTGTCGCCTCCCACGCCATCACGTCCCACTGGTCGCTGCTGTGCGGGAACTTTGCAATCGCCAGGGAGCCATCTTCCAGGCGTACCGAGGCCTTGGGGCGTGCGCCGCCCAGGCCTGTCGTGCCTGTGTCCAGTAGCTGCTTGACGGCTCTGGCGGGCTCCTCGTCCGAGGCCAACTCGTCGGAGGCTCGCAGCAGTTCGGGCAGCGACATGAGCCGCGGCACCCGCGAGGGCTTCCCAAGGAATTCCTCGTGGCCGGGCAGTCGGAAGCGCAGTGCGCCTTGGCGGGTGTCGTCGCTGACGCCGAGCAGGAAGTCGAGATCGTCAAGCGACCTGGGCGCCTGGCCTTCCTCGCGGGCACGAATGCGTTCGGCCTTTTCGATGAGGTTGCGTCCCCATCGGTCAGGTGCACTATCGGCGAAGGCCCGCACGAGCCCGCCCTGATGCTGCGCGCCGGAGACGAGGGGCAGGGCGGGGTCGATGCTCGTGCCGTTGTTGGCGAGGTAGCCCGGGTCGTAGAGGAACGTCGTGGATATCTGGCCCCTCGTTCGGGTGAAGTGAGCCTGGCCGGCCAGCCGAGGGCGACCCTCCGAGTCGACGAGGACCTCGACGGTGGTCATCGCGCACGCTTCTTCGTCAGGTTCCCGGCCCGCAGTCGACCGACGTCGCTGTTGAGCGGATCGACGGCCGCGACGGTCTGATCGAGCACGCCGAGGGCGCGGAGCACCTGGGCGACGCTGCGAAAGTTCACGCTGGGGTCGCCGGACTCGATCTTGCGCAGCGTGTCGCGGGTGATGCCGGCGCGCTCGGCCACCTGCTGTGCCGTCAGGCCCAGCACCATGCGCCAGCCGTGCACATGCTCGCCGAACGCGATGAGCTGCCTGTCGATCCGGTATCCGGCCATGGCGCATCCTCCTTCACTATGACGAACATACCAGGCATATCTCGTGGTAATGGCGACGGATATCGCCATAGGATTCCTGGCTCAGGCGATCAGGAGGTGCCTCGACAGGAACTCGTAGGCGTGCTCTCGGGCGCTCCGGGGGAAGTCGTGCCGGCCCGGCCGGACCTCCACCGTGACCCAGTCGACTCCCATGGTTCCGAGATTCCGGGCGATGTCCTCGGCGCCGCGACTCCAGCGGTCGTCATCCGTGGCCATGATCAAGGTGCGACATTGGTCGCTCACCGCGAGGACGTCTTCGACGTCGTACCTGGCGGCAAATCCGGGTACGACGAGTTCGGCCTGCATCCCGGTGTCGCGGGTGAAGGAATCGCGGTACGGGATGCAGCCGCAGTTCGACACGCTCGCTGTGATGCGCGGGTCCCAGGCGGGAGCCCACATGGCCATCCGCCCGCCGTAGGAGTGCCCGATGAAGCCGATCCGGGAGGCGTTGGCTTCCGGCAGGGTCGAGGCGTAGTCGAGCGCCACGCTGATCTCCCGGAGGCAGTCGCCGAGCAGGCTGCGGCCCATCACGAGGCGGGTCGACAGTTCGAACCAGGTGATGTTCTCGCCGTCGGTCCAGTTCCGGTCCTCGAACCCGATGGCGTCCGGGGCGATGGTGACGAAGCCGCGTTGCGCCAACTCGGCGGCATAGGCCTGGTCCGGATCGCCGCGCAGGCCGCAGACCTCGCTCTTGCCGAGGTCGAACTGGCCCGCGTGCTGGTGGTGGCAGAAGATGATCGGCGCCGGCCCGCTCAGTTCCGTGGGTACGCAGACGAAGACCGAGGCGCGTTCGGAACCGATCGGGTACGTGACGTGCCGCCGTACGTAGCCGTCTTCCTGACTCTCGCCCTCGATCCTGGCGTCGAGAGGCCGGGGATCGTGAGTGCCACCGAGCAACTCGTGCAGCGCGGCGCGGTCGAGTGCTCTCCCTCGCTTCGTGATCATGGCCGGAACCCTATGCCTGCTCGACCGAGCGGATCGGGGTCAGGTGGGTGGGCGCAGGGCCGCGGTGAGCTTGATCATCGCGGAGGACGCGGAGTCGCTGGCCGTCGGACCCAGGGCGGCGAGGCTGGCCAGGAGAGCGGCGATTTCGGGGAAGTCGAGGTCGATGGGTACGGGAGCCGGGCCGTGGTCGAGTTGCGCGCCGCCGCCGCGGCCGGGCGTCAGGGTGATCGGGACGCCGGAGTGGCGGAGGCGTTCGAGGTCGCGGGCGATGGTGCGCTCGGAGACGCCGAGGTCGAGCGCGAGCCGGCCGATGGTGAGGGGCTCCGGTGTCGCATGCAGCCGTTCGATCAGGTACTGCTGTCGCTCCACGCGGCGCAAGGTCAGGTGACTCTCGCGCGAGGCCGCGGCAGCCTTCCCGACGGACCGGTTCACGATCTCATGAAACCATGACACCGGCGTGTCCTGGTATCTCCGTAGCGTTGGCCTCATGAACGACAACAGCATCGCCCGCGAGTTCTTCGACACCTACGCCCGTGCCCTGCTCGACCGCGACGCGCACGCGGTCGCGGAGCTCTACGCGGTGCCTGCGCTGATCGAGTTTCCCGATCAGGCCATCGCCGTGTCCGACGCCGGTCAGACCGCGGAGTTCTTCGCCGGTGCCTTCGGTCAGTACAGCGAGGTCACCGACGCCGACGCCGCAGTGACGGTCGTGGCCGCGACGAGTCACAGCATCTGGGCCGACGTCGCCTGGGACCATCATGGCGGCGCGCCGGACGAGCGGAACATGTACCAGCTCGTCCGTACCGGCGAGGGCTGGCGGATCGCCGTCCTGACTCCCTTGGAACAGTGACCGCGGCTGATCCGGTTCCCGAGCCCGGGGCGGCCGTCGTGAGGTCGTACAGTGTCGGAACCCGGTCGGCCACTGACGCGAGAGGTGAATCCGTGAGTCCTGTGGGGCTGTCCCGATGAGCGAAGTCGTGTTCGCTCGGGCCGGCTGGATTCCTCGGGTGGTTCGCGAGGGTGATCAACTCCGGGTCGAGCTCGGTGCCGGGGCCGACGCGCTGCACGATCCGCGTACGTTCAGCTTTCCGATCACCGCGGAGCACCTCGAGGTGATCAAGAACGACCTGACCCGGCACCTGCTGTTGTGGTCCGCGATCCTGCCGCTGTGCGACGCGGCCGGGATCGCGAGGCCGCTCGACGAAGCGGCGGCCGTCGCGCTGCTGGACCCGATCCTGCTCGGTACGCCGGCCGAGGTCGAGGCGTTGTTCCGCAACGTCCGCTGGGAACGGCGGCAGCTCATCGCCAACGGCGCGGACATTGCTCGGCTCGAAACGGGAGAGCTCTTCGTGGCCCTGCGCTCAGCCACCGAGCACTCGGACTGGAAGCGGGTTCACGCCTACACGGCGAATCGCCAGCGTGCCCGGCGTGCGGTACGGCTGACCCCGCTCGACGAAGCACTGCTCAAATACACGGGCCGCTACCTGCATGGCGGGAAGGCTCCGACCCGGGAACCCGAGGCCGTGGATCCCGAACTGCTCCCCGAAGTCATGCGGGTGATCGCGACCGCAGAGCAGGCGTGCGCGGGGATGCGACTCTCGGCCGGATGGCCGGACGGTGAACGTACGCCGGAGAAGAAGCGCGAGTGGCAACGGATCGAGCAGACGGTGCACCGTGCCGTTCGCCGTGCCCACCCGAAACTAGCCGAAGAGGCCGTGAGCACCGTGAGCTTCCTGATGTGCTCGGAGGCCGCCGACCGGGCCCGTCAGCGCAACGGATGATCACCGCGGCAGGGCGGCCCTGGTCAACTGCTCGGACACCTGCCAGAGGCGAGTCGCGTCCGCGGTGCTGCGCAGCCGGGAATACAGGGCCTGCTCGGCGGGCGGGCCACCCAGATGCCGGAACCCGCTCGGCCCGTAGAGGGCGCCGCCCCGCGCCTCGGGAGACGTCGCGGCCAGCAGGGCGGGCAGTTTCGCGGACTCGACGGTTCCGAAGATGAGGCCTCGCGCGGACAGCGTCTTGATCACTCGCCGGAGCGGGGTCTCCTGGGCTCGGCCCAGCTCGGGCCGCGCGGCGAGCAGGTTCGTCGGGGCGACCCCGGGATGCGAGAGGTTGCTCGTGAGGCCCCAGTCGTTCTGCCGGCTCCGTCGGTCGAGTTCGACCCCGAAGAGCCCGAGGGCGATCTTGGACTGGCTGTAGGCGTGCCGGCCGTTGTACGACCGTTCCCAGTTGAGGTCGTCCCAGTTGATCGAGTGCTGGTTCGCGTCGATGCTGATCTGCGAGGTGATCCGGGCACGGCCGGCGCGGAGCAGCGGAAGAAGCCAGGACACCAGGGCGAAGTGGCCGAGGTGATTGGTGCCGAACTGCAGTTCGAAGCCGTCGGCGGTGGTCTGTCGCTCGGGTGGCGTCATGACCCCGGCGTTGTTGATCAAGATGTGGATCGGCAGACCCTCGTCGACCAGGGTCCGGCCCAGGGCTGCGACCGAATCGAGGGAGGACAGGTCGAGCGCGTGCAGCGACAGGTCCGCGTCCGGGGTCTGCTCCCTGATCTTGGTCAGCGCCGCTTCGCCCTTGCGTTGATTGCGTACGGGCAGCAGGACGTGGGCCCCGGCGGCCGCGAGGCGGGTCGCGATCCCGAGCCCCATGCCGTCGCTGGCCCCGGTGACGACGGCTCGCTGTCCGTGCAGGTCGGGGAGGGTGATGTCGTGTTCTCTGCGTGCCATCGGATGTCCGTTCCTCAAGAGGGCAAGGGATTGCTGCGGATTCGTCTGGTCAGGCCGGAGCGCCGCCGCTGACCAGCAGATGCTGGCCGCTGATCCAGCGGGCGAGCGGGCCGGCGAAGTACTCGGCGGCATCGGCGACGTCCTCGACCGTTCCGAATCGGCCCTCGAGCGGGCGGCCCGACTTGAGTAGGGCCCGCATCGGATGGTCCTCGGGCACTTCGGTGAACACGCCCGCACCCTCGATCGCGGTCGGGATGATCGAGTTCACCGTGATGCCACGCGCGCCGACCTCGAGCGCGAGGACCTCGACGGCGTAGCGGGCGGCCATCTTGCTCGACCCGTACAGGCCGACGCCGGGCTGGACCATGGCCGTGGTGCTGGAGCCGATGTTGATGATCCGGCCGTGGTCGGCGACGTGGCGAGCGGCCTTCTGCAGGGTGAAGAAGGCGCCCTTGGCGTTGATCGCGAAGAGCCGGTCGAACTGTTCTTCGGTCGCCTCCAGGATCGGCTGGTCGACGAGCTCCACGCCGGCGTTGGCGACGACGATGTCCAGCTTCTCGAACGCGTCGAGGGACTGCTGGAACAGGCCTTCCAGGGCGTTGAGATCGGATACGTCGGCCTGGATCGCGACGGCCTCCGCGCCGAGGGCCTGGATCTCCTTGACCGTGGTCTGCGCCGCCTCCTCGCTGCTGGCGTAGTTGATGATCACGCGAGCCCCGAGCGCTGCGTACCGCAGGGCGATGGCCCGCCCGATACCGCGGGCCGAGCCGGTGACGAGCGCGGTCTTGCCGTGAAGATCGGTCATGGTTGACTCCTGGTTCGGTGTTCTCGACTCTTGGATCGAGGATAATCAGACATGTGCCGGATTGCACGTACGGACTCGCTGCACCTGAGGAGTGTCATGACGAAGGCGCCACGACGCGGCCCCGGCCGGCCCGCGGCCGACGAGGCGGTGTTGCAGTCGGAGGAGGTGCTGCAGCGTGCCCTGGAAGCCTTTGCCGACCAGGGCTACGAGGCGGTGTCAATCCGGCGGCTGAGCACCGAGCTGGGCATGGGGCACACCTTCATCTCGGATCGCTACGGCTCCAAGGAGTCGTTGTGGAAGGCCGTCGTGGGCTATGCGATGGAGCAGTCCCTCCCGTCGGTGGCCGCCGAACTCGCCGACGTCGGCCGGGACGATCTGGAACGGCTGGTCGCCTCGGTCCGCGCCCTGCACCGTGCGGCGGCGGAGTCCTCCCACTTCGCTCGCCTCCTTGATCAGGAGGCGCGGGTCGAGTCGGCGCGGCTGGACTACCTGCACGGCCTGCTCGTCCCGGTGAACGCGACGATCAAGGAACTCTTCGACCGGCTGGTGGCCGATGGCAGGCTCCGGCCCATGCCCTGGTACCTGTTCTACTTCCTCACCACCGCGCCCACCAGCCTGTACAGCCAACCGCCGCTGGCCCGTCTGATGGGCCGACCGGATGACGCCGACGACCACGACCTGATGACCGAACTGGTCCTGGGCGGGCTGCTCAGCCGAGAGCCCGCCTGACCAGTCCGGCCGACCTGGACCCTTGACCTGGAGTGCACTCCAGGTGGCAGGCTGCTGGGATGAATGACGAGACGTGCGGAGTGGCGGAGCTCGAGCCCGGCACGGACGGCCCGCTGTCGATCGGGCAGGTCGCGGCGCGGACCGGATTGTCCATCGACACCCTGCGCTGGTACGAACGCGAGGGCCTGCTCGACCAGGTGTCGCGGGACGGCGCGGGCCGGCGGCAGTTCGGGACCCGGGACCTGCGGCGGCTGGTGTTGTTGATCAGATTGCGGGCGACCGGGATGCCGGTGGCCGAGATGAAGCGATACGCGGACCTGATGCGGGTCGGGCCGTCGACCGACCTGGACCGGGCCCTGCTGCTGGAGGCGCACCGGGACCGGGTGGCGGCCCACATCGCCGACCTGCAACGGGATCTGGAGTTGATCAACCGCAAGATCACCTCGTACCGCGGTGCCCTTGCCGTGACGGAGGCGTAGCGATCCGCGGCGGTGGATCAGAGGCTGCGCTGATACCGGGGCAGCGCGTGGCCCGGTTTACGACGCGTACGGGAAGTCGGCCGTCGACCAGCCGCGCGGCTGGCTGTGGTCGGTGTAGCCCGCGACGCCGACCCGGCCGTTGACCGAGGTGCCGATGACCTTTCCCTGGCCGAGGCTGATCGCGACATGACCG
Source organism: Microlunatus sp. GCM10028923 (assembly GCF_042666975.1). Lineage (NCBI taxonomy): Bacteria > Bacillati > Actinomycetota > Actinomycetes > Propionibacteriales > Propionibacteriaceae > Microlunatus > Microlunatus sp. GCM10028923. Next base: position 172,968 of record NZ_JBHTFF010000007.1, on the reverse strand, counting down.
GAGCCGCGGGAGTTGTGGTACCAGACCAGCGCGCCCCGCGGCGGAACGCCCTGATGCAGCAACCCTCGAGAGGCGAAGTAGTCGCCACCAATCTCGGCCGTGGCCCAACCGGACCCGTTCAGCCAGCCGTAGCGGTTTCGGACGAAGACGAGGCACTGGTCCTCCCAGGCAGTGCTGCCCAGGAGTTCGAAGGCCCGGCTGATCGCCCAGTCCGCCGTGTAGGGATTCTCTCGAGTCGAAGGGGGGACCCCGTCGCAGCGATCGACGACGTAGCCGGGGTCCTGACCGGTACGGACCTCCACGTCCGGCAGCCAGTAGCCACCCGACGTGAAGTCCCAGATGTCGTTGGTGCCGCGCGGTCCGGTGCGCAACTCACCCGCGGTCTGGCAGAGGATCGTGACGTGCGTGCCGGCCGTCAGAGTGCCGATCCGGTGGTACTTCGAGTGCGGCGCCGCACGCTTGATCACCAGCCCGTCGCCATCCTGCGCGACAACCCCGGTGATGCTGGTGGGCAGGGCGGCGGCGGGCGCGGCTGCCACGACATTGACGCCGGTCGCGATGGCCAGGGCAAGAGCCGCGACGACGGCGGTGGCGCACCTGGAACGTGGCCCGGCGCTACGCGAGGGAGATGTGGTCCGCATACGCGCGAATCTAGGCTTCGCTTGCGTTCGCCGGCCAACCTTTCGGTGAACTCGGTCAAATCCGGCCAGGGGGCGGTCTTGGTGCCCGGGAGATCCGGGGTCGATGATCAGCGGGCCCGGCTAGGGTGGCGAGCGAAGGCGATCATGAGCGAAGGAGTGCCGCTGTGGCTGATCAAGGTCCGGACCGGGCTGCGCTGGAGGGTACGGTCGCGGCCTGCCGGGAGCTGATCGAGCGGCGGTTCCCGGGTGATGATCATCAGGGTGCGGCCGCGGTGCTGCTCGGGGACGGGACGGTCCTGACCGGGACCAGCCCGGACGTCGTCAACCCGAGCACGGTGGTCTGCCACGAGCTGGAGCCGTACTGCGCGGCGTACCGGCTCGATCAGCGGATCGTCGCGTCGGTCTGCCTGCACCGCGATCCGGACCGCGGCTTCGTCGTGCTCAGCCCGTGCGGGATCTGCCGGGAACGGCTGGCCGGGTACGGGCCGGACGTGCTGGCCGCGGTCGCTGACGCGGTCGACCCGACCGTGCTGCGCTGGTTGCCGCTGCGCGACCTGCTGCCGCACTACTGGCTGACGGCGTTCCCCGGCGAGACGGAGGCGTGGCGCGCCTGAGCCAGCGTGACCAGCGTGTGCAAGATCAACGTCGCGGCCAGCACCGCCGCGGCGACGACCAGCAGTCCGCCCGGTTGGACGCCCGCGGTGAGGGCGACGCCGCCCAGGCCGCCGCCGAGGGCCGAGCCGAGCGAGATCGCGCTGCCGTTCAGGGCCATCACGATCGCCGCCGATTCCGGGGCCATCGAGGCCAGCCGGGCCTGTTGCGGCACCGCGGCGCCACCGTTGCCGACGCCGGCCAGGAAGAACCAGACCAGACCGAGCACCGCGATCACGGCGAGCGGGGCGAAGGCGAAGGTGACGGCGCCCAGCACGCTGTTCAGGAACAGTCCGGCCAGAATGATGCTGAGCACCCGGACCGCGCCGAACCGGTCCGCCAGCCGGCCGGTGAAGGTGTTGCCGACCAGGCTGGCCAGGCCGTAGCCGAACATGATCAGGATGATCATCCAGCCGGCCGGGTGGCTCGGTCCCAAGATCAGGACCGCGTACGTGAAGCAGGTGTAGCTGGCGCACAGGATCCCGGTGCTGACCAGCAACCCGGAGACCAGCCGGACCTGGCGCAGCGGACGCAGCCGCTGGGCCAGGGTGCTGGCCGGCAGTTCCAGGTGCGGGAGCTTGATCAGGATCCCGACCAGGGCGATCGCGCCGACGACCGAGACCATGATCAACGGGAACCGCCAGCTGGACTGGCCGAGCACCAGCCCGACCGGTACGCCGAGCGCGGTCGCGGTCATCCAGCCGCCGAGCACGAACGAGAGCGCCTTGCCGCGGTGCCGTTCCGGGACCAGGTGGATCACGTACCCGGAGATCGCGGCGTTCATCAGGCTCGCCCCGAGCGCGGCGACGACCCGCCCGCTGAGGGCGATCGGATAGTTCGGCGCCACCGCGGTGAGCAGGTTGCCGATCACGAAGACGGCCAGCGACAGGCCGATCGTGCGGCGCCGTTCCCAGCCGCTGGTCGCGGCGCCGAGCACCGGCGCGGCCAGGGCCGAGGTCAGCGCGAAGATCGAGACCAGCTGGCCGGCGAGGGCCTCGGTGACGGTCAGTTCGCCGGCGATGGTCGGCAACAGCCCGGCCAGCACGTAGCCGTCGATGCCGGTGGAGAACGTCGCGACGGCGAGCCAGATCAGCGCATGGTAGGGCAGCGCACCCTTGGTCGTCATGATCGTCAGCGAGCCAGAAGTTCGGACAGGAAGGCGATCGCCGCCGGGTACGCGTCGGCCCGGTTGGCCCGCTTGGCCAGCCCGTGCCCTTCGTCGGCGTACACCTTGAGCTCGTTCCGGATGCCCCGCTCGTCCAGGGCCGCGGCGATCTGCTCGGCCTCGGACAGCGGCACCCGCGGATCGTTCGCGCCGTGGATGATGAACAGCGGGCTGGTGAGTTGATCAAGGTACGTGATCGGCGAGGCCTTGATCAGGAACTCCCGATCGGTGTCCAGCCGGCCGTACTCGCGCTCCCGGTACGCCCGCCGGTAGTCCGAGGTGTTCTCCAGGAAGGTGATCAAGGACGAGATGCCGACGATGTCGACGCCGGCCGCCCACAGCGTGGGCTGCATGGTGACCCCGGCGAGCACCATGTAGCCGCCGTAGGAGCCGCCCCAGAGCGCACTGCGATCCTGATCGAGCTCCAGGTCCGGCAACCAGGCGTGCAACGCGCCCAGGTCGGCCACCGAATCCAGCCGCAGCTCGACGTCGTCCAGGCTCACCCAGCGCTTGCCGTACCCGTCGGAGCCGCGCACGTTCGGCACCAGCACGGTCAGGCCGACCGCGGTCAGTGCCTGGATGACCGGGCTGAAGATCCGCATCGCCAGGCTCTCCGGGCCGCCGTGGATGTGCACCACCGAGGCCCCGGCCAGCTTCGGATCGGCGCCGGCGGGCGGCCGGTGGACGAAGCAGGGCACCTGCTCGCCGTCGGCGGTCGGCACCCGGTGGATGCTCGGCGGGGACAGCTCGAGGTCTGCCGGCAGCTGGGCCCGGCCGTCGATGATCAAGGTCGTCGCGCCGGTCCTGGCATCCACCCGGAAGATCGAGCCGGGGTCGGTCGGCGAGCTGACCTGCATCGCGAACGCCGACGAGTCGGGCGCCCAGACGATGGTGGGGATGCCGTCCTCCGGCGTCGTCACGTCGGCCCGGTGGGTGCCGTCGGCGTCGTGGACGCTGATCGTGACCGCCCCATCGACCAGGTGCCCGACCGCGAGCGCCGTACCGTCCGGCGAGACGTCCACCAGCAGATCATGATCGTCGGCGGCGACCAGGTGCTGCCAGGCCGTGCCGTCCAGGGACACCCGGACCACGGCGTTGAACTCGCGATCATGGTTGGAGCTCATGATCAGGGCGTCGTCGCCGGCGGCCCAGGCCAGGTGCCCGTGGTGGGCGTGCTCGTCGGGGTCGGTGACCGGGCCGGACTCGGCGCCGGCCAGGAAGACCGCCGTGCTGGCCGGCCGCAGCGAGAGCGTGCTGACGGCGACACTGCGCTGGTCATGCGACGCGACGACGGTCGCGACGTAGCCGCCGCCGTCGTACAAGATCGTTTCGGTGCCGTCGGCCAGGTCGCGGACGATCACGTCCATGTCGACCCCGTTGCGGCGGTTGGTCGAGTAGATCACCGCGGTGTCGGTGACGTCCTGCAGGACGTGCATGTAGTCCGGGTCGTTGACCAGCGGCGTCAGCTCGTCCAGCCGGTACGGGTCCCGGCCCGGCTCGACGGTCAGCAGCGAGAGCTGCATCCGCTCGTCGCCGTCGGTGTCGTGCTGCACCACCACCTGGCGCGGCGAGGAGCCGGGCAGATAGCGGCCCGAGCACCGGGACGGCAGGTCGGTCAGCGGGGTCCGGCTGCCGTCCGGCGCCAGCTCGACCAGCTGGAGGCTGCCCGGCGCGTCGTTGCCGGCCAGGATCCGGCCGTCCGGATCGATGTCGAAGACCTGCCAGGCCTGCAGGTCGAGCAGCGCGGTGATGATCGACTGGGGATCGCGTGTCACACGATTAACCTAGCGCCCCTAGCCTGGCCGGATGACCGTGACCCTGAACGAGAAGGTCCGTGCGCTGGTCGACGGACGCAACTACGCCGTGCTGGCTACGGTGAATCCGGACGGAGCGCCGCAGACCTCGCCGATGTGGATCGACCGGGACGGCGACGACGTGCTGTTCTGTACGGTCGCCGGCCGGCAGAAGGACCGCAACCTGCGCCGCGACCCGCGGGTCAGCATCACGATCTTCGACCTGGCCGATCCGGAGCACTACGCCGAAATCCGCGGCACCGCGACGATCACCGAGGAGGGCGGATTCGCCTTCGACGACAAGCTTTCCTGGAAGTACGACGGCAAGCCGAAGGACCCCGACCCGGAGGGCTTCGTCCGGGTGATCGTCCGGGTCACGCCGACCCGGGTCACCGGCTACGCGGCCCGATGATCATGGTCCTCACTCGGGATAGGCGGCCGGTTCGGTCGCCGGGTCGCCGTCGGTGGCGGCGGCCAGCCGGGGCACCGCGATGTCGAGCAGGAACGGCAGGCTGAGCGGCGAGTTGAAGCCGAGGGCGGCCGCGAAGTCGTCGTCGAAGGCGCCGAGCCCGACGTAGCGGCCCTCCTTGACGACCTTCAGCTGCTGGACCAGGTCGCGCTTCAGGTCGGCCTCGGCGACGCCCTCGCCGAGCAGCACGTCGCGGTCGAGCGTGTCCAACTTCTCGTAGCTGATCTCGCCGCCCTTCGGGTCCAGCTCGAAGCCGAGCTCGGTCAGCCAGCCGGTGCGGTAGTCGTCGGTGCCGAGGCTGTAGAACCCGGCCGCGCTGGAACCGAGCAGGAACCCGGCCCGCTTCCCGGCGAACTCGGGGTGCTCGCTGATCGCCGCTTCGAAGGCGGCCTTGGTCTCCGCGATGATCTTGGTCGCCTGCTCGGTCCGGCCGAGGGCCCGGCCGGTCTGCTCGGTCTGCTGGTCCCACGGCGTCGCGCCCTCGGCGTAGTCGGCGGTCTGCGCGACGGTCGGGGCGATGCCGTTGAGCAGGCCGTACGCCTCGTCGTCGATGTAGGAGTTGATGCCGAGGATCAGGTCGGGCTCCAGCTTCGCGATCGCCTCCAGGTCGAGGTCCTGGCTGCCGACGGTGGGCAGTTGCTTGCCCCGGACACCCTCGGGAGCCCACGGCCGGTCGGGCGCCGGGTAGCCCAGGAACTCCCGTACCCCGACCGGCTCGACGCCGACCGCGAGGGCGAAGTCCTGGTCGTTGAACCCGACCGTGACGACCCGCTGCGGCCGCGCCTCGATCGTCGTCGTACCGAACTTGTGCGTCATGGTCACCGGGAAGGCGCCGTCGTCGCTCGCCGCCGGCGCGCTGCCGGTGTCGGTGGGGCCGGCGGTGGTCGCGGCGCAGGCCGGTACGGCCAGCAGGGCGAGGACGGTGAGCAGCAGAACTGTGAGGCTGCGAGCAGAATGCATGTTGCTAAGGCTAACCTAAGAGCTTCCGGCGCCCCGCACCATGATCAGAACTCGGCCTCGCCCTGCCAGAAGTCCCAGACGTTGCCCCAGGGGTCGGTGACGGTGACCGTCCGCGGACCGTACGGCTTGTCCTGCGGCTCGTCGATCTCGACCCCGGCCTCGATGATCTTGCGGTACTGGGCGTCGGCGTCCGGCACGGAGATGATCAGGTACGCGTTCCCGGCGGTACCGCCGCCGCTGATGGCGATCTTGCTGTCCCCGACGGCGAGGTCACCCTCGTACCAGGCGCCGTTCTCGTCCCGGGCGCAGCGGGCCGGCCCGAAGCCGAGCACCCGGGTCAGCCAGGCCACCGCGGCGTCGCCGTCCGGGTAGCGCAGGTAGGGCGTGAGCTTGGTGAAGTTCATGATCAACAGCATCGCCGGTGCCGCGGCCCGGGGTCTTGGAGAAATTCGTCAACGTACGGGCAGTGGCCCATGGAACGCGGCGTCGGTACCGCAGCGGAACCAGCGGCCCGGCGAGGTCCCGGTCAGCTCGGTGAAGTCGCCGACCAGATGCGCCTGGTCGAAGTAGCCGGCCCGCACCGCAAGATCGGCCCAGTCCACCCCGTCCGCTCCGGCGGTCCGGGCCAGCGTGATCACCTGCTCCAGCCGGAGCACCCGCTGGTAGCGCTTCGGGGTCAGGCCGACCGCGGCCCGGAACCGGCGGGTCCAGGCGGACTGGCTCAGCCCGACCCGGTCGCCGATCGTGCCGATCCGTTCATTCCGGCGCAGTCGTGTGATCACGTGCCGGACCAGCGGGTCGGCGGCGACGTCGGCGTCGGACCGGACCAGCCCGGCCAGTTCCGCCTCGATCCGGTCCAGCACGGCCGGACCGCCGGTCGCCGGCTCGGCGACGTCGCGCAACCGGTCGGACCAGGTACCCCAGAGTTGATCAAGGGCGGTCAGCGGGCCGATCCGGTCGGCCGGGATCCGGGCCAGCGCGCCGACCGCCTCGGGCCGGACCACCACGCCCACCAGCCGGCGCTGCTCGGACCGGTCCAGGACTTCCGGGCCGGAGCTGATCGGCGCCAGGGCGAGCGGTCCGACGGTCTGCCGCCGGTCCGCCGCACCGCAGCTGAGCCGGTCGCCGCCGAGGTTGATCAACAGCTGCGCGGTGCCGGTCGGCAGCTTCACCTCGAGCCCGCCGGAGCCGGGATTCTCCACGTACCAGAGGCGCTGCACGATGCCGGCCAGTTCCGGCCGGTGCGGTGCGCGTCCGTGCAGGGTCACCTGGCCAGCCTGCCATTCGAGGCCGTACCGGGCCAACGGCTAGAATCGCGGGACCTTGACCGATCTGCGTACCGCGAGCCAGCCGCGATGACCGAGTGGATTCTGCTGGCCGTCTCCCTGCTGTTGATGCTGGCCTGTGGCGTGTTCGTCGCCGCGGAGTTCGCCTTCGTCACGGTCGACCGGGCCACCGTCGACCGGGCCACCCAGGCGGGTGAGCGGGGCGCGGCCGGTGTCGGCCGGGCCCTGAGCACCCTGTCCACCCAGCTCAGCGGTGCCCAGCTGGGCATCACGCTGACCAACCTCGCCATCGGTTATCTGGCCGAGCCGGCGATCGCGACTCTGTTGCGACGGCCGCTCGGCGGGATCGCGGGCCTGGACGAGACCGCGATCGGCGCGATCGCGCTGGCAGTCGCCCTGTTCGGCAGCACGGTGATCACGATGCTGCTCGGCGAGCTGATCCCGAAGAACCTCGCCCTGGCGCTGCCGATGCGGATCGCCGCACTGACCCAGCTGCCGATGCGGGCGTTCACCAAGGCGATGGCGTGGCCGATCCGGCTGCTCAACGGCGCCGCCAACGCGATCCTGCGGTTCAACGGGATCGAGCCGCAGGAGGAGTTGCGGTCGGCCCGTTCGCCGAACGAGCTGCGCTATCTGATCCGCCGGTCCGCGTCGGAAGGGGCGCTGGACCGGCCGACCGCCGACCTGGTGGACCGGAGCATCGCCTTCGGTGACCGGACCGCCGCGGACGTACGGGTCGCGCGGGTCCGGGTCCGCTTCCTCTGGGCCGGCGACTCGGCGGCCGACCTGATCCGGGCCACCCGGGAATCGGGCCATTCCCGGTTCCCGGTGCTCGGCCGGGACGCCGACGACGTGCTCGGCCTGGTCCACCTGCGGCAGGCGCTGCAGATCGAGGCAAGCCGTCGCGATCAGGTACGGCTCGGCGAGCTGATCCAGCCGGTGCCGCGGGTCCCGGACACGATCGAGCTGGACCCGCTGCTGGCCGAACTCCGGGCGGCGCCGCACCAGTTCGCCCTGGTCGTCGACGAGTACGGCGGCAACGACGGCATCGTCACGCTGGAGGACCTGGTCGAGGAGATCGTCGGTGAGATCGCCGACGAGCACGACCGGCTGGCGACCTCGGTCAGCGCCCGGGCCGGCAACTGGACCCTGTCCGGGCTGCTCCGGCCGGACGAGGTGACCGAACGGACCGGCATCGTGCTGCCGGAACATTCCGACTACGAGACCATCGCCGGCCTGGTGCTGCACCGGCTGGGCCGGATCGCCGCCCCCGGCGACACGGTCCGGGTGCGCGGTGAACGGGCCCAGCGGTCGGAGGAGTTCGTTCCCGAACCGGTCGAGGTCGAGCTGCGGGTCGAGCAGGTCGTCCGGCGCCGGATCGACCGGCTCCGGCTGACCGTCGTCGACCCGATGGCGGGGGAGGACCGGCGATGAGCTTCTGGGCCGGAGTGGCGCTGACGATCGCGCTGCTGTTCGCCAACGCGTTGTTCGTCGCGTCCGAGTTCGCGCTCGTCTCGGCCCGCCGGGCGACGATCGAGCCGCTCGCCGAACGCGGCCGCTGGTCGGCCCGGATGGCGATCCGGGCGATGGAACAGGTCAGCCTGGCCATGGCCGGCGCCCAGCTCGGCATCACCCTGTGCACCCTGGGGCTCGGCGCGGTGTCCGAACCGGTGATCGCCCACGCCATCGAACCGCTCTTCCTCGCGGTGGGGATCCCCGAGTTCCTGGTGCACCCGATCGCCCTGGTGCTGGCGACGCTGCTGGTGGTCTGGTGTCACGTCGTGCTCGGCGAGATGGTGCCGAAGAACATCGCCCTGGCCGGGCCGGACCGGGCGGCGTTGATCTTGGGCCCGTTCATGCTCGTGGTGATCTTCCTGCTCCGGCCGTTCGTGGTCGCGCTGAACGCGATCGCCAACGGGGCGGTACGGCTGTTCGGGGTCGAGCCGAAGGACGAGGTCGGCTCGACGTACACCCACGAGGAGGTGACCGGCCTGGTCGACGAGTCGCGCCGGGAGGGTCTCCTCGACGCCGACGAGTACGGCCTCGTCTCCGGCGCGCTCGAGTTCGAACAGCACACGGTGGGCCAGGTGATGCTGCCGCTGGACGGGCTGCTCACGGTCTCGCCCGAGACCACGCCGGCCGAGATCGAACGGCTCTGTGCCGAGACCGGCTTCTCCCGCTACCCGATGGTCCGCGACGGCGAGGTGGTCGGCTACCTGCACGTCAAGGACGTGCTCGGCTCCGACGCGCCGGACCGGCCGGTGCCCGAGCACCGGATCCGCGGCCTGATCACCGTCGCGCCGGACACCCGGCTGCACCGGGCGCTGCGCACCCTGCAGGGCCAGGGCGTCCATCTGGCGCGGGTCGCCGGGCCGGACGGGTCGACCCTCGGCCTGGTCGCGCTCGAGGACATCCTCGAGGAACTGGTCGGCACCATCAGCGGCTGAGCCGAACCCCGGCAGCGGATAATCGGGCCGTGACCAGGGTGATGATCAAGGTGCTCGCGGCGATGGTGCTGGCCGCGCTGTTCGGGGCGTGCTCGGTGTTCGGCACGACCGGGCTCCCGAACGACCCGGTCCGCGCCCATCCGCTGCCGCCGGACCAGCTCGTCCTGGAGATCACGTACGGCGTGGGCGGGCTGGCTCCGTCCGAGCTGTACGCCACCACGGCACCCTGGCTGCTGGCGTACGGGGACGGCCGGTTGATCATGGCCGAGGAGCAGAACTACCAGGACGGCTGGCACCGCGGCTACCGGCAGACCATGATCGATCCGGAACTCGTGGCCGGGCTCGCCGAGCGGGCCCGGGCCGCCGGGCTGGACCGCGAGCTCGACTTCGGCTCGCCCCGGGTCACGGACGCCGGCTCGCTGAGCCTCCGACTGCACGGGACGGGGGAGCCGATGCGGCACCAGGCGTACGCGTTCGGTCCGGAGATGGAGAAGGGAATGTCCCCGTGGCTGCGGGGCCGCCGTGACCTGCTGCGATCCTTGATCGACAACGCCGAGTCACTAGCCGGCGACGCGGCCTGGCAGCCGTACCGGCCGGAGTTGATCTTCGTGTACGAGCAGCGCCGGCATGGCCGGGACAAGGGCACGGCCGAGCCGTGGCCGGGGCCCGACCCGGACCGGTTCCTGACCGAGGGGAGCAAGTCGTTCCGGGGTACGGCCTGCGGCGAACTGCGCGGGCCCGAGGCGGAGCAGGTCTATCAGGCCTCGCTGCGGAACCGGTTCGGCCAGTGGACCGTCGCCGGTGAGCCGCGGAAGTTGTTGATCAACGCCCTGCCCGGCTCCCGGGCCGCCTGTGGTCAGTGATCGTCAGAAGTAGTCCCGGATCTGCACGGCCGGCCCGCCGAACGCGCCGTCCCAGGCCGAATCGGTGGCTGGGTCGCCGCCGGTCAGCAGGCCGGTGGTCCGGAGCTCGGCGAGCGGCAGCGCCCCGGTGAACAGAGCGGCCAGCCCGCGGGCGGTGAAGACCCGCTGGTCCGGCTCGGCGTGGGACCGTTCGCACCGGCCGCGGCCACCGGCGATCCGGAGCCGGTAGGCGCCGTTGTTGCCGGCCACGAAATGATCAGCGACCGCGAAGTCGAGCACGGCCTCGTAGCCGTAGTGGTAGCCGCGGCGGGACAGCGCCCCGGCGACGTCGATCACGTTGATCATGTACGGGCTGCGCTTGACCACCTGCCAGTCCAGCGCCGGCAGGATCGCCCGGACCGCGTCGAAGCCCGAGCTGCCGAGCTTGATCGTCGGCGTCACCGAGGAGAATGAGCCGAGGGTGCGGAGCAGGCCGCGGTAGCCGTCCGGCGTGCTCGCGATCAGCTCGTCCACGGTGATCATGGAGCCCGGGCCGTAGCCCTGGCCGCGGTCCCAGAGCGCGTACCCGACGAGCTTTCCATGATCGTCTTCGGCCACCGTGACGCCGGTGAACTCGGACAGCAGTTGTTCGACCTGGCCGGCGAAGGCGGCGCCGTCGCGGGTCAGCGGACCCTGCTGCGCGGCGGCCCAGGCCGTGTAGCAGTCGAAGATCGCCGGCAGGTCCGCCGCGATCGCCCGGCGCACCCGTCCGGTCGCGGGAGCCTCGACGCCGGCCAGTGAGGTGGCCGGCACCTCGACCTCGAGCAGGTCACCGACCACCTCGTAGCCGAACCGGCGGTAGATCTTCGGCGCGGTGGGGAACAGGCTCGAGATCACCGCGCCACGCTTCCGGGCGCCGGCCAGCAACTCGGCGAACAGCGGCGAGAGCAGGCCCTGGCCGCGGTCCTCGGCCGCGGTCGTCACACCGGCGATCCCGGCCGTCGCCACCCGCCGGCCGCCGAACCAGGAGTCGAAGAACCGATCCAGCATCCGGGCGCCGAGGTGCTCGGTCCCGTCGGCCCCGGTGACGAACGCCCCGTACCAGGCCTTGCCGTCGCCGGCGATCGACGCCGGCTCGGTCGGCGGCGTGCTGGGCGCACCGAACGCCTCCCAGCCGAGCCGACGGGACGCCTCGGCGTCCTCGGAAGTCAGGGGTCGCACGGTCACGGTCACGTGCAGAAGCTAACCGATCAACCGCCCGGCGCCGCACCCGGCACCCGGCGGATGAAGCGGCGGTGAACATCGCTCAACGCCCGGCCGCAGGGCCGGAACGGTGTGGTAGCGTCCCGCTTGGGACCGGTCCCGGGACCGGTCCCAGTTTGGCCGAAGGTTCGGCATCCACGTTTCGTCGGAAGGCACCACGATGCGCCGTTTCCCTCATCCCCACAGAATTCTCGCCCTGGTCACGGTCCTGGCCTCGGTGGCAGCAGCGGTCGCCTGCTCGGCGACCCCGGCGGACAACGAAGGTCCCCTCAGCCTGATGATCTGGGATCCCGCCCAGACGGCCGGGGTACAGCGGGCCGTCGACGCGTTCGAGGCCGCCAATCCGGACCTCCAGGTCCAGCTGGAACAGGTCCCGGAGGACCAGTACTACACGAAGCTCGACGCCTCGCTGGGCGCCGGCGAAGGTCCCGACGTGATGTGGCAGAGCTCGCGGGCGCCGAGCTACGTCGAGGGCGGGGCGCTGGAGCCGTTGAACGCGTACCTGGAGCGGGACCAGGTGTCCCTGGACACGTACCCGAAGCAGCTGGTGGACCTGTACAACTTCGACGGCCAGCAGTACGGGATGCCGAAGGATCAGGACGTCTGGACCTTCGTCTACAACACGGCGGTGTTCGAGAAGCTCGGAGTGAGCGAGGTTCCGACGGCCGACTGGACCTGGGACGACATGATCCGGGTCGCCACCGAGCTCAAGGCGAAGCAGACGTCGTCGGCCGACGTGCCGATGTTCTACAACTACGACTTCAACCGCGGCGTCGGCAGTCTGGTCCACGCGCTCGGCGGCACCGTGATCAAGGACGGCCGGGGCTCGGTGTCCTCGCCGCAGGGGATCCGGTCGTTCGAGATGATCAAGGACCTGCAGGACCGGAAGCTGATCCCGCCGGTCAAGGACTCGGCCGACTTCAACGCGACCTCGTCGCTGATCTCCGGCAGCCTCGCGATGGCGAAGATCCCTTCCTGGCAGCTGTCCCTGCTGGCGCAGGCCGACGTACCCCGCGGCACCTTCCGGATGGTTCCGCAGCCGGCGGTCGACGGGTCCAGGGCGACCGACACCAACGGGCTGTCGTACGTCATGAACGCGAACTCCGGGCAGAAGGACGCGGCCTGGAAGTTGATCAAGTTCCTCACCTCCGACGAGGGCGCCAGGCTGCAGGTCGAGGGCGGCGCCAGCTTCGCGGCGAACGTCTCCGCCGACGTGAAGGCCGCCTACTACGAGGCGAACGGCACCATCGACGGGGTCCGCGAGACGTTCGAGGTGACGCTGGAGCAGAGCTATCTCCGCACCACCACGGAGTTCCCAGCCACCCGGGCCGTGATGCCGGAGATCGAGAGCACGGTGGCCGGTCCGTACTACGCCGGGGAGCTGTCCGTGGCCGAGGCGGCGAGCCGGGCCGACGCCATCCTGACCAGGTCGCTGCAATGACCAGCGCGACGCTGGAACGTCCGGTGCGAACGCCGGCGGCCCGGCCCCGCCCGGTCCGGCGGCGGCCCGCCGGACGCCGGGACGCCCGGGTCGGGCTGCTGTTCCTGGTGCCCCTGTTCGTCGGCCTGCTGGTCTTCCGCGGGTACGGCTTCGGCTACAACGTCTGGCTCTCGTTCCACCAGGCCGGCGCCTTCGGCCGGGCGAAGTTCATCGGGGCGGCCAACTACCAGGAGCTGCTCGCCGACGGGCAGCTGCGGATCGCGCTGATCAACACCGTCAAGTTCTGCGCCTTCGTCGTCCCCGGCGTCGTCCTGGTGGCGCTGCTCTGCGCGACCCTGATGCAGCACCGGTTCCTCGGCCAGTCGGTGTTCCGGGCCGTGATCTTTTTGCCCGCGGTGTGTCTCCCGACGGCGGCGATCCTGTTGTTCGGCTGGCTGTTCCAGACCCGGTACGGTCTCGTCAACGCCGTGATCCAGGCCCTCGGCGGAACGCCGGTCAGCTGGTTCGGCACCGCGGTCGGTGTCACCGTGGTGATCACGGTGATCGTGATCTTCCTGTCCTTCAGCGTTCCCGCGATCATCCTCTACGCCGGCCTGCAGGAGATCCCGGCGGAGGTCTACGAGGCCGCCACCATCGACGGCGCCGGGCCGGTGCGCCGGTTCGTCCTGATCACGCTGCCGCTGCTCAGCCCGTCGCTGTTCTTCGTGGTTCTCACCACGACGATCAGCACGCTCAAGCTGTTCGACGTCGCGTACGTCCTGCTGCCGCCCGAGCAGTCCGCCTCGGTGAACTACGGACTCACCGCCGTCTATTACTACTACCAGCTCGCGTTCCTCAACATCGGTGACCGCGGCTACGCCTCGGCGGTCTCGCTGCTGCTGTTCGTGCTCATCCTGGCCGTGTCGGTCGTCCTGTTCCGGCTGCAGCGGCGGTTCGTCCACTACGGGGAGGACGGCTGATGACCGGCACCCGTGGGTGGACCTACGCGGTCGCCGGGGCCGTCGGGCTGTTGATCTTGGTCCCGTTCGCCTGGATGGTGGCGACCAGCCTGATGACGCCGGCCCAGACCCTGCTCGTTCCGCCGCAGGTGATCCCGGCGCCCGCGACCCTGGAGGGAGTCCGCGAGGTGTTCGACCGGATCCCGTTCGCGACCCTGCTGGGCAACACCGTCCTGGCCTCGGCCGGCCGGGTGGCCGGGACCCTGGTCGTCTGCACCCTGGCCGCGTACGCGCTCGCGGTGATCAAGGTTCCCGGTGCCCGGGCCATCCTGGTCGCCGTCCTCGCTTTGATCATGGTCCCGGGCGACATCTTCGTCATCCCGAACTTCGCGATCATCTCCGCGCTCGGCCTCACCAACACGATCGTGGCCCTGTTCCTGCCGTCGATCTTCGACGTGTTCGGGGTGTTCCTGCTGTACCAGTTCTTCCGCGGGGTCCCGCGGGAACTGATCGAGGCGGCCCGGATGGACGGCGCCTCCCATCCGCGGATCTTGATCACCATCGTCGCGCCGATCGCCCGGGGCGGCCTGATCACCTTGTCGATCTTGACCGTGCTCGCCGAATGGAAGGAACTGCTGTGGCCGATCGTCGTCAACCGGTCCGTCGAGAAGCTCACCCTGGGGCCGGGACTGGCCCTGCTGCGCGGCACGTACACCACGGACTACAACGTCCTGATGTCCGCCGGTGTGCTCGCCGCCCTGCCGATGATCATCATCTTCCTGGTGCTGCAGCGGCGCTTCATCGCCAGCGTTGCCCGCAGTGGGCTGAAATGATCGCCGATAGCATGGGGCCCATGCCTGCCGGCCCCGATTCCCGCGACGGCGGATCGCAGAGCCCGCGCAAGGCGAGCACGATCCGCGACGTCGCCACGCTGGCCGGAGTGTCGAAGTCGACCGCGTCGCGCGCCCTGCTCGGGCAGCCGGGGGTCAGCCCGGAGAACCTGGAGAAGGTGCAACAGGCGATCCGCCAGCTCGACTTCGTCCCGAACCGGATCGCGCGCAGCCTCTCGGCGCCGTCGCCGGCGATGCTGGGGCTCTTCCTGCGGAACTCGGACTCACCCTTCTACGGCCACCTGGCCAAGGCGTTCGACGGCGAGGCCGACCGGCGCGGCTACGAGGTGCTGTCGGTCGCCTCCGGTGATCAGACCGACGACGCCAACTACCAGTCGCTGATGGTGCTCGTCGGTCTCCGGACGGCCGGGATCGTGGTGGCCACCCCGGTGGTGGACCCGCTGACGATCCGTCGCGTCGCGGCCCGGGTGCCGCTGGTGCTGGTCGGCCAGATCGGCCAGCCGGACAACCCCGAGGTGCCGTTCGTCGCTCCCGACCCGAAGGACGGGCTGGTGCTGGTCGATCAGGTGCTCGCCCACGGGCACACCTCGGTGGCGCTGACCGCGGTGCCGCCCGAGCAGTCGCCGACCCAGTGGGTCCGGATCGAGGAGATGCAACGCCACCTGGCGACCCGGGGCGTTCGGCACCGGGTCGTCACCGTGCAGCCCGACACGGATCTCTCCGACCTCGTCGCCGGCCTGGTCCGGGACCGGGTGACAGCGGTCCTGTGCAACAACGACTTCGTCGCCCTCGACGTGCTGGCGGCGGCCGCGCGGCTGGGGATCGCGATCCCCGGCGAGCTCTCGGTGGCCGGCTTCGACGGGCTGCCGCCGTTCGATCATGAGGCGGTCGGTCTGACCACCTACCGGGTGCCGGCGGCGGCGATGGCGGCCGCGGCCGCGGATCTCGTCGACCGGCTGGTCCGGGGCGAGACCGTGGACGCCGGCGGCAGCCTGCTGCCCGGCGAGCTGGTCGTCGGCCGTACCACCGGTCCGGCACCCACGTCCTGACCCGGACCCGGCCGCGGCACGACCTCCCGTGCCTGCGCCGGCGCTCCGCGTCCATCGCAGCAAGATCATCTACGGAACGGCATCCGACGTGACGAACCACGACCCCGCACACCTCCTGAACCTTGCCCGACGTACGGCCCGCGAGGCCGGTGACCTCGCGGCCGAACTGCGCGCCGGCGGCATCGACGTCGCGTCGACCAAGTCGAACCGGCTCGACATCGTCACCCAGGCCGACACCGCGGTCGAGACGCTGATCAGGACCCGGCTCCGGTCGGCCCGCCCGGACGACGGATTCCTCGGTGAGGAAGGCGATCCGAGCGAGGGGACCTCCGGCATCACCTGGGTCGTCGACCCGATCGACGGCACCGTCAACTACCTCTACGGCTCGCCCTACTACGCGGTTTCGATCGCCGCGACGGTCCGCGAGCCCGACGGCGGCCGGCGCGCCCTGGCCGGCTGCGTCCTCGCGCCGGAGCTCGGCGTCGAGTACACCGCGACCGCCGACGGACCCGCCGTCCGCAACGGTCAAGAGCTGCGGCTCGGCGATCCGGCGCCGCTCGCCGATGCCCTGGTCGCGACCGGCTTCCCGTACGACCTCGGCAGGCGCGAGCGCGTCGTCCGGGTCATGGCCAGGCTGGCGCCGCTGATTCGTGACTTCAGGCTCAACGGCGCCGCGTCCCTGGAACTCTGCGGCGTCGCCGAGGGCCGCCTCGACGCCTTCCTGCTCTGGGATCTCCCGGTCTGGGACTACGCGGCCGCGGCCCTCGTCGCGACCCGGGCCGGAGCGCGGGTCCGCGGCGGGACCGACTCGCCCCGGACGCCCCTGCTGCTCGCCGCCCAACCCGCCCTGGCGGCCTCGATCACCCCGCACCTGACCTAGCCCGCACCTGACCTAGGAGGCATCATCACCAACCCACCCCGCAGCTTCGTCCTCGCCGGGCATCGCGGAAACATGGCCGACGCCCCGGAGAACACGCTCCGGTCGTTCGCCAGCGCGGAACAGGTCGGCGTCGACGAGATCGAACTCGACGTCCAGCTGACCAGGGACGGCGCGCTCGTCGTGCTGCACGACCGGACCCTCGAACGCACGGCGGCCGGCGCGAGTCCGTACCTGCGCACCCCGGTCGAGGACCTGACCCTCGAGCAGGTTCGCAGCGTCGACCTGGGCGAGGGCCAGCGGGTGCCGACCCTGGAGGAGACCCTCGACGCGACGACCGTGCTGCTCCGGGTGGAGATCAAGGCGCTCGCGGCGGCCCGTCCGCTGGCCGCGCTACTGGCAGGGCGCCCCGATACCGACCGGGCGCGCTGCGTGATCACGAGCTTCGACCCGCTCTCGCTCGCAGAGTATGCGGCGGACGATCCCGGCGGCACCCGGGGCGTCGGGCTGCACGTACCCGATCCGGACAGCGACTGGCGAGCCGAGGTCCGGCGGATCGGTGCGTCGACGGTCCTGGTTCCCTTCGCCCGGCTGACTCGTGATCTTGTCGACGAGCTGCACCGGGACGGTCTCCGGGTGGAGGGCTCGCTGATCGAGGGACCGGCCGACGTGCGCCGGATCGTCGACCTCGACCTCGACGCGTCGGCGTCGAACTGGCCCCGCTACGCGCGCGAACTGCTCCGGGGATCGGACGAGTTCCTGACCCGCTTCCCGACCTGGCCGGGCACGGAACTCAGCCGGTGATGCTCTGCTGGACCGCCGGGCGGCCGGCCAGCCGCTGCTCGCCGTTGGCGACGCCGATGGCGAGGGCGCGGCCGAACAGTTCGGGGAAGCGGGACGGCATCATGCTCAGCTGCTGAGTGCCGCCGATCGAGAGCGCGGTGGCGATCACGGCGTTGCGGCCGGACGCGCTGCCGAAGACGGTGACGGTCTCGCGTTCCTCGGCGGGCCGGCTCTGCAGGGCCTTCAGTCGGTCGGTCACATAGGAGATGTCGCCCGGCGCGAAGCGGTTGGTCAGGTTGTCCGACCAGCTGAGTACGGTGCCGCCGGCGTGGGTCCGCGGTCCGCCGACCTGGTTGGCCGCGAACCCGATCAGTTCCCGGAGCCAGCCGACCACCCCGGGCTGGGACATGCTGATCACCCGGTACGTGTCCCGATGGCCGGCCGGGCCGGCCGCCTCGAAGACCGCGAACAGGGCGTCGCCCATCAGGTTGTTCCGGGTCGTCGTACTGACGTTGAGATTGACCTGGCTGAGCCCGCGGATCGAGCCGGAGAAGACGCCGGCCGAGGAGGAGCTCATCGACGCCGTCCGCGGCCCGGTGGCCCGGGCGCTGCCGTACGAACTCGAGAAGGAGGTGCCGAACATCCGCAGCTGGTGGCTCATCGTGCCGTTGATCGCGCCCTCGGTCTGGGAGTCGAAGTGCCGCTCGATCTCGACCAGCCGGGCGTTGCTGATGGTGGCGTCGCCCTCGGCGACCCGGTACGCCAGCTCCGACGGCTCGTGCCACAACTCGCCGAGCGACTCGTGCAGCGCGTCGGCCAGCGCCCAGTCCCGCCGGTTGAAGCTCTTCGACCTGAT
Source organism: Microlunatus sp. GCM10028923 (assembly GCF_042666975.1). Classification (NCBI taxonomy): domain Bacteria; kingdom Bacillati; phylum Actinomycetota; class Actinomycetes; order Propionibacteriales; family Propionibacteriaceae; genus Microlunatus; species Microlunatus sp. GCM10028923. The sequence goes on along the minus strand of NZ_JBHTFF010000007.1, from coordinate 154,656 downwards.
CTCGCCGGAGATCCCGACGATCAGGAAGATCACGCCGAGCAGGGCGAGGATGCCGATGAAGATCTGCAGGGCGATCACCATGCCGACCCGTTCCAGTGGGTCGCTGCTGTAGACCAGGGTGACCGGGATGGTGATCGCCGCCCAGACGACGATGAGAACGATGCCCCAGACCAGCAGGCTGCGCTTGCGCATCGAGAGTGCCATGGGCGACATCCGCCGGGTTTCCGCCATGGACCTGAACACTACTGAAACCGGCTGGCGCCGGGAACGATTCGTCCCAAAGGTAGGTTTCGGGTGTGCGAGCCGACACCAGTGAAACCGATCCCGTCAGCCTGCTCCGGTCCGAGGCCGAGCAGCGGGCGTCCATGATCACCGTGACGTCGATGCGGGTCGACCTCGATCTCACCTCCGCGACGCTGGAGGGTGCGGCCGGTGAGCTCTTCGCCTCCACCACGACGATCGACTTCCGGGCCACCCCGGGCGGTCGGACCTTCCTTGATTTCAAGGGCCGCCGGCTGATCTCGGCCACCCTGAACGGGACCGCGCTGCCGGCCGAGAGCTGGCGCAACGGCCGGATCGAACTGACCGGCCTGGCCGAGGCCAACACGGTGGTGGTCAGCGGTGAGATGGCGTACTCCAGCGACGGGGAGGGCCTGCACCGGCACGTCGACCCGGCCGACGGGCATACCTATCTCTATGCGATGTCGTTCCTGGACGCCGCGCCGCGCTGGTTCGCCTGCTTCGACCAGCCCGACCTGAAGTCGCCGTACGCGTTCGAGGTGACTGCGCCGGAGGAGTGGACGGTGATCGGCAACGGCCCGGCGGAGAAGGTCGGACCGGGTCGCTGGCGGATCGTCCAGGAGCGTCCGCTGTCCACCTATTTCGTCACCCTGGTCGCCGGTCCGTACGCCTCCGTACGGCATCGGCACGACGGAATCGAGCTCGGCTTCCACGTCCGCGCGTCGCTGGGCGAGCAACTGCAGGCGGAGGCCAAGGACCTGATCGAGGTGACCAGCCAGGCGTTCGACTACTACCACCGCACGTTCGGCGTCCGCTATCCGTTCGGCGAGTACCACCAGGCGTTCGTCCCCGACTTCAACGCCGGCGCGATGGAGAACCCGGGCTGCATCACGATCCGCGACCAGCTGATCTACCGCTCCCGGGCGACCACCGCGCAGCGGGCCGGCCGGGCCGGGTTGATCGCGCACGAGATGGCCCACCAGTGGTTCGGCGACCTGGTCACGATGACCTGGTGGGACGACCTGTGGCTGAACGAGTCGTTCGCCGAGTACGTCGCGCACCGCTGCTGCACCGACGCGACGCGCTACCCGCTCTGGATGGAGTTCGGGATCCGGAAGGACTGGGGCCGGATCGCGGACCAGGCACCCTCGACGCACCCGGTCGCCGGCAACGGCTCGGCCGACGCGCAGGCCGCGCTGCAGGACTTCGACGGCATCTCCTACGCCAAGGGCGCCGCGGTGCTCCGGCAACTGGTCGCCTATCTCGGCGACGACGTCTTCCTGGGCGGCCTGAAGGACTACTTCGCCCGGCACGCGTACGGCAACGCCGAGTTCGCCGACCTGATCGCGGCCTGGACCCGGGCCGGCGCGGTCGACCTCGACCGCTGGGCCGCGAACTGGCTGCGCACCTCCGGCCTGGACACCCTCGCGGTCGCCGACGGCGCGGTCCGGCGGATCGCACCCGCCGACCACCCCGCCGACCGGACCCACGCGATCGAGGTGGCCCGGCTGGACGAGGGTGGCGCCGTGGCGGAACGGACCCGGATCCAGCTCGCCGGCACCCCGCACCCGGCCCTGAGCCGGTCGAAGGGCCTGATCGTGCCCGACGCGGCCGACGAGACCTGGGCCAAGATCGCCTTCGACGGCGGGGACTGGCCGCGGCTGACCGCGGTGATCGGCGGGATCACCGACCCGGCGATCCGGCTGGTCGTCTTCAACGCCGCCCGGGACGCGGTCCGCGACGCGGCGCTCGATCCGGCCGAGGCCCTGCGGCTGATCCTGGCCGCACTGCCGGCCGAGACCGAGGACGTGGTCTGGGAGGCGATGGCCCGGTTCGCCCGGACCGAGCTGACCGGGCCGTACTGCCCGCCGGCCGAGCGGGCCGCCCGGCAGGCCGAACTGCACCGGGTGACGCTGGCCGCGATGGCCGCCGCCGCGGCCGGGTCGGACCGGCAGCTGCTGGCGTTCCGGGCGGCGATCCCGACCGCGGCCGACCCGGAACTGCTGCGCGGCTGGCTCGGCGGCGAAACGCTGCCGGCCGGGCTGGAGCTGGACCAGGACCTGAGCTGGGGCCTCGTGTCCCGGCTCAGCGAGCTGACCGGTGACGCGGGACTGATCGAGGAGCGGCTGGCGGCCGACCGGTCGGCGCTCGCCGAGCAGCACGCGGCCCGGGCCCGCGCGGCGCTGCCGACGGCGGAGGCGAAGGCGGCCGCCTGGGAGTTGCTGCTGCGGCCGTCCACCGGCTCGGCCTACCAGGTGTACGCCACAGCGGAGGGGTTCTTCCGGCCCGATCAGGACGAACTGGCCGCTGACTACGTACGACGCTACTTCGACGAGATCGGCGCGACGGCAGGCTTCCGGACCGGCTGGGCCCTCGGCCGGACCGCGGAGCTGGCGTATCCGTACCTGGCGGTGAGCGAGGAGATCCTGGCGCTGGCCGAGCAGACCCTGGCCGGCGACGGCCTCGCGGATCCGCTCCGGCGAGCCCTGATCGACGGCACCGACCGGCTCCGGCGCGCAGTCGCGGCCAGGCGGCGGTTCGGCTGATATCGATAACAGACCCTGTGGTCACAATCTTGTTTCGCGTCCACCGTGATTGGCACCACGCCTTGCGGTGATGGACGACGATGGCCTAGAAATGGTCAAGCCGCGCGGTCAGGAGGCGCGGTCCTTTCGCGCCCGCGATCCGGGCGCCATCTGGAGGAGGAGACGTTCCATGCGAGGAAGAGCTCGCGCAGCGATCGCCGCGGCGATCGGCAGTCTGGCGCTCATCGCGTCAGCCTGCGGAAGCGGCGGAACACCCACTGACCCCGGCCAGAGCGGGGCCGCCACCACGGGGGGCGAGATCACGGTCCGCGGCTGCACGCCGCAGAATCCGCTCGTCGCAGGCAACACGGCCGAGGTGTGTGGGGGCAACATGCTCGACCTGCTGACCTCGAAGTTGATGCACTACGCGCTCAAGGATGCGACGCCGGAGTACGACATCGCGGAGAGCATCGACACGACGGACAACCTCAACTTCACGGTCAAGCTCAAGCAGGGTTACAAGTTCCACGACGGCACCGAGGTGAAGGCTCACAACTTCGTCGATGCCTGGAACTACACCGCTGCTGGGGCCAACGGCCAGCAGGGCAGCTACTTCTTCGAGCCGATCGAGGGCTACGCCGAGGTTTCCTGCCCGAACGAGGAGTGCTCGCCGAAGCCGAAGACCGACAAGCTGTCGGGCCTGAAGGTCGTCGACGACTACACGTTCACGATCAAGACCACCGGCGCGGTCTCCAACCTGGTCGTCCGTCTCGGCTACTCGGCCTTCGCGCCGCAGCCGGATGCGTTCTTCGAGAACCCGGACAGCTTCAAGACCAAGCCGATCGGCGCCGGCCCGTACCAGGCCGAGATGATCGACGACACCCAGTACGTCTTCAGCAAGTACGCCGACTACTCGGGTGAGTTCAAGGGCAAGCCGGACAAGATCACCTTCCGGATCTACAACGACCCGGGCGCCGCGTACCGCGACGTGCAGGGCGGCAACCTGGACGCGACCGACATCATCCCGCCCGACTCGATGGTGGACGACCTGTACAAGTCCGACCTGCCGGATCGCTGGCTGGTCCGCGAGCAGGGCGTGATCCAGGCGATCGGCTTCTCGCCGGTCGACGAGCAGTTCAAGAACAAGGACCTGCGCCAGGCCATCTCGATGGGGATCGACCGGGACCTGATCACGAAGCAGATCTACAACGGCAGCCGTACCCCGGCCGACAGCTTCGTCTCCCCGGTGGTGAACGGCTACAAGGCCGGCGCCTGCGGTGAATGGTGCACGTTCGACGCGGCCAAGGCCAAGGCGTTGTACGACAAGGCCGGCGGCTACAAGGGCACGCTGACCTTCGGCGTCAACCAGGACGGCGGCCACAAGCCGATGGCCGAGGCTGTCTGCAACTCGCTGAAGAACTCCCTCGGCATCGACTGCGCCGTGGAGATCACGCCGGACTTCAAGACCCTGCGTGACCAGCTGAACAAGAAGGAGCGCAAGGGCATCTTCCGGCAGGGCTGGCAGATGGACTACCCGAGCATCGAGAACTTCCTCGCCCCGATCTACGCCAAGGGCGCGTCGTCCAACGATGTCCGGTACGACAACCCCGAGTTCCAGGCCGATCTGCAGAAGGGCAACGCGGCGAAGACGACCGACGAGGCCAACAAGTTCTACCAGGATGCCGAGGCGAAGCTGGTCGAGGACCTGCCCGCCTTCCCGACCTGGTACGACGCGGCCGTGATCGGTTGGTCCGACCGGGTGACCAACGTCGAGACGAACGCCTTCGGCGTCATCGACTACGCCCAGATCGAAGTCAAGCAGTGACGGACGGCCGAGGGGCGGTGGTGAACCCACCGCCCCTCGGCCGATTCCCGTGACCCACGTGCCTCAGCTTGTCGAAGCTCACCCGTTTCGGCATGCTCAGGTCACGTCAACCTGAAAAGGGGATGCGCGGATGGCAACCTTCATCGTGCGCCGGGTACTGCAGATGATCCCGGTCTTCTTGGGCACGATCTTCGTTCTCTACCTTGCGGTCTTCGGCCTCGGCGATCCCATCGCCGGCCGCTGCGGCGAGCGACCCTGCCAGCCCGGTTACGTCGCCAAGTTCACCGAGGAGTACAACCTCGACCAGCCGCTGCTGGTGCAGTACGTGCTCTACATCGGCAAGCTGTTGCAGGGTGACCTCGGCACCAACTTCTACGGCAACGAGGTGGCCCACGAACTGGCGATCCGGTATCCCACGACGATCACCCTGACGGTGATCGCGATCAGTTGTGAGGTCCTGATCGGCATCACGGCGGGCGTCCTGGCCGGCATCCGCAAGGGCCGCTTCCTGGACAACCTGGTCCTGGTCAGCACCCTCTGCGTGATCGCGGTGCCGGTGTTCGTGATCGGCACGCTGGCCCAGCTCGTGTTCGGCGTCCGACTCGGCATCTTCCCGGTGACGTCGACCCAGGGCACGCTCTACCAACTGCTGTTACCCGGCTTCGTGCTCGGCACGTTGTCGGTCGCCTTCGTGTCCCGGCTGACCCGGGCCTCGCTGGTGGAGAACCTCCGCTCCGACTACGTCCGGACCGGGAAGGCCAAGGGCCTGACCAACCGGCGGGTGATCGGCGTGCACACGCTGCGTAACTCCCTGATCCCGGTGGTGACCTTCGTCGGCACCGACATCGGCACCCTGATGGGCGGCGCGGTGGTCACCGAACGGATCTTCAACATCAACGGCATCGGCGGCTTCATCTTCCGCAGCGTCAACCAGAAGGACGGCGTCTCGGTGGTCGGGGCCGTGGTGGTGCTGGTGCTGGTCTATCTGTTGATGAACCTGATCGTGGACATCTTGTACGGGGTGCTCGACCCGAGGATCGGTCATGGCTGACACGACGTCGATTCCGCTGCTCGCCCCGGGCCAGGCGGAGCAGGTCGGCGGGCCGGGCGGCGGCCAGCAGGCCCGGTCGCTGTGGTCCGACGCCTGGCGGGAGCTGCGCGGCAATCCGATCTTCTGGATCTCCGCCGGCCTGATCGTGATCATCCTGCTGATGGCGATCGTGCCGCAGCTGTTCACCCAGACCGATCCGAACTTCGCCGACCTGCGCCGGGCCCGGGAATCACCGTCGTTCGACAAGGCCTGGTTCGGCATGGATTCGCAGGGGTACGACGTGTACTCCCGGACCATCCACGGCGCCCGGTCGTCGTTGATCGTCGGCCTGCTGACCACCGTGCTGACCGTGATCATCGGCGGCGGGCTGGGCACGATCGGTGCCTACCTGGGCGGCTGGGTGGACGCGGTGCTGTCCCGGATCGGCGAGATCTTCTTCGCCATCCCGCTGATCCTCGGCGGCCTGCTGTTCCTCTACCAGTTCCCCAACCATGCCGGCGATCCGTACCTGCAACTGGTCGGCAAGGTGGTCCTGGTGATGACCTTGATCAGTTGGCCGCAGACCGCTCGGGTGATGCGTTCCAGCGTGCTCCAGGTGAAGCCGAACGACTACGTCCAGGCGGCCCGCGCACTCGGCGCCAGCCCGGCTCGGTTGATCTTCCAGCACATCCTGCCGAACGCGGCGGCCCCGGTGATCGTCGTCGCGACGATCAACCTCGGCGTCTTCATCGCCACCGAGGGCACGCTGTCGTTCCTCGGCATCGGCCTGCAACCGCCGGCGATCTCCTGGGGACAGGCGATCTCCGACGCGTCCGGGATCGGCCTGATCCGGACGGCTCCGCACATGTTGATCTTCCCGAGCCTGTTCCTGTCGATCACGGTGCTGGCGTTCATCATGCTCGGCGACGCCGTCCGGGACGCCCTCGATCCGAAGCTCCGCTGAGGAGGGGGAGAGATGACCGAATCATTCGTGGAGACCCGTGCGGTCGAGGCCGAGCGCAGCTGGGTGCCGACCGACGGGGTGTTGCTCGAGGTTGATCAACTCCAGGTCGAGTTCCGGACCAAGGAAGGCGTGGCGCACGCGATCAACGGCGTCTCGTTCGACCTGCGCGAGGGCGAGACGCTGGCGATCCTCGGCGAGTCCGGTTCCGGGAAGTCGGTGACCGCGCAGGCGATCATGGGCATCCTGGACACCCCGCCCGGCTACGTCACCGGCGGCGAGGTGCGCTACTGCGGCACCGACCTGCTGAGCCAGGACGAGGAGATCCGGCGGTCCGTCCGCGGCGCCGAGATCGCCATGGTCTTCCAGGACGCGCTGTCGGCGCTGAACCCGGTGTTCCCGGTCGGCTGGCAGATCGCCGAGATGTTCCGCAAGCACCGCGGAATGAACCGGGCCGACTCGCTGGAGCAGGCGGTCCGGCTGATGGAGCGGGTGCAGATCCCCGGCGCCCGGCAACGGGTGAAGGCGTTCCCGCACCAGTTCTCCGGCGGCATGCGGCAGCGGATCATGATCGCGATGTCGATCGCGCTCGACCCGGCGATCTTGATCGCCGACGAGCCGACCACGGCGCTGGACGTGACGGTGCAGGCCCAGATCATGCAGCTGCTGGCCGAGCTGCAGGCAGAACGCAAGATGGGCCTGATCCTGATCACTCATGATCTTGGTGTGGTGGCCGACGTGGCCGACCGGATCGCGGTGATGTACGCCGGCAAGATCGTCGAGTCGGCCGAGGTGTTCGAGCTGTACGCGCAGCCGCAGCACCCGTACACGAAGGGTCTGCTGGAGTCCATCCCGCGACTGGATCAAAAGGGCCAGGACCTGGCCGCGATCGGCGGCCTGCCACCGAACCTGATGCACATCCCGGACGGCTGCGCCTTCCACCCGCGCTGCAAGTACGCCCAAGACATCTGCCGGGAGGAACCGGCGCCGCTGCTGCGCCAGCTCGGCAAGAGCCGGCACAGCGCCTGCCACTTCGCGGAGGACCTCGCCGTCGCCGAGCCGACGAACAGTGAGCTTGCCGACACCACCCAGCAGGGGAGGGAACTGCGATGAGCGACGTGATCCTGCGCGCCGAGGAGTTGTACAAGCACTACCCGATCAAGGCCGGTGTGCTGCGCCGGACGGTGGGCCACGTGAAGGCCGTCGACGGGGTCTCGTTCGAACTGCACAAGGGTGAGACCCTCGGCATCGTCGGCGAGTCCGGCTGCGGCAAGTCGACCCTGGCCCGGCTGCTGGTCGGGCTGGAGGAGCCGTTCCGGAGCAACGTCGGCAGCACCAGCCGGCCGAGCCCCGGCCGGCTGCTGTACGACGACGTCGACGTGACCAAGCTGTCCGGGTCGGCCTGGCGGCGGGCCCGGCGGAACATCCAGATGATCTTCCAGGACCCGTACACGTCGCTGAACCCGCGCAAGACGGTCGGCGACATCGTGGCCGAGCCGTTCCACATCCACCCCGATGTGGTGCCGGCGCCGCAGCGGCGGGCCAAGGTGCAGGAGTTGCTCGACCTGGTCGGGCTGAACCCGGAGCACATCAACCGCTACCCGCACCAGTTCTCCGGCGGCCAGCGGCAGCGGATCGGGATCGCCCGCGGTCTCGCGCTGAACCCGAAGATCCTGGTCTGCGACGAGCCGGTGTCGGCGCTGGACGTCTCGGTGCAGGCGCAGGTGGTGAACCTGCTGGAGCGGCTCCAGGCCGAGCTCGGGCTGGCGTACATCTTCATCGCCCACGACCTGTCGGTGGTCCGGCACATCTCGGACCGGGTCGGCGTCATGTACCTCGGCACCATGGCCGAGATCGGCGACGAGGACCAGATCTACTCGCGGCCGACGCACCCGTACACGCAGGCCTTGTTGTCGGCGGTCCCGGTGCCGGACCCGACGCTGCGCAACAGCCGGGACCAGATCGTGCTGACCGGCGACGTGCCGAGCCCGGCCAACCCGCCGGCCGGCTGCCGCTTCCACACCCGCTGCTGGCGGGCCCAGGACCGGTGCGCCGTCGAGCAACCGCAACTGGTGCTGCGCCCCGACGGCACCGGTGAACACGCCTCCGCCTGCCACTTCGCCGAGGTCCGCGAAGTCGTCTGACCGCCGACCGGGGTCGAATCCCGGCGGGTCACAAATCTGCAATGGAACCGCCCGATCTGGGCCGAGATGCGCCGGCGAAGGGCGTTGCATTGCAGATTTAGGACAGCGGACTCAGTCGACGGGACGCCAGCGCCCGTCGTAGGCGGGCGGCACTGTCTGCTCCCATTCGCCCGAATTGATCGCCGCAACCTCCTCGACAGGGATCGCCATCACCGCGATCGTCACTCGTTTCGGGTCAGTGGGGTTGGTCGACGTGATCTTCACCCAGTCAAGGTCCCGCTCCTTCTTCGGCGCCTCCACGAGGGTTTCGAAGACGTAGTGGTCCTCGGTCCGGCCGTAGGTATTGGCCGCGATCACGATCGCAGCACCGCTCGTCAGAGTGACGCGGAATGGGGAGGGCGGGTTACCCACGATCTTCATGATCACCACTTCTCCTTCAAAGACTCGAGGGCCTCGCGGATCTTCCGTTGAGCCTTCTCATCGTTGTCGATGTCCTCCTGGACCTTCCGGGGCAGGCTCGCACCTTTCGACGTCCTGAACTTGCCCTTGCCCGCGTACTCGTAGCGGGTGCCGCCTTTCACGTTGTCCAGCTGAACATGGAGGCTAGCGGGTCGGTAACCAGGGCGCGGGTTCTCCAGGTCGATCCGCCACGGCGTCCGGCCTGCCGTGCCGTCCGCGACGGGCTTGGAGAAGGGGTATTGCTGGCCGTTCGCACCCCAGAGCTTCTTGTTGAACTCGACGTCCTTCTTCTTCGAGCCGGACTTCGGGCATTTGCACTTCTTGGCATTGCCACCCCGGTTGTTGCCGCCCCCCGGCTTGGCTCCTGAGCCGAACGCGCCGTCTCGGCCGTCGTTCGGCACGGCGTTGGTGGACCCCGCGCCACAGGTGCAGTTGCATCCCTGCAGGCCGAGCAGACCCATCGGGATGGCAGCAAGCAGCACCAGGACCTGGAGCAACCGACCCAACTTTCGAACCCTCATCTCAAACCTCCCTTACGATTCCCCGGCAGACACGGGGTCAGCATCCAGAGCTGCACCCGTCATCGACGGTCACCGTGACTCCTGCGAATCCCTCTACCCATGAGCAACACGGCGATGATCAACAAGCCGTATGGAGACCTCATCCACTGGTCTTGACCATGCCTCAGGCGATTCCGGCGAAGTCCTCTCGCACCTCGTCGCGCCGTCGAATTTTGCACGGTCCATACCAGGAAGGTGACGCGACGCCGCCACCCGGGTCGCAGTCGCAACGCCGCCTCCTGATGGGCGCGACACAGCCACACCGGTCGGTTGAGCCAGCCTGTCATCGCGCACGCGGAGTCTCCGCAGAGATGGCAGTCCCGTTCTTTGTGATGCACCGCAACAGACTGCGGCAGGTCGGACGACGGCAGGGGGACACCGCGTCCCCCTGCGGTCGGACGCGAATCAGTTGAGTACGGCTGCTTTCATCCGTGCAGCCAGAGAACTCGAGCGATCGGCGATCGACGCCGGCGCGCACTCAGCCAACTCATCGGCCAGCGTTCTCGCCCAGGGAATCAGCGCGACGGCTTCGAGGGAAACGGCCGCTGCGGCCTCAAGATCGACGACTGCCTCGGTGAAGTCGCGGCGGTCAGCTTTCGCCTGCGCCGTCTCCAAGAGGACGCGTGACCGCCGCACGACGGACCGGACACCGCCTATGTTGATCTTGCTCGCCTGGCGGATCGCGCTTCCGGTCTTCCGCAGGCACGTACTAACGATCACGGACAGGATCTCGACGTTGTAGGAGTCGAATGCAGATGGAAGGTGCGAATAGCCAGGCGGCAGTAGCCGCGCGGTTCTTGATGCGGCGTCCAGATATCGGTAGGAGTCGCCTTCACGACCTGCCAGTCCATGCGCCGCCGCAGCTTCCAACTGCAGCGCTCCGTAGACACCCCGGATCTCGACTGTTCCGGATTCAAGGTGGGGCCGAACCAGATCGGCGCCAAGATCAGCAAGCCGTGCCGCATCGGAGTACTCTCCCGAGGCACAGAGACTCACCGACGAGGACCAGGCAGCCAAGGCCAGTGACAGCGGTGTATCGGCGCCCTCAGACATCGCGCGGCCGCGCTCGACTGCCAGCGCGTGCAGTTGAGGCTCCGAGATGTGCGCCAGCAGCCGCTGCACGAGTCGGTATAGGTCCCCTGCAACGGCCCGCGCTCGCCGCTGCTCAGCCTCAGCGAACCGAACGCAACTGTGGGACTGGATGATCAGTTCTGGCAGCAATCGTCCGACATCTGTGCGCTGTTGCGGGGAACTGTGCCACAGCTTCCAAGCCTGCTCCACCCGGCGTTGCAACTCGATGACTGAGACGGGGTCCGGCGATCTCTGGTTCAGAAACGCCACGCTCCCCATCGCATCCCGGATTGCCGGAACGACAGGGTGAGTGGCCTTTTCCCACGCTGAGACGGGCAGAGCGATCGACTCGCCCGTTAGCTCCGACACGTCCTTCACGTCGAGTACCTCGGCGATCTGGACAAGAAGCCGGATGGAAGTCAGACCACGCTTCCCGCTCTCGATCTTTTTCAGCCAATCGGGACTTCGCCCGACAAGACCGGCAAGGACTGGACGAGTCAGTCCACGTGCCTCGCGACAGCGACGTATGCGCTCACCGGTCGACCGCGGTGGAACCTCAGCCACGGGCTACCTCCATACTCCTCACCGCGACATCTCGAACCACAAACGCTGAGCCTCGGGCCGCAGACCAATAACGATAGCGTTGCAGACGGGACGCCAGGAAGCCTTGAGGAGCTACTGAAACCATGCCGGTCATCGGAATCACAGGCCACTCGCAGTTGAGCGAACCAACCGTCGGATCAGTTCGCGATGCTCTCCGCGAGGCGCTGCGCCCCTATGGCCATGGCCTCATTGGTCTGAGCTGCCTGGCCCGAGGCGCCGATCAGATCTTTGCCTCGGTCGTCTTAGAACTTGGCGGAGCTCTCGATGTGGTCATTCCGGCATTCGACTACGCGTCCGGAATCCGCGACAATACCAGCCGGGCCCGGTTCGATGGACTCCTGCGACAGGCCCGCGACGTCCACCATCTCCAGTTCGCAGAATCCGGCCCGGCCGCCTACATGGCGGCGAGTCGAGAGGTCATCGAACGTTGCGACAGGCTGATCGCCGTATGGGATGGCAGCCCCGCGGACGGAAATGGCGGCACGTCAGACGCGGTCCAGTATGCGCGCCACGTCCGACGTGAGATCACCGTGATCTGGCCCCACGGCGCGCAACGCAGGTAGCTCAGGAATGCGAGTTCGGCAGCCGGTCAGTCGACCTATGATCGACCAGCCCTCGGCGGAGAGTGGGATGATCAGGCGGTGACCAGGGAAGCGCCGCCGATCCGCGACCGGATGCTGGCGGCGGCGCTCACGGTGCTCACCGCCGAGGGGCAGGCGGCCGTCACCGCGCGTCGGCTGGCCGCCGAGACCGGGGTCTCCACGATGGCGGTCTACACGCACTTCGGCGGGATGGACGGGGTCTGGCGGGAGGTCGTGGCGGAGGGCTGCCGACGGCTGGTCGCGGGCTTCGACGAGGTCGGGGTGACCGACGATCCGGTGGCGGATGTCGCCGCGTTCGGTGCCGTGTACGTGCGCTCCGGGCTCACCGACCCGGAGCTCTACCGGGCGATGTTCGCCGATCCGCGGCTGAGCGAGATCACCGATGTGCTGGCCGACGAGGCCCTCGACCGACTGGTCGGTGCGGTCGGCCGTTCGGTCGGGGTGCGGCTCGATGATCTTGACGAGCCGGCGGTGACCGGCGTCGCGTACCAGTTCTGGATCCTCTGGCACGGCGCGGTCAGCCTGGCCCTGGTCGGCATGCTCACCACCAACCAGGTCCGGCGTACGGTGACCGAGGGCATGATCAGGTTGTGCGCCGGTCACGGCGACGCCCCGGAGCAGGCCGCGGAGTCCGTGCGCCGCGGGCTGCGTGAGCTGGCCGACTTGGCCTGACAGAAACGCCACTTACACTCTGGCCCATGCCGGTGAGCCCTCTGCGCGTCGTCAAGATCGTCTCGTCCTTCCTGCTGTTCGCCGTGGTGAGCGTGGTCGCCGGCGTTCTGGTGGCCGGGCTCTTCGTACCGCTGGCGGGGCTGTCCGGGGTGACCGGGCAGGCCGCCGCCGGCCAGCTGGACGAGTTGCCGGCCGAGCTGGAGACGCCGCCGCAGGCCGAGCGGTCCACCGTCCTGCTGGGCAACGGCGAGGTGCTGACGCACTTCTACGACCAGAACCGGATCTACACCGAGCTGGACGACATCGCGCCGGAGATGATCACCGCGCTGCTGGCGATCGAGGACCACCGGTTCTACGAGCACGGCGCGCTGGACCTGACCGGCACCCTGCGGGCGCTGCTCCGCAACTCGTCCGGCAGCGACACCCAGGGCGGCTCCTCGATCAGCCAGCAGTACGTGAAGATGGTGCTGCTCGAGGCCTGCGACCTTGATCAACAGTGCATCGCCGAGGTGACCAGGTCGGACGGCCCGGAGGGTTACCAGCGCAAGATCAAAGAGCTGCGGTACGCGCTCGCCCTGGAGCAGAAGTTCAGCAAGGACGAGATCCTGGAGCGGTACCTCAACATCGCCTACTTCGGCAACGGCGTGTACGGCGTCGAGGCCGCGGCCAGCTACTACTTCTCCACCACGGCAGCGAAGCTGACCCTGCCGCAGGCCGCGATGCTGGCCGGCCTGGTCCGGGACCCGAACCAGCTGAACCCGGTCAAGAGCGCCGACGCGGCCCTGCAGCGGCGCGACGTGGTGATCAACCGGATGGCCGAGCTGGGCATGATCAAACCGGCCGCGGCGGACCAGGCGAAGAAGCAGGGCTACGACCTGCGCGACGTGCGCCCGGTCCGGAACGGCTGCCGCGACTCGGACTACCCGTTCATCTGCGACTACGTCCGCCGGACGCTCCTGCAACTGCCCAGCCTGGGCGCGACGCCCGAGGAGCGCGAGCAGACCCTGAACCGGGGCGGGCTGACGATCAAGACCGCGATCGACCCGGACACCCAGGACCTCGCCCAGCGGCAGCTGGAGAAGGTGGTCGGGCCGAAGGACTCGGTGATCGCGACGATGAACATGATCCAGCCGGGCACCGGTCTGATCTTGGCGATGGCGCAGAGCCGGCCGGTGATGGGTGACGACAGCAAGGCGGGGGAGACCTACTACAACTACTCGGCGACGCCGGCGATGGGCGGCGCCGAAGGCTTCCAGGCGGGCTCGACGTTCAAGGCGTTCACCGCGGCCGCGGCACTGGCGCAGGGCATCCCGCTGAGCAAGACCTACGACGCGCAGCCGCGGATGGACTTCACCGACCGGCGCTTCGACTCCTGCTCCGGGCCGGTCAAGACCGGGAAGTTCCCGGTGAAGAACTCGACCGCGGCCAAGGGCGTGATGGACATGCGGCGGGCCGCCGAGCAGTCGACGAACACCTACTTCGTGCAGTTGGCGCTGGACGTCGGTATGTGCGACATCGTCGAACTGACCGAGAAGCTCGGCATGGAGAGCAGCACCAAGGACCTGCCGATCAGCGCGTACGACACGATGCCGTCGTTCACGCTCGGCACGGCCGAGGTGGCCCCGATGAAGCTCGCCGAGGCGTACGCGACGTTCGCGGCCCGGGGCGTGCACTGCGACCCGATCGTGCTCCGCCAGGTGACCACGGCCGGCGGCAAGGACCTCGCGGTGCCGGACGGCAACTGCCGCCGGGTGATCCCGGCCGAGGTCGCCGACGCGATGAACGAACTGCTGTCCGGCGTGATGAGCGACGGCACCGGCCGGCCGGCCCGGCTGGACGGCGGCCGCCCGCAGGCCGGCAAGACCGGCACCACCGACGACAACTACACGGTCTCCTTCGCGGGCTACACGCCCGAGGCGGCCGGCGTGGCCATGATCGCGATCGACAACCGGAAGGTCCCGTTCCGTAAGGGATCGGAGCCGTACCGGAGCAAGGGCGTGCTGGGCTACGAGACCGACACCGGCGTCGTGCTGGAGGGCAGCGGCGGCGGCGACGCGGGCAGCCTGATCTGGAAGCCCACCATGGAGCGCTACCTGGACGGCAAGCCGGAGACGGACTTCGTGGCGCCGCCGCGGGACCTCGAGGCCGGGGCCTTGATCGAGCTGCCCGACGTCACCGGGCTCAGCATCGCGGCGGCGGTCGATCGGCTCGAGGACGCGGGCTTCACCGTCCGCCAGGTCCGTCGGCCCAGCGAGACCGTACCGGCGGGTGAGGTGATCGGCTTCAGCCAGACTGGCGGCCAGGCGCGGGCCTTCAGCACGATCGATCTGTACGTCTCGGAGGGTCCGGAGCCGGCCGAGCCGCCGGGTGATCGTTGAGGCTTCGCGCGAGTTCGCGAAGCGTCTGCACCGGGAGGAATCCGGTGCCCTCGCCCGAGTTGATCATGACCCCGCCATCCTCGAGCCGGAGCAGGTGCGGCCCGAATCCGTCCGGCAGGGCCACGGCCGTCGCCGCGGAGAGGTAGCTCAGGGAGCCGAGCTTCGGCGTCGGTGTCCCCACCGGCTGCACGTCGGCAAGCTCGCGCAGGAGCGAGCGCGGGGCCACCGCGGCCCAGTCCGGCTCCCAGGTCGCGACGAGCCGGCGCAGGATCCGCTCGGCCGGCGCGGCCGCAGCGTCGCCGGACCACGTCATCACGAAGCCGTTCC
Source organism: Microlunatus sp. GCM10028923 (assembly GCF_042666975.1). NCBI lineage: Bacteria > Bacillati > Actinomycetota > Actinomycetes > Propionibacteriales > Propionibacteriaceae > Microlunatus > Microlunatus sp. GCM10028923. The sequence goes on along the minus strand of NZ_JBHTFF010000007.1, from coordinate 139,259 downwards.
GGACCCTCGGGGAAGAGCCGCCGACGTTCATGGTGATCGAGAGCTGCTCGAAGCGTCGGCCGCGAGCGTCGTACGCCTGGGTGATCCCGAGGGGCGGGGCATCGGTGTTGCGGCGGAAGGCGTCGTCGATCAAGGTCCCGAGCTTCCCCGACTCGACCAGCGATCGGCCCGGAAGCTTGTGCGAGGTCCAGGGGACGCGTTCCTCGAGGTCATCGTCCAGGCCGGTCAGGAACGCGAGGAGCCGGTCGGTGATCCGTTCCGCTGACTCCGGCCGCGGGCCCCAGAATCCCCGCGCGATCATCGGTTCGTCCACGGCATCCGACCTTAGTGGGCCCGCGTTCCGGCGGGCCGTGTCACCCTGACCACCATGGGGTACGAGGAGCTGCCGGTCACCGAATGCCTGCGGGGGACCGATGCGGAGATGCTGGGGTTCGCGTTGGACCGGGCGCGCAAGGAGTTCGCCTGGAAGACCGGCGGCCTCGACGCCGAACAGCTCCGGCGCCGGCACCCGCCGTCGTCGATGACCCTGGCCGGTTTGATCAAGCACCTGGCGTTCGTGGAGGACGGCTTCACGGCGACCGCGCAGGGACGCCCGCTGCCGTCGCCCTGGGACGCGCGGGACTGGGTGACCAACGACGCCTGGGGCTGGGAGTCGGCGGTCACCGACGAGCCGGACCAGCTCTACGCGCTCTGGTACGGAGCGGTCGCCCGATCACGTACGGCCTGGGCGGAGCTGGCTGCGGACGGCGGCCTGGACGTGATCGTCGCTGATCCGGACCCGGACTGGTCGCGGAACCGGCGCCGGATCCTGGTCGACCTGCTCGAGGAGAACCTGATCCACCTCGGTCACGTGGACCTGTTCCGGGAGGCGGTCGACGGCCGGCGCGGCCACGGCTGGCCCGATTCCTAGGAGGGCGGTTGTAACGCCGTAGGTCCCGGCCGCGTATGGAGGGTGACGGCGGCCGGACCGGCCGTCGGGGCGGAACGGGTGCGAGGAGAACGATGGCACGCAGACGCGACTTCGGCGACTGGGCGACGGAGAACTCCGCGCCGTTGTTCCGGCGGGCCTTGCTGCTGACCGGCGACTGGCACGGCGCCGAGGACCTGGTGCAGGAGACGCTGGCCAAGCTGTACGTCAGTTGGGCCCGGGTCGACCTGGACCGGAACGCGACCGGGTACGCGATGCGGACGCTGTTCCACGTCTTCGTCTCGGACCGGCGGCGCCGGCCGACGGAGGTGACGCTGCTCGATGCCGTACCGGAGCGGCCGGAGCGGTACCGCGATCCCGACCTGCGGCTCGACCTGGCCCGCACCCTGGCCGTGCTGAGTCCGCAGGAGCGGTTCGTCCTGGTCTCGCGCTATCTGGACGACCTCAGCGTGGAGGAGGTCGCCCGGATGCTGGGCCGCACCCGCTCCTGGGTCCGCACCACCAGCCACCGCGCGCTGCGCCGGATCGAGGCCGCCCCCGGACCCTTGACCAGCTCGCTGCTCACCTGACCGAGGAGAATGATCATGGAAACCCACGACCTGCAGACCCTGCTGCGAGCTGCCGACCGGGCCGACCGGCCGGCCCCGGTGGACGCCCTGGTGGAGGAAGGCGTCCGGCGTGGTCGGCGCCGGCTCCGGGACCGCCGGCTCACCGCCCTCGGCGCGGCCGGTGCCACCCTCGCCACCGCCGGTGCGTTGGTCGCCTTCGCCTTGCCCGGCGGCGGTTCCGGCGGCGTCACCATCGCCCCGGCCGGCACCCCGAGCGCCTCCCGCAGCATCGAGCCGAAGAAGGCCCAGGAACGGCTGCCGACCTCGGCCGAGCTGCGGAAGTTGATCAAGGCCAACCTGCCCGAGGGACTGACGCTGCGGAAGGCCAGCGGCGAGGACGGCATGATCGGGTACGAGCTCGGCAACAAGGACGGCTACGCCTGGTCCGGCGGTGGCGTCCAGCGGATGGACTGGTTCGAGCCGGCTTCCTGCGAGGAAGCGCAGGGTTGCACGCTCCTGAAGGTCGACGGCGGCGAGGTCCAGATCAGTCGCGACACCGAGAAGGTCGGTAACGGGACCTGGTACACCTTCGTTCGCGACGACGGCGCCGCGGTCTGGTTCGGTCAGCGCAACGCCTTCGACGGCAACGGTCCGGTGACCCGGGAAGAGTTGCCGCTGACGGACAAGCAGGTGATCGCCCTGATCACGTCCGACGACTGGACGCCGTGGCTGGACCGGCTGCCGAAGAAGTCGCCGCTCGGTGACCCTGAAGGCGAGCAGGACAAGAAGGGCGGGAGGTAGCCGGGCGGCCGGACTGTCAGCCGCTCCTGTAAAACTAGTGATTGTGACTGACCGACGACTGCTTCTGGTGCACGCCCATCCCGACGACGAGACGCTGGGCACCGGCGTCACGATGGCGAAATACGTCGACGAGGGGGCCAAGGTCACCCTGGTGACCTGCACCCTCGGCGAGGAGGGCGAGGTCCTGGTCGACTCGCTCGGACACCTCGCGGCCGGCCAGGAGGACCGGCTCGGCGATCACCGGATCGGCGAGCTGGACGGTGCCATGGAGGCGCTCGGGGTGACCGACTACCTGCGGCTCGGCGGGGACGGGCACTATCGGGATTCGGGGATGCTGTGGGACGAGAACGGCCACGCCACCGCGCGGACCGAGTTGCGCGACGGCATCTTCTGGTCGGCCGACCTGCTCGAGGCGGCCGACCTGCTGGTGCCGATCATCCGGGACCGGCGGCCGCAGGTGCTGGTCTGCTACGACGAGTTCGGCGGGTACGGGCATCCGGACCACGTCCAGGCCCACCGGGTCGCCATGTATGCGTACCAGCTCGCGGGAGTGCCCAGCTACCGGCCGGACCTCGGCGAGGCCTGGCAGGTGGAGCGGGTGCTCTGGTCGGCGATGAGCGCACGCCGGATGCGGGAGCGGATCGCGCAGCTCCGGGCAGCCGGCGACACCGAGACCTGGAAGGAGTTCGAGACCGCGGAGACGCCCAAGATGGTCAGCTCCGACGAGGCGATCGCGGTCGAGATCGACGGCCAGGACTACGTCGACCGCAAACATGCCGCCATGAAGGCGCACGCGACCCAGATCAACCTGGACGATCCGTTCTTCACGCTCGGCGGCACCTTCGGCAGCGAGGTCTGGTCCCGGGAGCACTTCCGGCTCGCCGCGGGGAAACCGTTCCCGGGGACCGGGTGGGCCGACGACCTCTTCGCGGGCCTCGACGCCTAGCTCTGTTGCGGGCTGGTCTCGATTCGGCGCCGGGACCCCGAAATCGCCAGGAGGCAAAGGATCCGTCCCGTACTATGCTGACCGCCCGTACTGACTTCTCGGGGGCCAGCTGTGGCCAGTCCCGACCTCCCGAGGCGAGGTTCTTTTCTTGACCAGCACCATTCCGACCGGCCCCGACGACACCCTTGTCGCCACCAAGAAACCGAAGAAGCGGATCCGGCCGGCCGCGGTGATCGGAGCCCTGCTCGGGGCGATCGTGGTGGCCGCCGGCATCCTGTATGCGATCGGCTACTTCATGGCCGGCGACAACCTGCCGCGCAACGCCTCGATCGCCGGGGTCGCGATCGGCGGAATGACCCGCGCCGAGGCGACCGAGAAGTTGCGGAACGAGTTCGCCCCGACGGCCGAGCGCCCGATTGCGGTGACCCTCGGGTCCTCCGGTGAGCCGGTGCAGGACGAGCTCGACCCGGCCGCGGCAGGCCTGACCGTCGACTACGAGGCGAGCGTCACGAACGCGGGCGTCGGACGCAGCTTCGACCCGCGGCGGATCTGGCTGGTGCTGACCGGCGGCGCCGCGATCGATCCGGTGATCCTGGTCGACCAGGACAAGCTGAAGGCCGCGGTGGCTGGGCTGGCCGAGGAGCACAACCAGGATCCGAAGAACGCCGAGCTGGCGTTCGACGACGCGAAGGTCGACCTCGAGCCCGGTGAGTCCGGGATCGCGGTCCTGGACGACTCCGCCGGGGCGCTGAGCCAGGCCTACACCGAGGCGAAGGGCAACCTCTCCGGACCGGTCGCGCTGCCGGTCAGCGAGACCCCGTCGGAGATCACCACCGAGGAGGCCGAACAGGTCGCCGCGGAGTACGCCGAGCCGGCCGTCTCCGGCCCGATCACGATCAAGGCCGGCGCCGCGGGCGAGTTCACGATCACCCCGGAGATGCTGGCCGAGTCGATCACGTTCTCCACCGAGGGCGGCAACCTGACCCCGGTGCTCGATCCCAAGAAGCTCGCCGAGGAAGCCGACGACGAGATCAAGAAGGTCGAGGGCAAGAAGCCGAAGGACGCGACGGTCAAGCTCGTCGACGGCAAGCCGAAGGTGATCCCGGCCGTGAACGGCACCGGGGTCGGCGACGAGCAGCTGGCCAAGGCCGTCGAGTCGGTGATCACGAAGTCCGGCGACGAGCGGACCGCCGAGATCGAGCTGACCGGCGCCAAGGCGGAGTTCGACACCAAGGACGCCGAGAAGCTCGGGATCAAGGAGGTGACCGGTGAGTTCACCACCTACTACCCGCACGCGAACTACCGCAACGTCAACATCGGCCGCGCCGCGGAGTTGATCAACGGCACCATCCTGAAGCCCGGCGAGGTGTTCTCGCTGAACGACATCGTCGGTGAGCGGACCCGGGAGAACGGGTTCACCGAGGGCAGCGTGATCTCCGGCGGCGTCTTCAAGGAGGAACTCGGCGGCGGGGTGTCGCAGAGCGCGACGACGACGTACAACGCCATGTTCTTCGCCGGCCTCGAGGACATCGAGCACAAGCCGCACGGCCTCTACATCAGCCGCTACCCGCCCGGCCGGGAAGCCACCGTCTCCTGGGGCTCGATCGACCTGCGGTTCCGCAACAACACCGACTACGGCGTGCTGGTGCAGGCGACCGTGGACAAGTCGAAGAACTACGACGAGAAGGGCTCGATCACCGTCAAGATGTGGTCGACCAAGTCGTGGGACAAGATCACCTCGAGCAAGCCCAAGAAGTCGAACTTCACCTGGGGCCGCGAGGTCGAGAACGACTCGCCGAACTGCCAGCCGTCCGAGCCGGTCCAGGGTTTCGACGTGAACTACTCCCGGCTCTTCTACAAGGACGGCAAGGTCGCCAAGAAGGAAGACTTCTTCTGGCGCTACAACCCGACCAACAAGGTCAAGTGCACCGCCCCGGGCCGCTGACCCCCATCGACGCGTCCTGAGCCTGTCGAAGGGCTCAGGGCCGCAGGTAGCGGTAGCTGTGGTGCAGCCGGAAACCCAGCCGCTGGTACGCCTCGTGCGCCGAGGTGTTCTCCTGGGCGACCTGCAGGTACGCGTTCCGGGCGCCCTTCGCGCCGGCCCAGTGGACCAGCCCGATCAGGACGGCCGTCGCGAGACCCTGCCGGCGCTGGTCCGGCTGGGTCCACAGGCCGGAGATGCCGAGCCAGCCCCGGCTGATCTGGCCGCGGCCGACGCAGACCAGGCGGCCGTCCGCCTCGATCCCGGCCAGGCCGCTCGGTGACCGTCCCTCCAGGAGGGTGCGCAGCAGCTCGGGGTCGGCGTCGTTCGGCCGGTACGCGTGGTAGGCCGCCAGCCAGGCCTCGGTCAGCGTCTCCTCGATGATCACCCGCGGGTCCGCCGGCCGCTCGCCGAGCACCGACAGCCGGTGCACCATGACGTCCGTCGGCAGGTAGGTCTCGGTCCAGCCCAGCTCCCGGAATCCCTTCTCCTGCTGGGAATCCGCGATGACCTGGACCAGCGGCGGGAGGCCGGCACGCTCGGCGAAGTCGATCACCCGCCGGGCCGCTTCAGGGAACGCAAGGCCGGGGTCACCGACCGCGAGGCAGGAGTTGGCCCGGCCGGTGAACCCGCCGCCGGACCGCAGCCACCAGTCGCCCAGCGGCTCGGCGTGGGCCACCCAGCCGGCCACGGCGGCCTGCTCGAGCTCCTCGGCCGGGATCCGCAGCGGGTCGGGGCCGCGGGAGATCAGCGGCACCCGTTTGGCCAGGATCACCGCCGCTCGCCGTACCTCGACGAGCCGGTCGTCCCGGGTCCGGACCACCACCGTCTCCGGGTCGGCCGAGACCAGCACCCCGAGCACATCGGTGGCCGATCCGTCCGGCAGCCGATGCCGGAGCACCAGCCGGTCACCGGGCGTGGCGGCGGGTGTGATCAGTGCGACAGCGTCCACAGGGTGGGGGTCCTTCGCTCCAACGGTGCGAAGGCGAGATACTAGCTCACACCAGGCGACGCACCGCCCGCCGTCCGCGCCGCCAGCAGCGATATCGAGGAGAAGTCCGTGACGTACGTCATTGCGCAGCCCTGTGTCGACCTGAAGGACCTCGCCTGCGTCGAGGAGTGCCCGGTCGACTGCATCTACGAGGGCAAGCGGATGCTCTACATCCACCCCGACGAATGTGTGGACTGCGGTGCCTGTGAACCGGTCTGCCCGGTCGAGGCGATCTTCTACGAGGACGACACCCCGGAGGAGTGGAAGGACTACTACCAGGCCAACGTCGACTTCTTCGACGACCTGGGGTCCCCCGGTGGTGCGGCCAAGACCGGCCCGATCGACAAGGATCACGCGCTCATCGCGGCCCTCCCGCCGCAAGAGCACGACGAGTGACGGACACCGCGAGGTCGGGCGTCACCGCGCTGCCCGACTTTCCCTGGGACAGCCTGGACGGAGCCCGAAAGCTGGCCGCCGCGCACCCGGACGGCCTGGTCGACCTCTCCGTCGGCACCCCGGTCGACCCGGTCCCGGAGATCGCCCGGCAGGCGCTGGTCGAGGCGGCGAACAGTCCCGGTTACCCGTTGACCTCGGGCACCGCCGAGCTGCGGGCGGCGATCGCGGACTACCTGACCCGGCGCTGGTCGGCCGTCGGCCTGGCCGCCGAGGCCACGATGCCGGTGATCGGGACCAAGGAACTCGTCGCCTGGCTGCCGACGCTGCTCGGCCTCGGCCCCGGCGACACCGTGGTGGTGCCGACGATGGCGTACCCGACCTATGCGGTGGGTGCGCTGATCGCCGGCTGCACCCCGGTGCCCTGTGATGATCTTGAAACGCTCGGCGACCTCCGGCCCGGCCTGGTCTGGCTGAACTCGCCGTCCAACCCGACCGGTCAGATCCTGGACGGCGACGAGCTGGCCCGGCGGGTCGCCTGGGCCCGCGATCGCGGCGCCGTGGTGGCGTCCGACGAGTGCTACGGCGAGTTCGGCTGGGAGGCCGAGCCGGTGTCGGTGCTGGCACCGGACATCTGCCGTGGCTCGCATGATCGACTGCTGGCGGTGCACTCGCTGTCCAAGCGGTCCAATCTGGCCGGCTACCGGGCCGGGTTCATCGGCGGCGATCAGGAGCTGGTGACCCGGCTGTTGGCCGTACGCAAGCACGCCGGCATGATCGTGCCGCGCCCGGTGCAGCAGGCCATGATCACCTTGCTGGCCGACGATGATCACGTACGGCAGCAGCGCGACCGCTACCTGGCCCGGCGGGCCGCCCTGCGGCCGGCCCTGGAAAGCGCCGGGTTCCGGATCGAACACTCCGAGGGCTCGATCTACCTCTGGGCCACCCGCGACGAACCGGGCCGCGCCACGATCGACTTCCTGGCCGGGCACGGCATCCTGGCCGCCCCGGGCGACTTCTACGGCGCGGCCGCCGAACGCAACGTCCGGATCGCCCTCACCGCCACCGACGAACGGATCGCCTCGGCCGCGGCCCGCCTCACCGCCTGACGGCGGGCCGGCCGGGGTCCTCGGACGGTGTCTTCGGCAGGCCGAGGAACCATCGGGTCAGTTCGGTCCGGCTGGTCAGGCCGGTCTTGGCCAGGATCCGCCGGACGTGGCTCTCCACGGTCCGTTCGGACACCACCAGCCGCGCCGCGATCTCCCGATTGGGCAGCGCCTGGGCGACCAGGGCGAGCACCTCGCGCTCCCGGGTGCTGAGCGGATCGGCCACGCGTTCACCCGCCGTCAGCGCCGCGAGCAGAGCCTCCGCGGTCCGTCGCGGCCCCGGCAGGTCGAGGCGTTGGGCCTGATCGGCGGCGGTCCGGGCGTGCGAAGCGGCGCCGGTGTAGTCGCCGGTGGCGGTCAGCGCGCGGGCCAGGCCGAGGTGCCCGAGGACCAGGAACGGCCGGGCACCGACCCGCTCGTCCACCCGCAGCCCCGACTCGAACCGCTCGACGGCCGCCACCGGGTCGCCCAGGGTCAGCGACAGCTCGCCCAGGATGCGGTCGACCGCGCCGCCGTAGTGCACCGTGCCCGCGCCCATGATCAAGGTGTCGCCGAACGTGCGCTCGATCAGCTCGCGCAGCATCCGGCAGGCGTCGAGATCACCCAGGGCGATGGCCAGGTCGGGCAGGTAGGCCAGCGCCGCCGCGGCCATCACCCGGTTCGGCTCGGCGGCCCCGGGCAGCGCGGCCCGATACAGCGCCGCCGCCTCGTCCCGGCGGCCGACCAGCACCAGCGCCATCGCCAGCCCCGCCTGGCCCACCGGCGGGAACTGGCTCGCCTCGGCCACCAGGGCCGGCCAACCCGGCATCAGTTCGCCCGGGTCGCCCCGGATCACGGCCAGGAAGACCGACTGGGCGAAGTGCGTGTAGTACACCGACGCATCGCCCCAGTCGACGGCGATCTCGGCGGCCTGGGCGGACAGCCGCCGACTGCGGTCGAAGTCGCCGACCAGGCCGGCCAGGGTCGACTGCCGGCGGAGCAGGTGCCAGCGCACCAACGGCAGCCCGGTGCGATCGGCCAGCACCTGCATGGCCCCGACCTCGCGCTGTGCCGCACCCATGTCGGCCTGGTGGATCGCGCCGTCGGAGCACCAGATGTGCGCCCACAGGCGGGCCAGGGGCCGGCCGGTCTGCTCGGCCAGCACCAGCGCCCGGCGGCCGATCATGATCATCTCGGCGTCGAACCCGGGCCGCCATTCCAGCGTGGCCCGCGCCCGGAGCGCCTCCAGTTCGGCGTCCGCGTCCCCGGCCTCCACCGCGTGCTGATAGGCCGTACGCGCCCAGGGCCCGGCCTCGCCGGTCAGGTCGAGTTCGAGCAGGACGCAGGACAGCTGCGCCTCCACCCGAGCCCGCAACCGCGGCGGACCGGACTCGCCGAGCAGGGCCAGCGCCCGCCGGCACAGGTCGAGCAGTTGCTGGTTGATCGCCGGATGGGCGATGCCCTGGACGATGATCGCCGCCCGGCCGACCACCTCGCTCCGGCCGGTCAGCTCGCCCTCGGCGGCGGCCCGGAGGCTGGTCGCGGCGCTCTGCTCGAGCCGGCCGGCCAGATACTGCACCCGGGCCAGATCCAGCAGCAGCTCCGCCCGGTCGATCTCGGCCGCCGGTCCGGCCGCGAGCGCGAGCTCGAGGTAGCGGGCCGCGTCGTCGTACGCACCGGCGGCGCGGGCGGCATCGGCCGCGCGGACCGCCCACACCGCGGCCTGGCCCGGTTCGCCGGCCCGCTGCCAGTGCAACGCCACCGCGCCGGTACGGTCATCGCCGGCCAGGGCCGTCGGCTCCAGCAGCAGCGCCGCCGCCCGGTGCAGCGCGGCCCGCCGCGGCGCCGGGATCGAGGCGTACGCGGCGTCGCGGACCAGCGCGTGCGCGAACCGGACCCGGGTCCCACCCGCCGGCAGCTCCACCAGCCCGGCCGGCACCGCGGGCCGGAGCCGCTCCAGCACCGGCACCGTCTCCTTGATCATTCCCCGCTTGTTGATCATGCCGGCATCCATGATCATCGCGGTGTTCTTGATCACCCCGGTGTTCTTGATCAACGCGGGCCCCGGGACCGGCTCGGCGTTCTTGATCAACTTGGCCAGCAGGCCAGGTTCGGCCTCGGTGCCGAGGACGCTCAGCCCGGCGACCAGTTCGGCGGCGTCCGGCCCGGCCGCCCGCAGCGCCGCGGCGACCAGGTGCCGGAGCTCGGGCTGCTCGCCGACGGTCTCGTCCCAGGTCACCTGCCCGCGGAGCTGGTCGGTGGCGACCCGGGCCAGCGTGCGCAGGAACAGCGGACTGCCGCCGGACAGCCGGGTGGCATGGCGGATCGCGGCCGGGTCGGCCTGCTCGACCGCTCCGGCCAGCACCTCGGCGGCCTCGGTAGGGGACAGCGGGCCGAGTCCGATCAGTTCGCCGGCCCGGTGTGCCGGCCCCTCGGCGGCGGCGCCGGTCGAGTCCCGGTGGGTGCCGACCAGCAGCAGCGGCAGCCGCCGGATCTCGCCGGCGACCCGGTCCAGCAGCCTCAGCGTCGCCTGATCGGCCCACTGCAGGTCGTCCAGCACGATCAGCAGGCCGGGCCCGGCCGCGGCGCACTCGGCCAGCGCGTCGAGCACCGCGGTCTCGGCGGCGAACGTGGTGGCGGCCGCTTCGTCGGCGGGGCTGTTGCCGCGCTCGGCGCCGCCCGCCAGTGCCGCGATCGCGGCCGACGGGCCGGGCAGGCCACGGGTCGCCCGGGCCCAGGGCCACAGGGCCGGCATCCCCGCATCGGCCAGCGCGGCACCCCAGCCAGACAGCCCGGGGGCGTCCGCGATCAGTTCCTCGACCAGCCGGGTCTTGCCGATGCCGGCCGGACCGGTGATCAGGACCAGTTGGCCGGTGCCGGCCCGGGCCTCGGCCAGCCGACGGCGCAGCAGGGCCAGTTCGTGCCGCCGCCCGACCAGCGGGTCGGCCGTCCCCGAAACGGGCCTCATTTCCGCAGTATGCAGTACCTGATTGCGTACTACCACTGATGTGCCCGGACCTGCGGCGGGGCGACCGTAACGGCATGAAACAGAGCCTGAACCTGAGTGCCGTCGTAGGCCGGCTGTTCGCTCCGGCGCGGCGGCCGGGCCGGATCGGCGCCGAGGTCGAACTGATCCCGGTCACCGACACCGCGGTGCCGCGGCCGGTGGATCCGGCGGCGCTCGCGGCCGGCTTCGACCCGGCCTTCGTCGCTGCGGCCCGGCCGAGTTTCGAGCCGGGCGGCCAGCTCGAACTGAGCCCCGCGCCGCGGCCCGGACCGGCCGCCCTGGTGGCCGAGCTGCACCGGCTGCTCGACCGGGCCGAGACGATCGCGCGGTCGCGCGGCGTCCGGCTGGAGTCGGCCGGCGTGAACCCGTACCACTGCTGGGCCGAGGTCCCGCTCCGGACGCCGACGCCGCGCTATCGCGCCCTGCAGTCCTGCCTCGACCGGACCGGGCCGGACGGGCGCCGGATGATGCGGCTGACCGCGTCGCTGCAGCTCGCGGTCGACCTGCTGCCCGGGACCGCCGGGCGCGAGCAGTGGCTGGTCGCCAACCTGGCCGGGCCGGCGCTGACCGTCGCGTTCGACAACTCCGGTGGCGAGCGGACCCGGATCTGGCGCGGCCTCGACCCGGCCCGTACCGGCTATGACGGACGGTCCCTGGATCCGGACGATCCGGTCGGCGGCTATCTCGCCTTCGCCGCCGCCGCGCCCCGGCTGCCGTTTCCCGAGACCCGCGATGCGGCCTATCACCTGACCACCCTCTTCCCACCGGTACGACCTCGCGGCGGCTACCTGGAGCTGCGCTACCTCGACGCCCAGCCGGCCCACCGGATCGAGGCCGTGGTGCACACCGTCAGCACCCTGCTCGGCGATCCGGTGGCCCGGCGGCACGCGCTGGCCCTGCTGCTGCCGCGGGCCGGAGAGCTGGATCGCGCCTGGGCCGAGGCGGCGGCGGGCCGCGCGCCGGAGTCCGAGGCACTGCTGGCCATCGCCGGCACGGCGGTCAGCTACGGCGGTGCGCGATGAGGATCGGGTTCGTCGCCGACCCGCTGGAGCGGCTGGATCCGGCCGTCGACACCAGCGTCGGCCTGATGCACGCCGCGCAGGACCGCGGCGCCGAGGTGTGGGTGACCGAGGCGGTCCGGCTGGAGGCGGTCGACGGCCGGGCCAGGGCGCTCGCCCGGCGGATCGCGCTGGCACCGGCCCGGCCGGATCAGGGCTGCCGCTGGAGCGTGCCCGACCCGTGGTTCACCGTCGTCGAAACCCGGCCGGTCTGGCTGGACGAGCTGGCCGCGGTGTTCCTGCGCACCGAGCCGCCGGTCGACGACGCCTTCGTCGCGGCCACGTTGATCATGGACCTGATCGATCCGGCCGGCACGGTCCTGGTGAACGCGCCGCAGGGACTGCGGGAATGCAGCGAGCACCTGTTCCCGCTGCGCTTTCCTGATCTTGTCCCGCCGACCGTGGTGACGGCCGACGCGCGGACGATCCGCGACTTCCTGGCCGAGCACGGCGCGGCAGTGATCAAGCCCGTCGACGGGTTCTCCGGTCGCGGCGTCCTCCGGCTGGACCGGCACGACCCCAACCTCACCTCGTTGATCGAGATCTGCACCGCCCTCGGCACCAGAGCCGTGCTGGTGCAGCGATTCCTGCGCGACGTCACCGCCGGCAACAAGCGGGTGTTCCTGGTCGACGGCGAGCCGGTCGGGGCGGTGTTCCGCTACCCGGTGGCCGGCGACTTCCGGATCGGCCAGCCGAGTGCCGAGGCTCCGGTCACGGCCAGGGACCGGCAGATCTGTGCCCGGTTGGCGCCGCAGCTGCGCCGGATGGGCCTCCGGCTGGCCGGCCTGGACGTGATCGGCCCGTACCTGATCGAGATCAACGTGACCAGCGTCGGCGCCCTGCGCAAGGTGGACGCGCTGCTCGGCTGGACGCTCTGCGCGGACCTGCTGGACCACCTCCTGCAACCCCACCTGGAAAGGAAATCAGCATGATCACCACCCTCGACCCGAGCATGATCACCGCGATCGTCTGCATCGCCATCCTGGCCGCGATGATCTTCCTGCTCGGCTTCAACGTCTCCCGGCTGCGGGGTGTCACCGCGCAACAGGGCGGCTCGCAGCAGCCCACCGACCCGGCCAGCCCGTTGTTGATCGCGATCCGGGCGCACGGCAACGCGATCGAGTACGTCCCGGTGCTGCTGGTGCTGTTCCTGCTGGTCGGCGCCCTGGCTCCTGCCTGGCTGGCGCTGCCGTTGATCATCGGTGCGACCGCGTCCCGGGTGCTGCACGCGTACGGGATGGTGACGACGAAGACCCTGGCGGCGGAGGACCAGCGGCGGATGGTCGGCGCGATGGGCACCTACCTGTTCGGCCTCGGCCTCGCCGTCACCGCGGCGGTCGTCGCCTTCTGATGACCGGTCAGCCGCCGACCGGCCACCCGTCGGCCGCGGCGCTGCGATCGCCGGCGCTGCTCCGCTATCTGGCGGGGCAGCTGCCGTCGGTCACCTGCTCCTGGGCCCAGGTGGTCGCCCTGGCCTGGGTGGTGGTGCAGCAGGACCCGCACGCGCTCGGCCTGGTGATCATGCTGCAGTTCCTGCCCACGCTGGTGATCGGGCCGTGGTTCGGTGCGCTGGCCGACCGCTACGACCGGCGGCGGATGTTGATCATCGCCGAGTCCGGGCTGGCCCTGGTCGCCGCCGGCTACGCGATCGCCGCGGCCACCGGCGCGCTGACCCTGCCGGTGATCTACCTGCTGGCCGCCGCCTGGGGCGTGATCAACGCGCTGGACACGCCGGCCCGGCGGGCCCTGGTGCCGATGCTGGTGCCGGCCGACCTGGCGGCTGCCGCGTCGGCACTGACCGGGACCGCCATGCTGTTCGGGATGACCGCCGGCTCGGCCCTGGGCGGGATCCTGGTCAGCACGGTCGGGGCGAGCGCGACGTTCGCGATCAACGCGGCCTCGTTCGCCGCGGACGTGGTGGTCCTGGCCACGATCCGGACCGGCCCGTCGCCGCGGGTGGCCCGGGCGGCCGGGCAGGTGCGGGCCGGGCTGAGCTACCTGTGGCGGGCTCCGCTGCTGCGGTCGACCATGATCACGATCGCCCTGCTGGCCACCTTCGGCTTCACCGTGCAGGTGTCGGTGCCGATCCTGGTCCGGGTCACCTTCGCCGGCGGTCCGGACCTGGTCGGCGCCGCGTTCACCGCCGGCACCGCGGGCAGCCTGGCCGGGATGGTGGCCGCCGCCGTCCGCCGCGCGCCCGGTCCGCCGCCGCTGGCTCCGGCCGCCGCGACCTTGGCCGGGGCGCTGCTGCTCACCGCCGTCGCCCCCGCCGTGCCGGTCCTGCTGGTCGGGCTCGCCGGCGCCGGCTTCGCCTGGTCGGTCTGCATCATCGCGGCGACGGCGACCCTGCAGACCGCCGATCCGGCGATGACCGGCCGGGTGATGGCGATCTTCGCCGCGGTGCTGCTCGGCGGCACCGCCGCCGGCGGTCCGGTCGCCGCCCTGCTCGCCGACCTGGCCGATCCGCGCGCCCCCTTCGTCGTCGGCAGCCTGGCCGGCGTCGTCGGGGCCCGGCTGGCCCTCGCCGGTGGACGGCTGCGACGCCCGGCGTAGCGGTGTGGTGTGCTGGGCCCGGACTGCTGGAGGTGGAGATGGCGTACGAGGCGAAGGTGATCGCCGACTCGGTGTCCGATGCGGGGCATCGGCTGGTGACGATGGAGGTCACGTTCCCGCGGCTGGTGCTGGCGGAGTTCAACACGCACCGGGTGTTCTCCCGGAACAGCGCGTCCAGCCGGGCCATCCCCGTGAAGGCTCAGCTGGCGCGGGTCCGGGACGACCCGTTCGTCCCCGAGTCCTGGGGTCGCAACCAGGCCGGCATGCAGGCCGAGCAGGAGGTCGACGAGGTGGCCGGGAAGGCGGCACGGGAGGCCTGGCTGACGGCCCGGGACCGGGCGGTCGAGCAGGCCGAGCGCCTGCTGGAGTTGAAGATCCACAAGCAGTTGGCGAACCGGCTGCTGGAGCCGTTCGTCTGGCACACGGTGATCGTGACGGCGACCGACTGGAGCAACTTCTTCGCGCTCCGGGCCAATCCGGAGGCGCAGCCGGAGATCGGGCGGGTCGCCGAACTGATGCAGCAGGCGCACCGGACGGGCTCGCCGACCACGGTCCCGGACGGCGGCTGGCACCTGCCGCTGCTGCAGCCGGAGGAGTACGACGGGACGTTCGAGCACACCGAGCAGGCCCGGCAGGTGTCGGCGGCCCGCTGCGCCCGGGTCAGCTACCTGACCCACGACGGCCGCCGCGATCTCGACGCCGACCTGCGGCTCTACCGGCGGCTGGTCGAGAGCGGGCACCTGTCCCCGCTGGAGCACGTCGCCACCCCGGACACCGGCGGGGCCCGGATCGGCAACTTCCTCGGCTGGCGGCAGCTGCGCAAGACGATTCCCGGCGAGGACGACTTCGGCTCCTGGTCCGGCACGGCCCTGGCAGACTGAACGGGTGCCGAGCTCCGTCCAGCTGATCCGCGCCGCCGATCTGTCCGACCTCGCCGAGTACGCCTACGCCGCCACCGCGCCGGCCGAGGCGCGGCTGATCTTCCTGGCCGGGTCCTGCCCGCTGGCCGAGGACGGGACGACCGTCGCCGTCGGCGACTACTCCGGCCAGGCCGCGGCCTGCGTCGAGACCATGACCCGTGCCCTGGCCGCGGCCGGGGCGACCATCGAGGACGTGATCAACACCCGCGTCCTGGTCGCGTCGTCCGATCAGGCCGACCTCGTCGCGGCCTGGCAGGTGGTCCGGGACGCATTCGGCGAGCACGACGTGCCGAGCACCCTGCTCGGCGTGACCGTGCTGGGCTACCGGGACCAGCTGGTCGAACTCGAAGCGGTCGCGGCCGTCGTCGACTGACCCGGGTCAGCGGACGGTGATGATCACCTGACGCGGCTCGGCTGGCTCCTCGGCGGCGGACCAGCCGGCGCGTTCGTCGGCGACGCTCTGCCAGCGTTGATCACCGACGGTGACGGCGGCCACCCCGTACTCCTCGAGGTTGGCGACGGCGAACTGCCCGTACGCCCAGGCGGCGGTGTCGGACCTGCCGGTGATCGTCACGGTGTCGCCCTCGCGGCTGATCTTGACCTTCCCGAACGTCTTCTGCAGCGCCGAGGCCAGACCCTTCGCGTCGCCGGGGTCGGGACTGAGGTCGAGGCAGGCGATGGCGGCGGGGGAGTGCCCGGTCAGCGCGCTGGCCAGCGCCCGGCCGTCGGACTCGTGATCACGGTAGGCGTCCGGGTAGCCGCTGATCTGCACCGCCTGGGCGACCTCGGTGATGTCCCGCTTCTGCCAGTTCTTGATCTTGACCAGCGCGTCGTAGAAGGCGCCGGTCGAGTAGTACGGGTCCATGATCTGCTTCGGCGTACCCCAGTCCTGGGACGGCCGCTGCTGGAACAGTCCGAGCGAATCGCGATCACCGTAGTCGATGTTGCGGATCTCGGATTCCTGGTAGGCCGTGGTCAGGGCGATCGAGGCGGCCCGAGCCGGCAGTGATCGTTTCAGGGTCAGCCCGGAGATGATCGAGGCGTACTTGGCCTGCTCGAGATCGACCACCACCGACGTCTCCTCGGTGGTGATCATGCAGCTGTCCGAGATCGACGGCCGGACTCCTTCGGCGAGGCCGGAGCAGGCCGGCGCCGCGGCGACCAGGGCGATCGCCGCGACCAGCCCGGCGGTACGTTTCCCGACCATGATCAATGCGCGTGCAGGGCGGCGTTGAGCTCGACCGCCCGGCCCTGCCGGTTGCGCACCTCCACCTTGCCGGTGACCGAGTTGCGGATGAACAACAGCCCGTTCTGCCCGGCCAGCTCGATCGCCTTGATCACCCGGCCGTCGGGCAACGTGATCTTGGTCCCCTCGGTCACGTACAGGCCGGCCTCGACCACGCAGTCGTCGCCGAGCGGGATGCCGAGACCGGAGTTGGCGCCGAGCAGGCAGCGCTCGCCGAGCGAGATGACCTGCTTGCCGCCGCCGGACAGGGTGCCCATGATCGACGCGCCGCCGCCGACGTCGGAGTCCTTGCCGATGATCACGCCGGCCGAGATCCGGCCCTCCACCATCGCCTTGCCGAGGGTGCCGGCGTTGTAGTTGACGAAGCCCTCGTGCATCACCACGGTGCCCTCGGCCAGGTGGGCGCCGAGCCGGACCCGGTCCGCGTCGGCGATCCGCACCCCGGCCGGCACCACGTAGTCGATCATCCGCGGGAACTTGTCCACGCCGAACACCGTCAGGTGGCCGCGCTCGGTCCGCAGCCGAGTCCGTACCTCCTCGAAACCGTCGACCGCGCACGGCCCGGCAGAGGTCCAGACCACGTTGGCCAGGGCGCCGAAGATCCCGTCCAGGTTGACCTGCCAGGGCCGGACCAGCCGGTGGCTGAGCAGATGCAGGCGCAGGTACGCGTCCGCGGCGTCGGCCGGGCCGGCCGCGAGCTCGATCTCGGTCCCGACCACCTCGGTCCGCACCCGCCGTACCGGATCCGTCGCAGCGGCAGCGGCCAGCTCGGCGGGCGGTTCGGCCGGCAGGCGGTCCAGGGTCGGGGCCGGGTAATAGGTGTCCAGCACCTGGCCGCTGTCATGGATCGTCGCCACGCCCCAACCGGACGCGTGCGAACTCGGGCTGTCGGTCATGGGGCAACTGTAGTGACCGCGCGCCGCGACGCCTGACCGCCCGCGTTAGGGTCGAACTCGTGAGTTCACCCCACGACGTTCCTCTCCTCCGCTTCGCTCCCCCGAGCAACGCCGCGGGGACCCCGACGTGCTGAACCTCGAGGGAGACCTGCCGGGCCTGCTCCGTTCCTTGATCGACATCGAGTCCGTGAGCGGCAACGAGCAGCGGATCACCGACGAGGTGGAGGTCGCCCTGAGCGGGTACCCGCACCTCAAGGTGATCCGGGACGGCAACGTCCTGATCGCCCGGACCGAGCTGGGCCGCCGGGAACGGGTGGTGATCGGCGGGCACCTGGACACGGTCCCGATCGCCGACAACGTGCCGGCCACCATCACCGGCGAGGGCGACGACCTGATCGTGCACGGCCGCGGCGCCTGCGACATGAAGGGCGGGGTCGCGGTCCAGTTGTCGGCGGCCGCCGCACTGACCGAGCCGAACCGTGATCTGACCTGGGTCTTCTACGACAACGAGGAGGTCGAGGCGGACCGCAACGGGCTGTTCCGGATCACCCGGGAACGGCCCGAGCTGCTGGCCGCCGACTTCGCGGTGCTCGGCGAGCCCACCAACGCCGGCATCGAGGGCGGCTGCCAGGGCACCATGCGGGTCGCGGTGACGTTCACCGGGCTGGCCGCGCACTCGGCCCGCTCCTGGCGTGGGCGCAACGCGATCCACGACGCGCACGGGCTGCTGGTCCGGCTGGCCGAGCACCAGGCCCGCGAGGTCGAGGTGGACGGGCTGATCTACCGGGAGGGCCTGAACGCGGTCCGGATCGAGGGCGGCATCGCCGGCAACGTCATCCCGGACCGCTGCCGGGTCTTGATCAACTACCGGTTCGCGCCGGACAAGGACATCGCCGGCGCCGAGGCGTACGTCCGCGAGGTGCTGGCCCCGTACGACCTCGAGGTGGTGGACGCCGCGCCCGGAGCCCGGCCCGGTCTCGATCGCCCGATCGCGGCCGACTTCGCCGCGGCCGTCGGCGGCACGCCCGGCCCGAAGTTCGGCTGGACCGACGTGGCCCGGTTCGCCACGCTCGGCGTACCGGCGGTGAACTACGGCCCCGGCGACCCCAACAGGGCGCACACCGACGACGAGTTCTGCCCGGCCGCGGATCTGGAACGGTGCCGCGCCGGGTTCCTCACCTGGCTCGGCTGAACCCGGTACTAGGGTCGGCGGCGTGACCGAGATCGTCCGACGCCATGCCGAGAACCATGATCAACGCCTGCTGGACAGCCGGGCGCCGGCCGACTGGGTGCACACCGACCCGTGGCGGGTGATGCGGATCCAGGCCGAGTTCATCGACGGCTTCGACGCGCTCGCCGACCTGGGCCCGGCGGTGGCGATCTTCGGCTCGTCCCGGGCCGCGGCGGACCACCCGATGGCCGTCGCCGCGGAACGCCTGGGCGGTGACCTGGCCCGGGCCGGGCTGACCGTGATCACCGGCGGCGGCCCCGGCATCATGGCGGCCGCCAACAAGGGTGCCCTGGAGGCCGGCGGGACCTCGGTCGGGCTCGGCATCGAGGTGCCGCACGAGCAGGGCCTCAATCCGTACGTCAACCTCGGGATCAACTTCCGCTACTTCTTCGTCCGCAAGGTCTGCTTCGTCAAGTCGAGCCAGGGCTTCATCGTCTTCCCCGGCGGCCTGGGCACCTTCGACGAACTGTTCGAGGCGCTCACCCTGGTGCAGACGAAGAAGGTGACCCGGTTCCCGATCGTGCTGTTCGGCAGCGCCTACTGGCAGGGCCTGCTGGACTGGGCCGAACACACCGTCCTGGCCGAGGGCTTCATCAGCGAAGCGGACCTGTCCCTGGTCACCGTCACCGACGACGTCGACGAGGCGGTCGCCACGCTTCGGTCCGCGCTCTGACCACCGAACCCGTGAAAGGATCGACCCCATGGAGTGGTTCATCGCGGCCCTGGTCGTCATCGCACTCGGCGTGGTCGCCATTGCGGGATCGGGCAAGCTTGGTGGCATGAGCCGGGAGCCCGACCGCGATGTGTACCGCCAGAACCCCTGGCCGGACGACGAGCCGGTGAGCTCGGCCGACGTCGCGGACGTCAAGTTCGGGATCACCCTGCGCGGGTACGCGATGGACCAGGTGGACGACGTGCTGGACCGGTTGGCCGGCGAGCTGGCCGAGCGGGACGCGACCATCGCTGATCTCAAGGCGAAGCTCGCCGCCAACGAACTCCACTAGCCGTGCTGCGGGTCGCCGCCTCGGTGCGTACGGACGCGCCGGTGCCGACCGCCTGGCGGGCGGTGGTCGACTGGCCGGGTCAGGCCCGCTGGATCCCGCTCACGACGGTACGGGTCCGGACCGCCCACGAGGCCGGCCTCGGGGTCCGGGTCGAGGCGTTCTCCGGGTTCCGGCTCGGGCCGCTCCGGCTCGGCCTGCTGGACCGGTTCGTGGTCACCGGCTGGTCCGAACCGGACGCGGACGGCGGTCCGGGCGAGGTCGAGGTGCTGCATCTGGGGCCGGGCTTCACCGGCGTCGGCACCATCCGGGTGCTGTCAGTGCCCGGTGGCAGCATGATCGCCGTGACCGAATCGTTCCTGCCGCCCGGCGGTGCCGTCGCCGCCCCGCTCGTCCGCCCGCTGCTGCCGTTGCTCCGGGCCGGGTTGTCGTTCAGTCTGCGCCGGCTGGCCCGGCTGCTGTCCAGGGACCTCGGATGACCGCACAGCCCGGGCCGGACGGACGGCTGCGCTGCGCCTGGGCGCTGTCGGCCCCGGAGTACGTGGCGTACCACGACGACGAGTGGGGGCGCCCGGTCCGGACCGCCGCCGGACTCTACGAGCGGCTCACCCTGGAGGCGTTCCAGTCCGGCCTGGCCTGGATCACCATCCTGCGCAAGCGGGACAACTTCCGCGCGGCGTTCGCCGGGTTCGATCCGGAGCAGGTCGCCGAGTTCGGCCCGGCCGACGTGGAGCGGCTGATGGCCGACACCGGCATCGTCCGCAACCGGGCCAAGATCGAGGCCGCGATCGCCAACGCCGCGGTGGTGAGCCGGATGGGCGAGTCGTTCGCCGAACTCATCTGGTCCTTCGCGCAACCGGACCGTCCTCGACCGGCGGACGACGACGGGGTGCCTCCGCAGACCCCCGAGTCGGTCGCGCTCGCCAAGACCCTGAAGCGGGAGGGGATCCGGTTCTTCGGCCCGACGACGGCCTACGCGATGATGCAGGCGGTCGGCTTGGTGAACGACCACCTGGCCGCCTGCGAGACCGGCTGAATCGGCCCCTCACGTGCGACCCGACCTGCGGCCGCGAGCCAGATGCGGAATAATTGCAGTAATAGCTGCCGAACCGATGAAGATCGTCGACAACAAGGGATTGAGGGTGAGCGATGGCTGCCATGAAGCCGCGGACCGGTGATGGACCGATGGAAGTCACCAAAGAAGGACGCGGAATCGTCATGCGGGTGCCGCTCGAAGGAGGTGGCCGGCTCGTCGTCGAGCTCAATGCTGAAGAAGCCACCAAGCTGGCCAGCGAGCTGAAGGCCGTCGTCGGCTGACCACACCCGACGGCTTCGGCCCCGTAGCCCGGTCCGGGTTGCGGGGCCGACCCCGTACTGCCATCGCCATCATCACGAAGGACGAGTCTTGACCACCCTCCATGCCAACTGCGTCGCGGTGGAATCCATCCTGATCTCCGAGGGTCTGCCCGGCCGGATCCGGATGCTTCCCGACGCCGCCACCACCGCGCAGCTCGCCGCCGATCAGCTCGGCTGCGAGGTCGGCGCGATCGCCAACTCGTTGATCTTCGCGGTTCAGCCGGACGACGGCGGCGAGCGGGAGCCGATCCTGGTGATGGCCAGCGGGGCGTACCGGGTGGACGTGGAGAAGGTGTCGGCCACGGTCGGCGGCCGGCTCCGGCGGGCCGACGCCGACTTCGTCCGTACCCACACGGGACAGCCGATCGGCGGCGTCGCGCCGGTCGGGCACCCGGCCCCGATCCGTACCGTGGTCGATCGCAACCTCGCCGGGTACGAAACCTTGTGGACCGGCGGCGGCATCCCGCACGCCGTGGTGCCCTGGACCTACCCGGACCTGCTCCGGCTCACCGGCGGCACCGAGATCGACGTCGTCTGATCAAGCCGCGTGCCGGGCGATCGCCGCCCGGTACACGTCGACGGTCTCGGCAGCGATCTTGGACCAGGAGAACTCGTCGATGCAGCGCTGCCGGCCCGCCTTGCCGAACCGCGCGGCGAGGTCCGGGTCCCGCAGCAGCGAGTTGATCTTGGTCGCGAAATCGGTCTCGAACGCCGTGACGTAGTCCGGGTCGCCGGCCCGGTCGGGGGAGTACGGCACCAGCAGCCCGGTCTCGCCGTCGACGACCACCTCGGGGATCCCGCCGACCGCGCTGGCGACGACGGCCGTCTCGCAGGCCATCGCCTCCAGGTTGACGATGCCGAGCGGCTCGTACACCGAAGGGCAGGCGAAGATCGTCGCCCGGGACAGCACCTGCCGGACCTGTTCGCGGGGCAGCATCCGCTCGATCCAGACCACATGATCGCGGGTCTCCCGCAGCCGGCCGAACGCGTCGCCGATCTCCCGGGCGATCTCCGGCGTGTCCGGCGCACCCGCGAGCAGCACGAGCTGCGCTTCCTGATCAAGGTGTACGGCAGCGCGGACCAGATGGATCAGGCCCTTCTGCCGGGTGATCCGGCCGACGAAGACCACGGTCGGCCGGTCCGGGTCGATGCCGAGCTCGGCCAGGTAACCGGTGCCGGGATCGGGTGCGAACTCGTCGGTGTCGATGCCGTTGCGGACCACGTGCACCTTGTCCGGATCAAGATCACGATAGGAATCCAGGGTGTCGGTCCGCATCCCGTCACTGACCGCGATCACCGCGTCGGCGGCTTCGAACGCGGTCCGCTCGGCCCAGGAGGAGAGCCGGTAGCCGCCGCCGAGCTGCTCGGCCTTCCAGGGCCGGTGCGGCTCCAGCGAGTGCGCGGTGACCACGTGCGGGATGTCGTGATAGAGGCCGGCCAGATGCCCGGCCAGGTTGGCGTACCAGGTGTGCGAATGGACCAGGTCGAGGTCCCCGATCGCCGCCGCCATGGCAAGATCGGCACCGAACACCCGGTAGGCGGCGTTGGCCCCGGCGGGGTGGTCCTCGGGGTGCGCGGTGGCCCCGTCCCGAGGTTCGCCCATGCAGTGCACGTCGACGTCGATCAGCCGGCGCAGCTGCGGAACCAGTTGCCCGACGTGCACGCCGGCACCGCCGTAGATCATCGGCGGGTACTCCCGTGTCAGCACCCCGACCGCCAAACGATCACTCATGGCTTGATGGTGTCATACGTGTCGGCTTTGTCGGAGGGCTTGTCGGAAGCCCGTTGATCAGCTTAGGTTTCGGGCATGGCGACGCGTCCGAAGGTGCTGTCGATCGTGTTGGCGGGGGGCGAAGGCAAGCGCCTGATGCCATTGACGATGGACCGAGCCAAACCTGCGGTGCCGTTCGGCGGCACGTACCGCTTGATCGACTTCGTGCTGTCCAACCTCGCCAACGCGAACCTGCGCCAGATCGCCGTTCTCACCCAGTACAAATCGCATTCCCTGGACCGGCACATCTCGCTGACCTGGCGGATGTCGACCATGCTCGGCAACTACGTGACCCCGGTGCCGGCCCAGCAACGGCTCGGTCCGCGCTGGTATCAGGGCAGTGCCGACGCGATCTTCCAGTCGATGAACCTGATCATCGACGAGGCGCCCGACCACGTCGTGGTGTTCGGCGCGGACAACATCTACCGGATGGACGTCGAGCAGATGCTGGACGCCCATATCGACGGCGGCAGCGGCTGCACGATCGCCGGGATCCGGGTGCCGCGCAAGCAGGCCAGCGCGTTCGGCGTGATCGACGCCGAGGCCGACGGCAAGATCAAGAGCTTCCTGGAGAAGCCGGCGGTGCCGCCGGGCCTGCCGGACGATCCGGGGTCCAGCTTCGCCTCGATGGGCAACTACATCTTCACCGCCGAGGCGCTGGTGGACATGCTGACCACCGACGCCGAGAACACCGACTCCCGGCACGACATGGGCGGCGACATCATCCCCGCGTTCGTCACCGGCGGCGACGCCCGGGTGTACGACTTCACCGCCAACACGGTGCCCGGCGCGACCAGCCGGGACGCCAGCTACTGGCGCGACGTCGGGACGATCGACGCCTACCACGAGGCGCACATGGACCTGGTCTCGGTCGACCCGGTCTTCAATCTGTACAACTTGGACTGGCCGACCTGGACGTACCAGGTGCAGATGCCGGGTGCGAAGTTCGTCCTGGAGGGGACCGCGGAGGACTCGATCGTCAGCCCCGGCTGCATCATCTCCGGCGGCTCGGTGGACAGCTCGGTGCTGTCGCCGAACGTCCGGGTGGAGGAACGCGCGACGGTCGACCGCTCGGTGCTGCTGAACGGCGTCCAGGTCGCCCCGGGCGCCGTGGTCCGGAACGCGATCCTGGACAAGAACGTGGTCGTCCCGCCCGATGCCGAGGTCGGAGTTGATCTTGATGCGGACCGGGCGCGTGGCTACACGGTGTCCGAAGGTGGCATCACCGTGGTCGGCAAGGGCATCACGATCGAACGCTGATCACTCCGCCGGCGGTACGGCCGTGGGTCAGCCGAGCGGGGTGATGGCGACCAGCAGACCGTCGCCGCAGGGCAGCAGCGAGGAGATCAGGCCGTCGTCGTCGCGGATCCGGTCCAGGGTCTCCCGGACGGCGAGGGTCTCGTCGTCGTCGTTGGACCGGTCGGCCACACGGTCGTGCCAGAGCGCGTTGTCGACGGCCAGCACACCACCCGGCCGGAGCAGGCGCAGCGCCTGCTCGATGTAGTCGGGGTATTCCAGCTTGTCGCCGTCGACGAAGACGAGGTCGTACGCGCCGTCGCTGAGCCGCGGCAGCACGCTGAGGGCGGCGCCCGCGATCAGCCGGATCCGGCGGCTCTCGATGCCGACATCGGTGAAGGCCTGGCGCGCGATCCGCTGGTGCTCCGGCTCGATGTCGACGCTGGTCAGGATCCCGTCCGGGACCATGCCGGCGTAGAGGGCCAGCCCGGACACGCCGGAGCCGGTGCCGATCTCCACGACGTGCGAGGCGCGGACGAGCCGGGCGAGCATGGTCAGGGCGCTGGCCGTACCGGGGCCGACCGGCTTGACGCCCAGGTCCTCGGCCTCCTGACGGGCCATGGTCGCGGCATCGGATTCGGCGGCGAAGTCCTCGGCGAACATCCACGAGGCCGCCGACGGCGCGGTCCTTTCCTGTTCCGACAGGGCATCCATGCCGCTCACCCTATCCGCGCCGACCCTCCCCCTCCCGCCGACCGGGCACTAAAGCAGCGGTTTTCGCGGCGTGTCCCTGCGCGAGTGCCCACTCGGCGGCAAGGATCCGGGGCCGGTCCTGATTTTTCGTGGCGTTGTCGACGCGGATCGGCGGAGAAACCTTCGCGTTCGTACGGGAAGCGAAGCCGATGTTCTCGCCCGCACCCGGGAATGGGCGCCAACCAGGGCCGACACCGGGCTTCGCGGTCAGGTCACGGCCCTAGAATGACGCGCATGCCGGACGTACCGCCCTTTGGAAATCTGATCACCGCGATGGTGACCCCGTTCGCGAAGGACGGCTCGCTCGATCCGGACGGTGCCGCCGAGCTGGCCCGGCATCTGGTGGACGACCTCGACCACGACGCGCTGGTGATCAGCGGGACCACCGGCGAGTCGCCGACCACGACCGCCGCGGAGAAGGTCACCCTGCTCCGTGCCGTCGTCGAAGCGGTCGGCGACCGCGCCCAGGTGATCGCCGGCGTCGGCACCTTCGACACCCAGCACACGATCGAGTCGGCGCACGAGGCGGAGGCCGCGGGCGCCACCGGCCTGCTGGTCGTCACGCCCTACTACTCCAAGCCGCCGCAGGCGGGCGTGCTGCAGCACTTCCGGACCGTCGCCGACGGCACCGGCCTGCCGATCATCGTGTACGACATCCCGCACCGGGCCGGCATCCCGATCGCGACCGAGACCATGATCGCGTTGGCCGAGCACCCGCGGATCGTCGCGGTGAAGGACGCCAAGAGCGATCCGGTCGCCTCGGCCACCGTGCTCAGCCAGACCGACCTGGCCTATTACTCCGGCGACGACGCGATGACGCTGCCGCTGCTCGCGGTCGGCGCCGTCGGCGTGGTCGGCACCTCGACCCACTTCACCGGTCGCGGGATGAAGCAACTGATCCAGGCCTTCGCCAAGGGCGACACCGCCGAGGCGCTCCGGCTGCACCGAAGCCTGCTGCCGGTCTTCACCGGGGTGTTCGCCGCGCAGGGCTGTTCGATGGTCAAGGCCGGTCTGGACCTGCAGGGCCGCGGCGTCGGCGGGCTGCGGCTGCCCCAGGTGCCGGCCACCGACGAGCAGCGCCAGGTCTTCGGCGAACAGCTCCGGGCCGCCGGCCTGCTCTGACCGTCTGCTCGGCCGGCGGGCGCAGGACGATGATGTCCGAAACCCGCGAGTGACTGTCGGTGGCACCGGGTTGAATGAACTCGTGCCGGTCGCCGAACTTGATCATGAAACCTGTTACCGCGCCGCGGACAGCCGCGACGCGCGGTTCGACGGCGTCTTCTATATCGCGGTCCGGACCACCGGGATCTACTGTCGGCCGTCCTGTCCGGCGACCACGCCGAAGCGCGGCAACCTGACCTTCTACCCGTCGGCCGCCGCGGCCCAGCGGGACGGCTACCGGGCCTGCCGGCGGTGTCGTCCGGACGCGGCGCCCGGCTCTCCGGAGTGGGACTTCCGGGCCGACGCGGTCGGCCGGGCGATGCGGCTGATCGCGGACGGCGTGGTCGAGCGGGAGGGCGTCGCCGGGCTGGCCGCCCGGACCGGCTACAGCCCGCGCCAACTGAACCGGCTGATGTCCGAGCGGCTCGGCGCCGGCCCCCTGGCGCTGGCCCGGACCCGACGGGCGCACACCGCCCGGGTGCTGATCGAGCAGACCGAACTGCCGTTCGCGGACATCGCGTTCGCGGCCGGCTTCGCCAGCGTGCGGCAGTTCAACGACACCATCCGCGTCGTGTACGACAGCGCACCCCGGCAGCTCCGGGCGGCCGCAGGCCCCCGCACCAGGACGGCCACCGGGCCGGCGCCGGCGCCGCTGCGGATCGTGCTCGACCTGCCGGTCCGCCGGCCGTTCGACGGGCCGCGGCTGCTGCGTTTCCTGACCGACCGCGCGATCGGCCGGGTCGAGCGGGCCGACGACGCCGGCTACGCCCGCACCCTCGCCCTGCCCGGCGGACCGGCGGTGGTCCGGTTGACGCCCGCCGACTCCCTGGTCCGGGCCGAGTTCGCGCTGTCCGACCTGCGGGACCTGGCCGCGGCCGTCGAACGATCCCGCCGACTGCTCGACCTGGACGCCGACCCGGAGCTGATCGACGAGACGCTGGCCGCGTCGCCGGTGTTCGCCCCGCTCGTCCGGCGGCGGCCCGGTCTGCGGGTGCCCGGCCACGTCGACGGCTTCGAGGTGGCGGTCCGGGCGGTGGTCGGCCAGCAGGTGTCGGTGGCCGGCGCGCGGACGGTGCTGGGCCGGATCGCCGCCCGGTACGGCAGCCCGCTGCCGGACGGCCTGCAGGACCCGGACGGCGGGCTCGACCTCGTCTTCCCGACCCCGGATCAGCTGGCGGCGGCGGACCCGGAGGAGCTGCCGATGCCGCGCAGCCGGGGCCGGGCCCTGGTCGGGCTGGCCGAGGCGGTCGCGTCCGGCCGGCTGCCGCTCGACTACGGCACCGACCGGGCCGAGGTACGGCAGGCCCTGCTCGCGCTGCCAGGGATCGGGCCGTGGACGGCCGACTACATCGCGATGCGGGCGCTCGGCGATCCGGACATCTGGCTCGGCACCGACCTCGGCGTCCGGCACGCGCTGGCCGCGCTCGGCGCCGATCCGCCGGCCGGCGAGCTCGACCGGTGCCGTCCCTGGCGTTCGTACGCGGTGATGCAGTTGTGGAACCTGGAGGAGAAGCGATGAACCCGACAGTCGTCCGGACGGTGATCGACTCGCCGATCGGCCCGCTCACCCTCGAGTCCAACGGCCGCGCGCTGACCATGATCAGATTCGACGGCGAGGACCTGGGCCGCCCGGCGCCGGTGCCGGTGGGGGAGCCGGACGCGATCCTCGCCGTCACGATCCAGCAGCTGTCCGAGTACTTCGAGGGTGGTCGGACCGACTTCGAGCTGCCGCTGGAGCCGTCCGGGTCGCCGTTCCAGCTCCAGGTCTGGGCGGAGCTGTGCCGGATCGGGTACGGCGAGACGATCAGCTACGGCGAGCTCGCGCTGCGGATCGGCCGTACCCAGGCGGCCAGCCGGGCGGTCGGGCTGGCCAACGGCGCGAACCCGATCCCGGTGGTCGTCCCTTGTCACCGGGTGATCGGCGCCAACGGCACGCTGGTCGGCTACGGTGGCGGGCTGGACCGCAAGAAGGTCCTGCTGCGACTCGAGGCGGAGCATGCGGTGACTGCTCAGGATCGACTACTCTGAGGTGGCCGGAGGGGTCGCTGCGCTATGGGCACCATCACAGTCCGGCGGCACGGATTGACAGGGAACGCTTAGCAGATTGCCAGGTTGGGCCGGAACAATGACGCCCATGAGTAGCACGGTGCGTGAGCCGGAGCAACGGACGAGGACGGGGGAGGACGGCATGCAGAACTGGCCGGCCCCCGACCCCAAGGACTGGCAGCCGCCGGCGGAGCCCGAGTGGCAACCGCCGAGCTGGGAGCAGGTCGTCCGTGATCACAGCGCCCGGGTCTATCGGCTGGCGTACCGGCTGACCGGGAACCCGCACGACGCCGAGGACCTCACCCAGGACGTGTTCGTCCGGGTGTTCCGCTCGCTGCACCGGTTCCAGCCCGGCACCTTCGAGGGCTGGCTGCACCGGATCACCACCAACCTCTTCCTCGACGCCGCCCGGCGGAAGCAGAAGATCCGCTTCGACGGCATGCCGGACGGCACGGCCGAACGGCTGCAGAGCAGCCTGCCCAGCCCGTCGGAGCAGCTCGCCGACGCGGACATGGAGCACGACGTCGCCGCGGCCCTGGCCGCCCTGCCGCCCGAGTTCCGGGCCGCCGTGGTGCTCTGCGACATCGAAGGCATGAGCTACGAGGAGATCGCCAGCGTTCTCGACGTGAAGATCGGTACGGTCCGCAGCCGCATCCACCGCGGCCGGGCCCAGCTGCGGGGGGCCCTGGCCCACCGCCGCCCGACCGCCGATCGGGAACGTTATCTCGGCGTACCCGTTGAGGGAGATGAGGTAGCAGTGACCGAGCCGGCGGAACCGCGACGGCGCGGGCTGCGGAGCTTGCTCGGCGCGAGGACGGCGTGAAGAGGACCACTTGTCACGATTTGGCCGAACTCCGATCCGCTTATGTGGACGGGGCGCTGCAACGCGCCGCTGAAGACCGGGTCGTCAAGCACCTGAGCCGGTGCTCCGACTGCCGCGAGGACGTCGAAGGACTGTTTCGGCTGCGGCAACTGCTGACCCAAGGTGCACCCGCCGGCCCGTCGGCGCCGGGAACCCTGTCCGACCGGCTGGTCTCGATCGCCGGACCCCGGGCCCGCCGGCCGCTGTCGTCGCGACCGTTCGAACAGAGCGCCTGGGCCGACCTGCCCCGGGAACGGCACGCCTCGCTGCGCCGGTCCGCCGCCGTGCTGGCCCTGGTGGCGCTGTTGACCGCGACCGTCGGCGGCATCGGGTACGCTGCGGCGCCCACCGACAAGGCCCCGCTGCTGTCGGATCCCGCCCCACAGGTCCGGACCGAATTCGGCGCCGCGCTGGCCCAACTGCCGACCGCGAGCACGCTGGTCGGCGCCGCCGCCCTGGTCGACCAGGCGTCGCTGTCCGCCCCCGACGCCGACCTCGCCGCGCCCGACCCGGCGACCGGACCCGAGCTTTCCCTGGTGGCCGCGACGAACTGGCTCCGGCGCGCGTTCGAGGCGGCGATCACGGTCGGCTACACCGGTAACCAGCGGATGGTCGCCGGGCTCGGGACCGACCGCACCGCCGGCTCGATGGCCGTGTCCTTCACCCCGGGTCGAGGCAGCAACGTCGTGGTCCGCGGTCCGGACGGCGACGAGCTCGCGGACGGGTTCCTGGCCGCACCACCGCGTACGCCGGTCGGCGACGGCGACGTGTTCCGGATGATCACCGCCGGCTACCGGCTGACCGGCGCGACGCAGGCCAAGTCGGTCGGCCGCTCGGCGGTCATGGTCGACGCGATCAGCTACGCCACCGGCCGGCTCGCGGCCCGCTGGTGGATCGACGAGCAGAGCGGCCTGGTGCTCTGGCAGCAGCGGTTCGACAACGACGGAGCGGTACGGCTCTCGACCGGCTTCACCTCGGTCGCGGTGAACAACGGCCACAGCTCCGAGGACGCGTCGGCCCCGCTCAACCTGCCCGACGACGCCACCACGCTCACCCTGTCGAGCGCTCCCGTGATGTCCGATCGGGGCTGGTCCTGCCACGACCAGCTGGCCGGGCTGTCCCTGGTCCGGCTGCGCAGCGACGGCAGCGACCAGCCGGAGTCGCTGCACATGACCTACAGCGACGGCCTGACCACCGTCGCCGTGTACGAGGCGCACGGCCGGCTGTCCGGCCCGCCCGCGGGTTCGGCCTGGGACGACGAGGTCGGCGCGTACGTACGGAGCGGCACCGCGCTGGTCGCGACCTGGCAGTCCGGCGACAAGGTCTTCACCGTGATCACCGACGGCGACCGCGCGGCGCTGGCCGACGTGGCCGATCAACTGCCCCACGAAACGACTCCTGAGCCAACTACGATGGGCCGCGTCCAAGCGGGCCTGACCCGCATCATCAACAACCTGGTCGGGTAGGCGGACATGGCAGGAGACGACCGCCCCGAGCGGGGCAGTCGGGACGACGACTTCCACTACTACGGACCCTTCGGCACGCCCGAAGGCGACGCGGGATCGTCCCCGACCCCGGCCGGCGCCCCGGGCCCGAGCGGTCCCGGTGGCCAGGCTCCCGGCGATGGTCAGTCTCAAGGTCAGGGCTCCGGTGCACCGGGACCCGGTCAGAGTCCCGGCAGCGCCCAGAACCTCGGCGGTACGCAGACGCCCGGTGGCGCGCAGAACGCCGGTGGTCCGCAGCGGCCGGGTAGCGCGCAGGACTTCGGTGGCCAGAACTTCGGCGGTACGCAAGCGCCCGGCAGCGGCCAGAGCGCCGGTGGTCCGCAGCGGCCCGGTAGCGCTCAGGACTTCGGCGGCCAGCATCGGCCCGGCAGCCCGCAGGGTCCGGGTGCGCAGAACTTCGGTGGTGGGCAGAACTTCGGCGGCGGGCAGGGCTCCCGCGGCATGGGTCAGGCGCAGGACTTCGGTGGGCCACAGGCCCCGCGCAGTGCGCCGGGTCTGGGGTCGCAGGGGCAGGGCTTCGGTGGGCAGGACTCCGGTCGGATGTCGCCCGGCTCCGCTTCCGTACCGCATCAGGGACCGGGTCAGCAGCAGGGCCAGCCTCCGTACGGCACCTCGTCGCCGGGATCGGCGGCCGCGCCGCCGCATCCGTTCGCGGCCCCCGGCCCGACCGGCGTTCCGGCCGGACCGCCGCCCGGCCCGCGCCGGTCCCAGGATCACCAGCCGACGCAACCGATTCCGGTGGCCGGCCCCGGCTACCGCTCGGCGGAGCCGACCCAACTCTTCCCGGCGCCCGGCAACGTGCCGCCGCTGCAGCCGGGCCCCGGCTATCCGCCGCCGCAACCCCAAGCTCAGCCTCAACCTCAGCGTCGCCGGCGCGGCTCCGGCATCGGCATCCTGCTGCTCGCGGTGATCCTCGCGGCCGTGGTCGGCGGCCTGGCCGGCTTCGGCGGCGGGTTGCTGGTCCCCCGGACCGGGACCCAGGCGACGCCGGTCGGCGGACCGCCGGCCAGCACCCGGGAGCCGCTGCCGCCCGCGCCGCCCGAGGCGAACACGGTCGAGATCGCGAAGCGGGTCCTGCCCAGCACCGTGATGATCAGGGTCGGCAACACCGGCGGGTCCGGGTTCATCCTGGACGGCGAGGGCCGGATCATGACCAACAACCACGTCGTGGAAAAGGCGGCCAGCGGCGGCCGGATCACCGTGGTCTACAACGACGGGTCGCGGGCGAGCGCCCGCATCCTCGGCCGCAGCCCGACCTACGACCTGGCCGTGATCCAGGTGCCGACCTCGGAGAAGCTGGTGCCGATGGAGATCGGCGACTCCGACGCCGTCAAGGTCGGCGAGGCCGCGGTCGCGATCGGTTCGCCGCTCGGCCTGGCCAACACGGTGACCCAGGGCATCATCAGCTCCAAGGACCGCCCGGTGGTGGTCGGCGACGACAGCGACCCGGGTGCCAACACCGCCTATATCAACGCGCTGCAGACCGACGCCCCGATCAACCCGGGCAACTCGGGCGGGCCGCTGGTCGACGCCGGCGGCCGCGTGATCGGCGTCAACTCGGCGATCCTGACGATCGGCTCCGGCCAGGGACAGGCCGGCAGCATCGGCCTCGGCTTCGCCATCCCGATCAACCAGGCGATGGACATCGGCGAGATGTTGATCAAGGACGGCAAGGCGACCTACCCGGTGATCGGGGCCAACGTCAGCGACGCCCCGGACGGCAAGGGTGTCGAGCTGTCCGGAGTCGAGAGCGGCGGCCCCGCCGACTCGGCCGGACTGGCCGACGGCGACGTGGTCACGAGCATCGACGGGAAGCCGGTGACCGGGCTGGAGCAGCTGATCGTGGCGATCCGTACCCACCGGCCGGGCGACCAGATCGTGCTGGCGTACGAGCGTGGCAGCCAGAAGGCGGAAGCCAAGGTCACGCTCGGCGCGCGCGAGGGTTGATCACACCCGTGAGAAGCCACCCGCGACCATCGTCACCCGAGTAGGATTCGGTTGTGTTCTTCGACATCGGGCCCACTGAGCTGCTGGCGCTGGTCGTCGTCGCCGTGATCATCTTCGGCCCGGAACGGCTGCCCCAGTTCGCGCGCAAGGCTGCGCACCTGGTCCGGTACGTCCGGACCATGGCCGGGAATGCGCAGAACCAGCTGAAGAAGGAACTCGGTCCGGGCTTCGAGGACGTCGACTTCCGCGACCTGAATCCCAAGGCGTTCATCAAGAAGCACCTGCTGGACGACGTCGAGCCGATCGTCGCCGACGTGAAGGCCGACTTCAACGCGGGCACCGAGGCCGGCAAGGGACTCGCCAAGGACCTCACCGACACGGTCAACAACGCCAAGTCGGGCGACGGCGACCAGATCAACGGCAGCGGCGTCCTGGCGGCTGCCGGCGCCGCCCGCGTGCTGACCCCGTTCGACCCCGACGCCACCTGAGCGGGGGATCGGACGGGGCCCGGGGTCAGCCGACCAGCTGACCCAGCAGTCCGAGCTGGTCATCGACAGGCAGGTCCATCGACCAGAGGATCTCGGTGACGCCGAGCTCCGCCAGCCGCGGGATCGCCTCGGCGACCTGTTCCGGCGAACCGACCACGGTCGCCTCGGTGCCCTGGGCCGTCTCGGTGAGCGACGCGTTCACTCGCAGCACGATCGGCAGCACGGCCGGATCGTGCCCGGCGGCGGAGGCCGCCTCCCGGAAGGCGCCGGCGGTTTCGGTCAGCGCATCCCAGCCGAACCAGATCGGGTTGATGCCGAGGCCGGCCGCCGCCGTCCGCTGCAGTGACGCCGGGGCCATCGCGGCGACCAGGATCGGCGGCCCGCCCGGCTGCACCGGCTTGGGCCCGATCTTGGACTCGGCGAACCGGTAGAAGCGCCCGTCGTACGAGGTCGGATCCGGCGCCCAGGCTGCCCGCATCGCCTCGAGGAACTCGGCGAACCCCGCACCGCGCCGGCTCAGCGGCACCCCAGCCGCCTCGAACTCCTCGGGCATCCAGCCCTGACCGAGGCCGACGACAGCCCGGCCGTTGCTCAGCTGGTCCAGGGTGGCGAAGCGACGGGCCAGGTCCACCGGGTTGTGCAGCAGCGCGACCATGATGCTGGTGCCGAGGGTGACCCGGCTGGTCTTGGCCGCCACGTACGCCAGCACCTCCATCGGCGCATAGACCGAGGCGTAGGCGTCGGGCAACTGTCCGGCGTACCCCTCGTTGGTCGGCATCAGCAGCCGTTCGAAGCTCCAGACCGAGTCCAGCCCGATCCGTTCCGCGCCCTCGGCCGCAGCGGCGATCGCCTCCGCCCCGTTCTCGCTGCCGGCGGTGGGGAGTCCGATCCCGAGTCGCATGCTGAACCTCCTGGGTCGACGATGATCATGGTCCTGTTCGACCCTAACCCGCCGCCCGAAGGTTCGCCGACGATTCAGCGACCGGCCGGCGCCAGCCCCAATTGTTTCCCGGCCAGCCCGCGGCCACGGCCGGCCAGTTGATCGGCCAGCCCGGTCAGCGCGACGGCCGACGGCTGGTCCGGGTCGGTGCCGACGATCGGCGTACCCACGTCGCCACCCTCGCGAAGCTTCGGGTCCAGCGGTACCTGAGCCAGCAGCGGGACCGGGTAGCCGAGCCGCTGGGCCAGCGTCTCCGACACGTCCTTGCCGCCGCCTTCGCCGAAGATGTGGTGCTTCTCGTCGGTGCCGGGGACCAGGTAGTACGACATGTTCTCCACCACGCCGATCACCCGCTGGTTCATCATCGACGCCATCGTGCCGGCCCGTTCCGCGACCTCGGCCGCAGCCTGCTGCGGGGTCGTGATCACCAGCACCTCGGCGTTCGGCAGCTTCTGGCCCAGCGAGATCGCGACGTCGCCGGTGCCCGGCGGCAGATCGATCAGCAGGTAGTCGAGGTCACCCCAGTAGACGTCGGCGAGCATCTGGGTCAGCGCCCGGTCCAGGATCGGACCGCGCCAGGCGACCACCTGATCGCGCCGCGGCTTCAGCATGCCGATCGAGATCACCTTCAGGCCCTGTACCGGGACCGGCATGATCATGTCCTCGACCGAGGTCGGCTTGGAGTCGGCGACGCCCAGCATGGCCGGGATCGAGTGCCCGTAGATGTCGGCGTCCAGCACGCCGACGGTGCGGCCCTTCGCGGCCAGGGCGAGCGCGAGGTTCACGGTGACCGACGACTTGCCGACGCCGCCCTTGCCGGAGGCGACCGCGATCACCTGGGTCAGCGAGTCGGCCCGCGCGAACGGGATGTCGCGTTCGGCCTTGCCGCCGGTCAGCTGCTCCCGCAGCGCGGCCCGCTGCTCGTCCGACATGACGCCGAGGACGACCTCGACCGAGCTGACGCCGGCGACCGCGGAGACGGCCGCCGTGACGTCGCGCCGCAGGGTGTCCTTGAGGGGGCAGCCGGAGACGGTGAGCAGCACCTCGACCCGGACCGCTCCGGCGTCGTCGACGTCGACCGAGTGGACCATTCCCAGTTCGGTGATCGGGCGGCGGATCTCGGGGTCGTTCACCCCGGCCAGGGCCTGCCGGATGGGCGGCTCGAGCGGGTGGTCGGTCGTACGGTCGGACATGTCGCCCAGCCTAGACGGGCCGGTGCGGTAGGCCCGACCCGCAGTCGGGGCCGAGACGGGCGGCCGCCGACACCGGAGGGTCGGCGATCATTCACCTCCGAGGGCTGGTGCACATTGCTTCCCGCCGTGCAGACTGCGCGTGTCAATCTTTTACTCGGGGGAGGTGGCTCGTGCCGACACGTCTGCGGGGCCGGGTGCTGCTGGTCGTTCTCGCCGTTCTGGCGCCGTTGCTGCTGGCCGGTCCGCCGCGTGCGGTTGCCGACGAGCCGGCGGTGGCCGCAGCGGACGGTGCGATCGAGGTCCACCGGCGCTCCCGGCCGGTCGCTCCCGGCGTCACCGCGGAGCAACTGGAGACCCTGGATGCGCGCGGCTGGCAGCAGGGCGACGCGCTCACCATCGACACCAGCCAGGGAGCCCGGATCGGCTACCTGGGCACCGGGGCGCTGACCGAGCCGGCCCCGATCACCGAGCAGGCCGACGCCGCCGGTGCGGTGGCCGCGGTGAACGGCGACTTCTTCGACATCAACAACTCCGGCGCACCGATGGGCCCGGCGGTCGCCGACGGGAAGTTGATCAAGTCCGCCTCGGAGGATCCGTACCGGGCGGTCGGGTTCGACGCCGACGGGATCGGCCGGGTGCTCGAGGTCCTCTTCGAGGGTACGGCGACGCTGCCGACCGGACCGGTCCCGCTGGACCGGCTGAACAGCCCGCTGCTCGGCAAGGACGAGGTGCAGGCGTTCACCGCGCTCTGGGGCGGCTATCCGCGCAGCCGCGCCGTCCAGGGCGTCACCGACCTGGTCGAGGTGATGATCAAGAACGGCGTCGTGACCGCCGTCGATGATCAGGCCGGATCGGGCGAGATCCCTGCGGACACGACGATTCTGCTGGGTCGGGAGGCCGGCGCCGACGCGTTGCGCGCCCTGCGCCCCGGTGACCGGGTGGACGTCTCGTACCGGGCGCGGCCGTCGGACGGCAAGCCGGTGCAGACGGCGGTCGGTGTTCACGAACTCGTCGTCCAGGACGGTCAGGCCCGGCCGGTCGACGACAAGACGTACGCGGGACGGACCGGGATCGGCTTCTCCAAGGACGGCACCAAGATCATCATCGTCAGCGTCGACAGCGACCGGCAGACCCACAGCCGCGGTGCCACCCTGGCCGAGCTGGGCCGGCTGCTCGCCGCCCGCGGCGCCTGGGTCGGCGTGGAACTCGACGGCGGCGGCTCGACGACCCTGGTCAGCCGGCTGCCCGGCGCGGACCGGGTGCAGGTCGACAACACGCCGGGCGACGGCGCCCTGCGCCCGGTGCCGAACGGCCTCGCCGTACTCGGCCCGCGTGGCAGCGGGAAGCCGGCCGGACTCTGGCTGGACACCGCGGCCGACCGCCGGACCGCCGCGAGCGACAGCCCGGTCGCCGGACGGGCCCGGCCCGACCGGGTCTTCACCGGCCTGTCCCGGACGCTGACCGCCACCCCGCACGACGAGACGTACGGACCGGCGAAGGCGACCGCCCCGATCCGCTGGTCGGCCACCCGCGGCACGGTCGACGGCGGCCGGTTCCGCGCCACCGATCCCGGCCCGGCCACGATCACCGCGAGCTCCGGCGCGGCGCAGGGCACGCTCGACCTGGAGGTGCTGGGCCCGGTGGCCCGGCTCGCGGCGACCGCCGAGACGGTCAATGTGCCGACCGCCGACGACACCGCGACCTTCGGCATCCTCGGCTACGACGCCTTCGGCACTTCGGCACCGATCGACCCGGCCGATGTCGAGCTCGACTACGACGACACCCGGTACGCGATCGAACCGACCGCGGACGGCCGGTTCCGGGTGACGCCGCGGCAGGCGTCCGGGGCGGGGCTGGTCACCGCCCGGGTCGGCGGGCTGACCGCGACCCTCGGCGTCTCCGTCGGCGTCGAGAAGCAGCTGCTGGCGACCTTCGACGACGCCGACACCTGGACGGTCGGCACGGCCCGGGCCACGGCGTCGGTGAGCAAGGTCCCGGACGGCGAGGACGGCGCCGCGCTCAAGCTCTCGTACGACTTCAGCCAGTCCACGCTGACCCGCAACGCCTACGCGATCCCGCCGCAGCGGCTCGGCGTCGAGGGCCAGGCCCGGTCGTTCGGGATGTCGCTGTACGGGCACGGTAAGGGGGAGTGGACCGCCTTCGGCCTGTACGACGCCACCGGCAAGTTCACCGCCGTCTACGGACCGTACGTCGACTGGACCGGCTGGAAGAACATCGAGCTCGCGGTGCCGGCCGGGCTGCCGCAGCCGGTCACCCTCGGCCGGATCTACACCCTGGAGACGAAGGCGTCCGCGCAGTACACCGGCGAGGTCTTGATCGACAACCTCTACGTCAAGGCGGCACCGGCCGTCGACGTACCGCCGCCGGCTGCGGTCCGGGCACCGATCGTGCAGACCCAGACCGCCGTCGACGGCCGCAGCTGGCGGTTCGCGGTGATCTCCGACGCCCAGTTCGTCGCCCGGGACCCGGACTCGCCGCTGGTCCGGGCGGCCCGCCGGACGCTCCGCGAGATCAAGGCCGCGAAGCCCGACTTCTTCGTCATCGCCGGCGACTTCGTCGACGAGGCGACCGAGGCGGATTTCCAACTGGCCAAGCGAATCCTGGACGAGGAGATCGGCGGCTCGGTGCCGTACCACTACGTGCCGGGCAACCACGAGATCATGGGCTCGGCGATCACCAACTTCGAGAAGTACTTCGGCGCCACCCACCGGACTTTTGATCATGAAGGCACCCGGTTCGTGACCCTGAACTCGTCGACCGGAACCCTGCGCGGCGGTGGCTTCGATCAGCTCGCGATGCTGCGGACGGCGCTGGACGACGCCGCCAAGGACCGGTCGATCAGCTCGGTGATGATCATCGAGCACCATCCGCCGCGGGACCCGACGCCGGCCCGGAACAGCCAGCTCGGCGACCGGCACGAGGCGGCGCTGCTGGAGACCTGGCTGGCCGATTTCCAGCGCTCCACCGGCAAGGGCGCAGCGTTCATCGGCGGCCACGTCGGCACCTTCCACGCGGCGCTGGTCGACAACGTCCCGTACGTGATCAACGGCAACTCCGGCAAGGCGCCGGCCACCTCACCGGGCGAGGGCGGGTTCACCGGCTGGTCCCTGTACGGGGTCGATCCGGTGTCCCGTACCGACCAGGCCCGGGCCCGCCGGTTCCCGTACCTGGGTGGTCCGGACTGGCTGTCGGCCCAGTTCCGCCCGCACGTCGACGGGCTGAGCCTGACCGCGCCGGCCACGCTGGCCGTCGGGGCGACCGGTTCGGCGAGCGCCGAACTGGTGCAGGGATCGCGGCCGGTGCCGGTGGCCTATCCGGTCAGCGCGGACTGGGCGGCCTCGCCGAATCTGCGCTTCGACCCGGCGACCGGAGAGCTCACCGCGCTCGCGGCGGGCACCGGAACGCTTGCCGTGACGGTGAACGGCACGACCGAGACCGTGACGATCAAGATCACCGGTTAGTCGACGAGGGGGTGGTGCGTTCCTCGTCGAGTTCGGCGAGGATCGTGCGCAGCTCGTTGCGCAGTTCGGAGCGTACGTAGTCGCGGGTGGCCAGCTCACCGACCGACATCCGCAGCGAGGCGATCTCCCGGGCCAGGAAGTCCATGTCGGCACGGTTCTGGGCACCCTGGGCCCGGTCCTGCTCGAGTCCGACCCGGTCCCGCGCCTCCTGCCGGTTCTGCGCGAGCAAGATCAACGGCGCCGCGTACGAGGCCTGCAGCGACAGCAGCAGGGTGAGGAAGATGAACGGGTACTCGTCGATCCGGGGCCGCGGCGGCCCGATCGGTGCGTTCCAGAGCACCCAGGCGATGATCAACACGGTCATCCAGGCCAGGAACCTGGCCGTGCCCATGAACCGGGCGAAGCCCTCGGCGAACTGGCCGAAAGCGTCCCGATCCCAACTGGGCCTGGGAAGCGGGACCCGGCGGCCGCGGCCGGGGGTGTTCAGGCGGTCCCGGTCGCCGGCGGTACGGCTCCGGCTGGACTGTCGATCACTGCTGGCCACGGGTCACCGCCTGAGAAGAGAGTTGGTCCAACTGGGTGCCCCGCCAGTCGGCCGGCAGGACATGATCAAGAACGTCGTCGACCGTCACCGCGCCGATCAGGCGATGATCATCATCGACCACCGGAGCATTGACCAGGTCGTAGGTGGCGAAGTAGCGGCTGACGCTGTGCAGATTGGCCTCGGGGGAGAGCGGCTCCAGCTCGGTGTCGATCAACGCCGAGGCGAGGGTCGACGGCGGTTCGCGGAGCAGCCGCTGGATGTGCACCCCGCCGACGAACTGTCCGGTGGGGGTCTCCAGCGGACTTCGGCAGACGTAGACCATGCAGGCCATCGACGGACTCAGCTCGGGATCGCGGACCATGGCCAGCGCGTCGGCGACCGTCGAGTCGGCGGAAACGATCACCGGCTCGGTGGTCATCATCCCGCCCGCCGTGAACTCGGCGTAGCTGAGCAGCCGGCGGACGTCCTCGGCCTCGTCCGGCTCCATCCGCTGCAGCAGCATCTCTGCCACTTCGGGGGACAGGTCCGCGATCAGGTCGGCGGCGTCGTCGGGCTCCATCTCGGCCAGCACGTCCGCGGCGCGCTCCACCTCGAGCTTCTGGATCAGCTGCACCTGTTCGTCCTCGGGCAGCTCCTCCAGCGCGTCGGCCAGTTTCTGATCATCGAGCGCGGCCGCGACCTCGACCCGGCGTTCCGGCAGCATCTCGTGCAGCTCCCGGGCGATGTCGGCCGGCTTCATGTCCTCCATCTGGGCCAGCAGCCGCTCCGTACCCCGCTCGTGGTCGACACCAAGATCACGAATCACCGACCAGTCGACGATCGTGACGTGGCCGCGACGGCCGAACCGGCGAGGTTTCCCTTCCCGCAGTGCGACCTTGGACAGTTCCCACTCGAGCGTGCGGACCGAGTACATGGCCACGTCGAACACGGTGGCCGGACCTGGGTTGTCGGTGCGGGTGACCTGCACGTCGAACAGGTCGTCGATCACCAGCATCTCGGATTCCCGGCGCTCGAACCGGCGCGGGTTGACCGCGCCGGAGATGACGACCTGGGCCGCGTCGATGCCGCGGACTCCGGCCATCGGCAGGAAGATCCGGTGTTTCGCGAAGAGTTCGACGATCAGGCCCTTGACGCGCGGCGCCCGGCCCGCGGACCGTCGCTGCACGACGACGTCGCGCACCTTGCCGATCTGGTCCCCCGACCCATCGAGCACCGGCAGGCCGCGAATCCGTGAGATGAAGATCGAATTCGAGGTCCCGTTCACGTGTTGAGGGTAACGCCGCGACCTTGCCGGACGGCATCGTGTCGCACCGCGCGGCGGACACAGCCAACTCACAGTCCGCCGGAGTAGATTGGGCGCCGAAGCAGGTACAGGAGGAATCATGGCGTTCTCGCAGTCGCAGGGTGTCAGCTCGATCTTCGAGCTCGAGTTCCCGCAGTCGGTCGGGATCTACAACAGTTACGCCGACGCCCAGAAGGCGGTCGACTTCCTGTCCGATCAGAAGTTCGAGGTGCAGAATCTCGCGATCGTCGGCACCGAGCTGAAGTCGGTGGAACGGGTGCTCGGCCGGAAGACCTGGCGCACCGTCCTGATCAGTGGTGTGCAGTCGGGCGTGTCGACCGGCCTGCTGGTCGGCCTGCTGATGTTGATCTTCCTCCCGGTCCCGAACATCCTGGTCCTGTTCCTGGT
The DNA here is from genome assembly GCF_042666975.1 of Microlunatus sp. GCM10028923. NCBI lineage: Bacteria > Bacillati > Actinomycetota > Actinomycetes > Propionibacteriales > Propionibacteriaceae > Microlunatus > Microlunatus sp. GCM10028923. The sequence continues at coordinate 98,700 of NZ_JBHTFF010000007.1, read as the reverse complement.
CGCGCTCGCCATCGGCATCGCGATCAGCATCGTCTTCCAATCGATCGGGTACGCGCTCTCTCAGGGCAAGCGAGACTTCACCTCGGTCACCCAGACCGTGGCGACGAAGTACGAGGTGCTCTGCGAGCACAAGGTCGCCGCCCGTGCCCGCGAACTCCTGCTCCAGCTCCCCGGAGCCCGCGCCTCCGCCTTCGAATAACCGCCGCCCTCGCACAACCGCCGACTCGGCAGAACAGCAGGCGATTCTGCGGCGTGTCGCTGCGGAAGTGCCGTGTCGGCCCGATCGGGGTGGTGGGCTTCCCGTCGGGTGGCGGGGTCTGTCGCTTGGCTTGATCGGGTGGCGGGTCTCGCGCCTGGCTTGATCGGGTGGCGGGTCTCGCGCCTGGCTTGATCGGGTGGCGGGTCTCGCGCCTGGCTTGATCGGGTGGCGGGTCTCCCGCCCGGCTTGATCGGGTGGCGGGTCTACCGCCCGGCTTGATCGGGTGGCGGGTCTCCCGCCCGGCTTGATCGGGTGGCGGGTCTCCCGCCCGGCTTGATCGGGTGGCGGGTCTCCCGCCCGACTTGATCGGGTGGCGGGTCTCCCGCCTGGCTTGATCGGATGGCGGGTCTCCCGCCCGACTTGATCGGATGGCGGGTCTCCCGCCTGGCTTGATCGGATGGCGGGTCGACCGCCCGGCTTGATCGGAAGGTCGGCCCTACCGTCGGCTTGATCGGGCGGGCGGGCCTGGCGTCGGTTCGTTTTGATCTTGGTTGCCGAGCGCATCGCCGTCCGTCCCATCCGGCCTGAGCCCGCGCGCGTACCTCCGCGACTTCCGGCAGCTCCGTGATCGTTGGACCCACCCATGACCACGCGCCAGTCCTGCCCGGGTGGCTCGATCCGCACCGCTCGGCACGGCCGCGACTGTGGAGCCCCCAACCCACCAAGGCTGCTCCCTTGTCGCGCGCCGTCCTCTTCGCATCCGCGATCGTTGTACGCCTGCGCGACCGTTGCACGAGTCGCGGATGCGAGAAACGGTCGCGCGTGCGGCGGAGGGCGAACCTGGCGTGCGTTGCCTTGCAGGATCGCGACCGTTCCAGCGGAGGCGAGGGTTGAGGGGATAGCGGAGGGCCGGGGCGAGGCTAGCTTGGCCCGGGCTGCTCTTCGTGCCCTGCTCTGCCCTTCCCATCCGCGACCGTTGTACGCAGGCGCGACCGTTGCACGAGTCGCGGATGCGAGGAGCGGTCGCGCCTGCGGTGGAGGGCGAGGGTCGCGCGCGTTGCCTGGTGGGCTCGCGACCGTTGTGCTCAGGCGCGTCCCTCGCCCCCAGTCACGAGAGCGAGGAACGGTCGAGGTCGGAGTGAAGCACGTTCGGTCTCCTCGCGTCGCGCCCTACTTGACGCATTCGCGCCCTTGTACGCATGCGCGCGTCCGCTGCCCAGTCGCGGGAGCAAGGAACGGTCAGGGCTGTGGCGAGTGGAGGTCGGTCCGGGCTGCCCCCGAGCCGTGCCCCGATCTACGCAGGCGCGACCGTTGCACGCAAGCGCGACCGTTGCACGAGTCGCGGCTGCGAGGATCAGTCGCGGCTGCGCGGAAGCGAGCTGGGGTCAGGGGGCGAGGATGTCCTTCATCCAGGCTTCGACGGCGTCGGGGGTACGGGGGAGGCCGGCGGAGAGGTTCTCGTTGCCGGTCTCGGTGATCAACACGTCGTCCTCGATCCGGACGCCGATGCCGCGGAACCGCTCCGGGACCAGCAGGTCCTCGGACTTGAAGTAGAGGCCCGGTTCGATGGTGATGATCATGCCCGGGGCCAGGGTGCCTTCGCGGTAGTTCTCGCGGCGCGCCTGGGCGCAGTCGTGGACGTCGATGCCCAGATGGTGCGAGGTGCCGTGCACCATCCAGCGGCGGTGCTGGCCGCCGGTCTCCGCGTTCAGCGACTCCTCGGCGGAGACCGGAAGGATGCCCCAGTCGGCCAGCCGGCGGGCGATCACCTCGATCGCGGCGGCATGCACGTCGGAGAACTTCGCGCCCGGCACCGCGGCCTTGAAGCCGGCCTCCTGCGCCTCCAGAACGGCCAGGTAGACCTCGCGCTGCGCCTCCGAGAACGTACCGGTCAGCGGCAGGGTGCGGGTGATATCCGCCGTATACAAGGAATCCAGCTCGATCCCGGCGTCGATCAAGATCAGATCGCCGGACTTCAGGTCGCCGTCGTTGCGGATCCAGTGCAGCGTGCAGGCATGATCACCGGAGGCCGCGATGGTGTCGTAGCCGATCGCGTTTCCGGCGTGCCGCGCGTGCAGGCCGAAGACGCCCTCGACCCAGCGCTCACCGCGTCCCCGCCGGATCGCCTCCGGGAAGTCGGCCACCACGGCGGCGAACGCCTCGCCGGTCCGGGTGCAGGCCTCGCGCATCTGCTCGACCTCGTACTCGTCCTTGATCAACCGCAGCTCGCTGAGCGCCGTCGCCAGCTCGGTGTCCGGGTCGACCTGATCTTCCTCCGTCGTCGCCGAGTCGGCCGAGATCCCTGCCTCCGTACGGATTCGGGCCACCTGGGCGGTGACGGCGGGGTCGGCGTCGCCGACGATCCGGATCGGGGTGTCGCCGGCGTTCTTGGCCAGGTCGTCGTCGAGGTCTTCGATCGCGACGCAGCGGATACCGCAGAGCCGGCTCAGCTCGTCCAGCGACGGGCGCTGCCCGACCCACATCTCCCCGTACCGCGCGTTGGCGTAGAACTCCTCGGCGTCCCGGGGCGCGCGCGGCTTGAAGTAGAGCGTCGCGTCGTGGCCGTCGTCGGTCGGCTCCAGCACCAGCACGGCGTCCGGTTCGCGGTCGGTGCCGAGCCCGGTCAGGTGCGCGAACGCCGAGTGCGGCCGGTAACGGTAGTCCGTGTCGTTGGAGCGGATCTTCAACCCGCCGGCCGGGACGACCAGTCGCTCGCCGGGGAACTGGGCGCTGATGGCGGCGCGCCGCGCCACCGCGTGGGAGGCGGCCGGCAGCGGTTCGGGCAGCTCGGTCGAGTACGGAGCCCAGTCGGTCCCGATGAACGCCTTGAACGCCTCGGAGAACGGGGTCTGACGGTTCGGCAGGGCCGGCTGCTTCTCGCTGCTCATGAGGTTCAGTCTCCATCACGCCCGAGCACGACCAAAGTCGAGGAGGGCCGTCGTCCCACTTTCGCCGACCGGGCACCTCTGCAGCGACACGCCGTCCCAACGGCTGCTTTTGTGCCCGGTCGGCGGGGAGGGGGAGGTGGGGGCGGCTTAGGGTTGTCGCGTGGCCGATGCGTACACCGAACTCACTCGACCAGAGCTTGCCGAACGAGCGGCGGCACTCGGCTTCCGCGACGACGATCGGGCCGACCTGCTGACGGCGGCGAAGCAGGTGGCCGGCGAACCGGAACTGCTGGCCGAGATCGACCGGCGGGCCGCCGACCTGACGGCCGCGATCGGGGTGTTCGACCGCGACGGCGGCGATCCCTGGGCCGGCTACGACGCCGAGGCGGCCGGGCCGGGCGCGGCGGGCGTGCTGCCGATGCTCACCCTGCTGGCGACCGTCGACCGGGTGCGCGAATTCCATACAGCTCAGCGGATCCCGGACGACGTCTCCTGGCGGTCCCTGTCCGACCTGGGGCAGCAGGTCTGGGTGCACCGGCTCACGTACGGCAGCTTCGGCCTGCACACGTACGGCTGGCTCCGGGTGGCCTGGTCGGCGGCGCTGTACTGGCTCGGCCGGCTCCAGTTCGACCTGGAGCGGGACCGGGCGGACGACGCGTGGGTGCTGTCGACACACATCCCGCGGACCGGTCCGCTGACCCCGGAGAGCGTGGACGAGTCGTTCACGGCGGCGGCCGCCTTCTTCGCCGAACACTTCCCGGACCAGCCCGCCGCAAGGTTCTACTGCGGCAGCTGGCTGCTCGACCCGGAACTGAGCAAGGGACTGCCGGCCGAGTCCAACATGGCCCGGTTCCAGGGCCGCTGGCGGCTCCGGGACAACCCGCGCGAGGCCGACGGTGACGCGCTGTTCTTCACCTTCGCCCGCCGCGGCGACGTCGACCTGGACTCGCTGCCGCAGGACACCACCCTGCAGCGGCTGATCGTCGACCGGCTCCGCGCCGGCGACCACTGGTACGTCTACAGCGGGACCGTCGACATCGAGGCCTACCGGTGACCACCGAGCTGTACCTGATCCGCCACGGCGAGACCGAGTGGAGCGCGAACGGGCGGCACACCTCGCGGACCGACCTGCCGCTGACACCGCGCGGCGAGGAGCAGGCCCGGGCCCTGACCGGCCGGCTTGATCCGGCGGAGTTCGGGCTGATCCTGTCCAGCCCCCGGCTGCGGGCCCGGCAGACCGCCGAGCTGGCCGGCTTCACCGGCACCGGCGCGCCGACCCTCGACGACGACCTGGTCGAGTGGGACTACGGCGACTACGAGGGCCGGACCAGCGCCGAGATCCGGGAACTGGTGCCGGGCTGGACGATCTGGGACTTCCCGGCGCCCGGCGGCGAGACCGCCGGTCAGGTCCGGGAACGGCTGGAACGGGTGATCGCGCGGGTCCGCGACGCCGGCGTCGAGCGGGCGATCTGCTTCGCGCACGGGCACGCGTTGCGGGCCCTGACCCTGTGCTGGCTCGGCCTCGACCTCACCCTGGGCGACCACTTCCCGCTGCACACGGGCACCCTCTCGGTGCTCGGCACGGAGAAGGACCTGCCCGCCCTGCTGCAGTGGAACGCGCCGTCCCACCCCGGAAAGGCCTGAGCCTGCCGAAACCCCTGGTCAGGGGCGTTCGACAGGCTCAGGACACGGTCGTTCAGGCGGTGGCGGCCTTCTTCAGCCGGGTGCCCGGACGGAGCCGGGCGGCCTTGCTGGCGGCGATCTCAATGGCCTCGCCGGTCTGCGGGTTCCGACCCTGCCGCGCGGCCCGGTCGACCACGTCCAGGGTGAACACGCCCGGCCACTTCACCTCGTCGCCGGAGGACACGGCCTTCTCCAGAGTCCCGGCGAGGGCATCCAGCACCCGGTCGACGGAATCCTTCGTCAGCTCGGTCTCCTTGGCGATCGCCGTGGTGAGTTCGGCTCGATTCACGCTTGCTCCTTCATGTTGTGTGAGCCGTACGGCTCTGGGCGGCGGTTAGCTTACCCGCCAGGGGAGACAGTCAGAACTGGAAGGCCGACATCCGGCGCCAACCGACCAGCAGCAGGGTCAGTGCGAGGCCTGTCGTGCCGACCATCATCGCGGTCATCGGGACGGCCGTACCGTCGGCCAGCGCACCGACGAGCGGCGCCGCCAGACCGCCGACCAGGAACTGGGCCGCACCGAGCAGGGCCGCCGCAGCGCCGGCCGATTCGCCGTGCCGGCTGAGCGCGATCGCGGGCGCGTTCGGGAACGCCAGACCGACCGAGGCGATCACGAACCAGAGCGGGATCACCAGCCCGAGCAGCCCGCCGGTTCCGGTCGCGGCCATGACGAGTGTGATCACGCTGCCCAGCAGGGCCAGGCCGATCCCGACGCGCAGCACCAGCACCGGTCCGTGCCGGCGGACCAGGATCGGGTTGATCTGGGAGACACCGATCAGGCCGGCGGCGATGATGCCGAAGACGAGCCCGTACTGCTGCGGGTCGAGCCCGTACAGCTGCTGCAGGACGAACGGGGAACCGGAGATGTAGCAGAACATGGTCGCGAAGGACAGGCCCGCGATGCCGACCATGATCACGAACAGCCGGTCACTGAGCAGTGTTCGGTACGAGCGCAGGGAGCGACCGAGCTTGGCCGGCAGCCGGCGCTCCGGCGGCAACGTCTCGGGCAGCGCGACCGCGGCCAGCACGACCAGCCCGACTGCGATGATCGCCAGCACGACGAAGATCCCGCGCCAGGACGTGAAGCGCAGCAGCGCACCGCCGAGCGACGGCGCGAGGATCGGGGCGACGCCCATCACCAGCACCAGCCGGGACAGCAGCTGGGCCGCCTTGATCCCGGTGAACAGGTCCCGCACCATCGCCATCGCGACAACGGAGACGGCGGCGCCCGCCAGGCCCTGCACGGTACGGGTCACGGCCAGCATGGTCACCGTCGGCGCGAGCGCGCAGAGCACCGACATCAGGCCGTGGCCGAGCAGCCCGATCAGCAGCGGCCGGCGCCGGCCGACCGCGTCGGAGAGCGGCCCGATGATCAACTGCCCGACGCCGATGCCGGCCAGCACCCCGGTCAGGGTCAGCTGCGCCATCGCGTCGGTGGCCTTGAGTTCGGTGGTCAGGGTCGGCAGCGCCGGCAGGTAGGTGTCGATGGTCAGCGGCCCGAGGGCGCTGAGCGCGCCGAGCACCAGAACCAGCCGGACGTAGGTGCCGCCGACGAAGCGGTCGGCCAGCGAGCCCGGAGCCGCCACGGCGGCGGGTTCCGGGGCAGACGCGGTCGTCATAGATCTTCTCCTTGAATGGGCCCCCCACGACGACCCGAATGCGGGCACATCGATGGCGAACATGCCAACTCTGCGGAGTCCTGATTCATTCCCCGGTCCGGTTGAGTAGGCTCGCACGCACAACTTCACGGCGCACGAAGGGAGATCATCATCAAAGCCGACAAGGGTGCCCAACTGCGCTTGCTCGCTCTGCAGCAGATCGACAGCGCACTGGCCCAGCTGCTGCACCGCCGCAAGTCTCTGCCCGAGCATGATCAGCTCGCGGCCGCGGAACGGGAGCGGGACGTGGCCGAGGCGGCCCTGGTCCAGGCCGAGACCGAGGTCAGCGACCTGAGCGCCGACCAGGCGAAGGCCGAGTCCGACCTCGAGCCGGTACGACAGCGACTGGCTCGGGACGAGGCCCGGGTGGCCGACGGGTCGGTCAGCGACCCGAAACAGCTGGAGTCGCTGGTCGCCGAGGTGGGCCACCTGCGCAAGCGGATCTCCGACCTGGAGGACGCGGAGCTCGAGGTGATGGAGAAGCTCGAGACCGCGACTGCCCGGGCCGCGGAGCTCAAGGCGACGGCCGACCGGATCCGTTCCGAGGTGGATCGGCTGACCGGCGAACGGGACACCAAGGTCGCCGCGATCAATGCCGAGGCCGGGGAGCGGAAGGCGGAACGGACCGCGGCCCAGCCGGGGCTGCCGACCGACCTGCTCGCCCTGTACGAGAAGGTCCGGGCCACCCACAGCGGAGTCGGTGCCGCCGAGTTGCGGAACCGTCGCTGCACCGGCTGCCAGCTGGAGATCAACGCGGCCGAGCTGCGCGTGTTCGCCGCCGCGCCGGCGGATGAGGTGCTGCGCTGCGAGGAGTGCAGCCGGATCCTGGTCCGGACCGAGAACTCCGGCCTCTGACCGCCGGTACCCGTGACCCTGTTCGACCCTGAGCCGCCGGCCGATCGACCCCGCCGGCGGCTGGTCGCGGAGGCCGACGGCGGCGCCCGCGGCAACCCCGGCCCGGCCGCCTACGGGGCGCTGGTCTGCGACGCAGAGACCGGCGAGCTGCTGGCCGAGGAGGGCCTGCCGATCGGCGTCGCCACCAACAACGTCGCCGAGTATCGCGGCCTGGTCGCGGCCCTGGAACTGGCCCGCGCGATCGACCCGACCGCCGAGGTCGAGGTACGGATGGACTCCAAGCTCGTGATCGAGCAGATGGCGGGCCGCTGGAAGATCAAGCATCCCGACCTGAAGCCGCTGGCCCTGCGCGCCGCGGCGCTCCGGCCGCCGGCGGTGACCTGGGTCTGGTTTCCGCGGGAGCGCAACAAGCGGGCCGACGCCCTGGTCAACGCCGCCCTCGACGGCAAGCCGGTGACCCGCAGCATCGCCTGATCGCACTAGGCTCCGGGACATGCCGGCACGCAAGCTAGCCCTGTCCGATCGCGCCAAGGCCGAGGTGGCCGACGGTCTGATCGCTCTCCGTACCGAACTGCAGGTCCCGGACGAGTTCCTGGCCGAGGTGATCGCCGCCGCCGAGCGGGCGGCCAAGGAGCCCCGGCTGCCGGAGCTGGACCGGACCGATCTGGAGTTGATCAGGATCGACCCGGAGGGGTCGCGCGACCTGGACCAGGCGCTGCATCTCGCCGAGTCCGGTGACGGCTTCGTGGTGTCGTACGCGATCGCCGATGTCGGCGCCTTCGTCGAACCGGACGGCCCGATCGACGCCGAGGCGCACCGGCGCGGCCAGACGCTCTACGCGCCGGACCGGCGGACTCCGCTGCACCCGCCGGTGCTCAGCGAGGACGCGGCCAGCCTGCTGCCCGACCAGGTGCGGCCGGCCGTCCTGTGGACGCTCACGCTGGACCGGTCCGGCATCCAGACCGGGGTGACGGTGGAGCGGGCGCTGGTCCGGAGCCGGGAGCAGCTGACGTACCTGCAGGCGCAGCAGGAGCTCGACGGCGGGTCGGCCCGGCCGTCGCTGGAGCTGCTCCGGACGGTGGGGCAGCTGCGCGAGCAGCAGGAGCGGGACCGGGGCGGGGTCAGCCTGCCGATCCCCGAGCAGCAGGTCGCCGTCGCCGATGATCACTGGACGCTGGAGTTCCGGTCGCCACTGCCGGTGGAGGGCTGGAACGCCCAGATCTCGCTGCTGACCGGGATGGCGGCGGCCCGGATCATGCTGGACGGCGGGATCGGCGTGCTGCGGACGCTCCCGCCCGCCGAGGACTCCTCGCTGCACCGGTTGCGTCGGATCGCGAAGGCGCTGCGGATCTCCTGGCCGGACGAGCTCTCCTATCCCGAGTTCGTCCGGACCCTCGACCCGGCCCAGGCCAGGGACGCCGCGATGCTGGCGGCCTGCACCAGCCTGTTCCGCGGCGCCGGCTACGCCGCGTTCGACGGAGCGCCGCCCGAGCAGCCGCAGCATGCCGCCCTCGCCGTCGAGTACGCCCACGCCACCGCACCGCTGCGCCGGCTGGTCGACCGGTACGTGAGCGAGGTCTGCCTCGCCCTGGCCGCCGGGCAGCCGGTGCCGGACCGGATCCGGGCGGGCCTGTCGGCGCTGCCGGAGGCGATGGCGGCGTCGGAACAACAGGCCAAGCGGTACGAGCGCGCCGTCCTCGACCTGGTCGAGCTGGCCGTGCTGCGGTCGGCCGGCGACACGGTGTTCGACGCGATGGTCACCGAGCTGGACGAACGCAAGGACCGGGGCAAGCTCGTGGTCGCCGAGCCGGCCGTCGAGGCCTCGGTGCGCGGCGATCGGCTCCGGCTCGGCGAGGAGCTTCGGGTCCGGCTGATCAAGGACGAACTGGACCGGGGATCCGTCGTCTTCGAACCCGCCTGATCCAAGAGATTTCCGCGGTTCGGTCGTGCCGATTGGCGCGGTGTGCTTGAATCACAAGTGAGTTGCCGTTTGGGGGAGGTTGGGCCGCCGGTCTGTCAGGTCGGTGGTCTCGTCGGGACAACGCGACCCGGTCGCCAGGGGGACGGCCGAGGAGGGCCGGCCCCCAACGGTGTCGCCGCGATCGTGGCTTTCCGTGGGCCGGTCCTCGCCGGGCCGCTCCCCGTACCTCAGGAATCCTTTGTGGCGTACGGTTTCCGGCCGATCACGTGGACCAGTCCGAGAGCCGGCGGCGGGCCGCCCAGCGGGAGATAGTCCCGCACCACCTGCCGCATCGGTGTGTTGCCGTCGACCGCGTCGTCCCAGCGCTGCCACAGTTCCAGACTGTCCGGCGGCACCCAGGCCTTGACGTCGGTGAGCCCGCCGGTGAGCGCCGTGTGCTTGCCCCACCAGTCGGCCGGATGCCAGGTCAGCACCTCGAACCCGGCGGACTCGGCGAGTGACGGCAGCGGCTCGACCAGATACGGGTCGTCGCGCAACGACGGCGTGGCGAAACCGAGCACGCCGCCCGGCTTGAGTGCGGTGACCAGCCGGCGCAGGAAGTAGACGTCGGTGCCGAAGTATTCCCAGGCGTCCAGGCTGACGATCGCGTCGTAGGCCTCCTTCGGCAGGTCGACCGTGCGGATGTCGCCGTGCTGTGGCGTGACCAGGTCGTCAACGCCCATCGCGCGGTACGTCTGCGCAGCCTCCTCGGGCGTGATCCACAGGTCCAGCGCATCGACGGCGACGCCCGCCTCCCGGGCCAGGAACACGGCGGTGGCGCCGCGCCCCGGGCCGAGGTCGAGCACCCGCTGGCCCGGTTGCAGGGCGAGGTCGTCCCAGAGTTCCTCCAACTGCCACAACGGATTCGGGCCCATGTCCAGCGACAGCAACCACTCCGGGTCGTACGTCGACGAACGCGGGAACCGCTCGGGCAGCGACAGCAACTCGGGCCTCAAATGATCACTCCACTTCGACGTGATCACGCCAGGAGTGCTGCGGCTGCCAGCCGAGCAGTTCCCGGGCGCGATCGATGGCAAGCAGAGTCTCGTGTTCGCCGACGGCTCGGGTCAACGGAGTTTCGCCGAACACCTCGGCTAGCAGGTCGGCCGACGGCCGGTTCATGCAGGTGTCGGCGGCGGCGATGATCATGCTGTGGCTGCCGGCGACCGCCTCGGCCGGAGCGGTCAGCCCGGCCCGGCAGGCGGACGCGACGTCGCGTTCGTCGATGTAGCCCCAGAGATTCCACTTGCGCAGTTGGGGATCCGGCCAGAAGGACGGGAACCGGGCGTAGTCGGCGACGGTCATGATGTTGGAGAACCGGAGCCCGATGAACGGGATGCCGGACCACTGGGCCAGCTGTTCGGCGATCGTCTCGCTGGCCACCTTCGACAGCGCGTAGGTCGAGGTGGGCAGCGGATAATGATCTTCGTCGACCGGCGCGTAGCGGGGCGGTGTGTCGAACGGCAGCCCGAGCGTCGTCTCGCTGGACGCCCAGACCACCCGGCCGAGACCGTGCTGGGTCGCGGCCGAGAACACGTTGAAGTTCATCGTGATGTTGCTGTTGAACGTGACGGCCGGGGTGGCGAGCCCGGGCGCCGGGATGTTGGCCAGGTGGACCACGGCGTCGGTGCCGGCGAGCACCTCGGCCGCCTGGCCGTAGTCGGTCAGGTCGGCCTGTAGCACGCCGTCGCGGCGCTGCTCCGGTCCGACCAGGAGATCGGTGGCACGCACCGTGTAGCCGTGTTGGCGAAGATCATCGACGACGGCCCGGCCGGCCTTGCCGGCGGCCCCGGTGACGCAGATCGTTTCGGTCATGTCGATCTTCCTAGCACCCTGGGCCGCCGACGGCTCAGACGGGTCGGACGCAGGCGCACTGGCCGGCGACCAGCGTGCATTCGGCCGCCTCGGTGTCGCTGAGGTCGGTCCTGGTCGGCTCGGGCCCGACGGCCGCGGGTTCCCGGCGCGGCCAGACCAGGATCGCGGTGCCGGCACCGGCCGCGGCCAGTAGGCCGAGGACGATCCAGGTGGTGCCGAGCCCGGCCTGCAGGGCCAGCCAGCCGGCGATCGGGTACGTCACCAGCCAGGCCAGGTGGGACAGCGAGAACTGGGCCGCGAACACCTCCGGCAACCCGTTCGGCGGTACGGACCGGCGCAGCACGCGTCCGGTCGGCGTGATCACCAGGGCCATCCCGGCGCCGATCGCGAACCAGTCGAGGGCGGTGGCCACCCAGGCCGCGGTGCCGCCGGCGTAGTTGACGATCATGATCGCCGCGGCGACGGCCGCCACCAGCAGGAAGCCGCCGGTGATCATGACCGGGCGCTCCGCGATCCGGTCCAGCACCTTGGGCAGCAGCAGCGCGATGATCAAGGTCCCGGCGCCGGACGCCGCGAGCATCCAGGCCACCTCGGACTGGCCGCCGCCCAACCGGTCCCGGACGTAGTTGACCGTGTTGACGATCACGATCGAGCCGGCGGACGCGACGACCAGGTTCAGTGCGAGTACGCCGCGCAGCCGCGGTGTCGCCACGAACCGGCGGATGCCGGCGGCGACCCGGTCGAAGGCCCGGGCGTGCGGGTTGGGCCGGGCGTTCGGGATCCGGGTGGACAGCACCAGCACCGCCGACGCGGCGAACCCGACCGCGGTGCCGACGAACAGCCAGTTGAAGCTGATCAAGGCCAGCGCGAGCGCGGCCAGTACCGGGCTGAGCAGGCTCTCCATGGTGGAGGCGAGCTGGGACGCCGACAGCGCCCGGGTGTAGTCGGCCTCCTCGGTGACGATGTCCGGGATCACCGCCTGGAAGGTCGGCGTGAATGCGGCGGAGGCCGTCTGCAGCAGGCCGATCAGCAGGTAGATCTGCCAGATCTCGGTGACGAACGGGAGCGCGATCACCACGGCGCCGCGGACCACGTCGAGGATCACCAGGAACAGTCGGCGGGGCAGTCGGTCCACGTAGGCGGCGGCGATCGGGGCGACGATCACGTACAAGATCATCTTGATGGTGAGGGCGGTGCCGAGCACGGCGCCGGCTCTCGGGCCGGCGAGCTCGTACGCCAGCAGGCCGAGGGCGACGGTCGCCAGCCCGGTGCCGAACAGCGCGATCACCTGGGCGCTGAACAGGCGCCGGTAGTCGCGGATCGCGAACAGGCTCATCGAAGTTGATCTTTCTCGGTCGAGGGGTCAGGAATCCGGGCGGAGCCCGGCCAGCAGGTTGAAGGCGCCGGTGAGCAGGTTGAGCGCGACGACGCCCACCACGTCGGCGAGTTCGCGGTCGCTGTAGCCGTACTCCCGCAGTTCGGCGAACTGAGCGTCGGTGATCGAGGTCGGCTCACGGTACACCTGGAGCCCGAGCTCGATGATCGCGGTGATCTTGGGATCGGCGGACCGGCCGGCGCGAGCGTTGTCGATCTCCTCCTCGGTGATCTTGAGCTTGCGCGCGGCGGCCACGTGCGACTCCAGGCAGAGGCCGCAGCCCTGCTGCGTCTGGACCGCGATCGAGATCCGTTCGCTGAGCTTGCGGTCGAGCTTGGCCCGGCCCATGGCGCGGCTGAGGTGCAGGTAGCCGCCCAGCACGGCGGGGGAGTGCGCCATGGTCGAGACCATCGTGCCGACCTGGCCGTGCCGGGCGACCAGCTCGCCGAGTAGGTCCTGGGACCTGCCGGTCGCCGTCTCCGGGGTGAGAGCGCTGAGGCGTGGCATCGGGCCCGTCCTCAGTGGTGGTGCGGCCGGCCGGCCTCGACCGTGAACGACGCCGTGCGGACGACGCCGCCGTGCTGGAAGTCCAGGTAGAGCCGGTAGGCGCCGGGGCTGGGGGCGGTCGCGACGAACACGATGTCCGGTCCGGCCGGGGTGCTCCCGTCGCCGGGGTGGCCCTCGGGATGGACGTGCAGGTACGCCAGGTCGCCGACCCGCAGCGCGACCAGGTGTCCGTACGCGGCCAGGTAGGGCTCCAGGTCGGTCACCGGCCGGCCGTCGCGCTGCACCGTGAGGGTCAGCTCGGCCGGCTGCCCGGCCGTCAGGTCCCCGGTCAGGGTCACCGCGTAGTCGTCGATCCGGAACGTCGGCTCGACCGGCTGCAGCGGCTGCGGGTCGAACGCACCGGCGACCGAGATGTCGACGCCGAGCGTCAGCTGGTCGTGCCCGGCCGGCTTGAAGTCGGCGAAGTAGCGCCAGACCCCCGGGGTCAGGTCCAGGTCGACGGTCCACGTGCCGGCCGCGTCGAGCGTCGGGTGTACGTGCTGGAACCCGGTCTGGTCGCGGCGGGTCGCGATCAGGTGCAGTTCCTTGTCGTGCGTCGGTTCGAACGCGGTGACCGGCGTGCCGTCGGGCCCGGCGATCCGGAAGGTGATCTGCTGCCGTCCGGCGGTGAAGATCACCGAGTCCGGCTGCAAGGTGTAGCCCTGCTCCGAGACCGTCAGCCCGCCCGGCCCGTGGCCCGCGTGGGCCGAGTGGTCCCCGTGCGCCGAGTGTTCCCCGTGCGCGGAGTGGTCCTTGTGCGCGGAGTGGTCGCCGTGCGCGTTGTGATCGCCGTGGGCGTTGTGATCGTCGTGCGCGGCGGGTGCGCCGTGCTGCTGGTGCGCCGTGTGATCGCCGTGGCCTGCGTGGTTCGTCATCGCCAAGTCCTCCGTCCGTGCCGGACCAGGTGCCCGGCTCGTACCGGAGCATATACCCCCTGGGGGTATCTGACAAGGCCGGTTCGGCGGCCGGCGGAGGAGTGGAGGAGTCAGACGCAGACGGTGAGGGCTGCGGGCCGGATCTCGGCGGTGATCAGCCGGGTCGGCCCGACCACATCGCCGTCGAGCTGGAGCATCTCGGGGTTCCGGGTTCGGATCTCGACCCGGCGCGCCTGCCATTGGTCGACCGTGTCGTCGTCGCGAGGCCGCCGGGTGATCAGCCGGGCCAGCACCTTGATCCAGTGGGTCAGCCGGCGCGGCGCGGCCACGTACACGTCGAGCAGGCCGTCGTCGGGCTTCGCCCCCGGGATGAGCGTGATCCCACCGGGTAGCTGGCCCACGTTGCCGATGGCGCACAGGGCGGCCCGGCGTCGTCGCGGCCGGTGCCCGTCGACCTCGATCGTCACCTTCATCGGCAGCTGCTCGGCGGCCTTGCGTGCGGCGATGACGTACGCGGCCGGACCGAGGGTCTTCTTCAGCCGCGGGTCGACGTTGTCCATGATCATGGCGTCGATCCCGATGCCGGCCATCACAGCGAAGTGCTGGCCGTCCCGGTCGCCGCCGTCCAGCTTGATCAGATCGATCGTCCGGGTCTCGCGCCGGAACGCGACCCGGATCGCCTCGGCCTCGTCGAGCGGCAGCCCGAGGTTGCGCGCCAGCAGGTTGCCGGTGCCGGCGGCCACCACCCCGAGCGGGATCCCGGTGCCGGCCAGCCGGTCGGCGACGACCCGCACCGTGCCGTCGCCGCCGGCCGCGATGACCAGGTCGACCCCGGCAACGACCGCGCGGTCGGTCATAGCGCGGCCCGGATCGTCCTCGGTGGTCTCGAGCCACAGCGGCTCGGCCCAGTCCGCCGGAAGTCGATCATGGACCAGCAGTCGGAACTCCTCGCTGATCTTGACCGGGTTGTACACCACGGCGCAGCTGGGTGCGGTCTCTGACATCGCTCCGCCGGCTCAGGACTCGGCGCGGCGACGGATCAGGCCGAAGATCAACAGGACGACCAGGCTGCCGATCACCGCGGTGATCAAGCCCTGGAAGCTGAAGATCTCGTCGTAGCGGACGTTGAACAGCAGCCCGCCGAGAAAGCCGCCGAGCAGCGCGCCGACGATGCCGAGCGCGATGGTGGCGAGCCAGCCGCCGCCCTGCTTCCCGGGCAGGATGGCCTTGGCGATCAGGCCGCCGAGCAGGCCGATGACGAGGTAGGCGATAACGGTTCCCATGGTTCTCCTTGGCTGGGTGGGGATGGTGGTCCGGAACGTTCCGGCTCCCGCTGGTCGACGGGAGCCGGAACGGAGGGGTCAGCGGTCGTCGTCGACGACGGTCCGGCCGGCGTCCTTCAGGTTCTCGCCCGCCTGCTTGGCCTTCGCCTTGACCTGTTCGGCCCTGCCCTCGCCGGCGAGTTCGTCGTTGTTCGTCGCCTCGCCGACCTTCTCCTTGGCCTGACCGGCCAGTTCCTCGGCCTTGTTCCTGGCCTTGTCCGCGAATCCCATGACGGCTCCTTCCCTCGTGCGGTCCCACGGTCCCGGTCGGGACCTGGGCCTCATAGGTAGAGACGCGCCGCGTGGCGAAACGTCACGGAACGATCACAGCCCGCGTGAGACCCATCCGCCATCGCGCGTCCTGCCGCGGTGCGGGCTGTGCCCCTGGATCAGGGCACGCTGCAGTTCCGGCTGCCTGGTCAGATTCCAGGACCGGCCACGGTCGTACAGGAAGTAGCCGTACCCGCAGTCGGCGAAGTCGATCACTCCGGCCCGCCAGCCGCCGAGCCAGATACCGCTGGAAGACCAGATCGGACCTGGCGTGCCGCGGATCCCGGAACCTCTGCCGATGCACCCGCAGCACCCGAATGGATCGAGGTCCAGCCTCAAGTTCAGATCGTTGCCGTCACCGAGGACGCTGACCCGAGTGCCCGGCGGGAGCTCGTATGCGCCGTGAAGGTGTTCCAGTTGAGCGCCGGAGAGGAGATCCAATGCCAGTCGCTAAGAACCGAAGCACCGTGCCCGTCGGATTTCGGCCGGACGAACGGCCCAGTCACTCGTAGAGGATCCCGGCCGTGCTTGAACTGGCGTCCCTAGGTCATGCGTTACCAACCTTGCTCTCCGAAGGGGAGCATCACGTAGACGACTATCGCAGCGGAGCGAGCGTCAAGCGAGGTTGCCACACCGTGCGGTCTACATCGAGCCACGGTGTGTCGGCGAACCTGACCTGACGCCATGTCCCAAGACGTCGACTGGCTGGGCGTTGAGGAAGCCGCCGCGGCCGAGACTGCATCTGGGTGGGGTTTCGATCCGCTCAATCGCGCGCAGCATGGAGGTGGATTGCGGGGCTGTCCGAGCGAATTTATCGAAGCGATGTCACGGAGTTGGCGGTGGCTCCGTCGTGCGCCTCGGCTCGTGGTCTCCAGTCCTGCCCCAGCTCGTGCCGACGTCCCGTATCACGTCGAACTGTCCTTAATGATGCCGTCTGATGGACGCGAAGCTTGGCCCGAATCCGCGATGCGGAATCCTCCTGTCTGGCGCCGACTTGCGGCCAACAGTTGTCGCTAGTAGTCGCGCGTGCCGCGGACAGCCGCCCTTCGTGCTTTGACGAGTGATTCTTTGAGCAAGGGCTCGTAGATCTCGACGCCTCGTCGGCCTAGGCGGGCGATGTCCTCGTCGTCAGAGCTGGCAAGACCTCGAAGGTTGTCGAGGCTGGCAGCGTAACGTTCGTGCTCCTCGCCTGTGAATGATCCGACTTCAAGTGTGCGGAGCAGGTCGTCGGGTTCTGCGCTGAGTGGCCGGAGCATCGTGGCGAGGGTGGCGAGTGGGAAGCGGTGTCCGAATTGGAACTGAAATGCGCCAAGGAGGTCACGGATAGAGATATTGAAGGCGGGTTCACTGACGGTGCCAGTAATCCAGTCGGCGTCCTTGCCGGCGATGACCCAGAAGAACTCGTGCGCTATTTCAGTGTCTCTTACTTCCTGCCAGAGTTTGTCCCGGTCGGCGGGGCAGAGGAGCCGCACTGGCTCTTCCCATCCGTCGAGGTCTCTCCAGCTGTTGCCCGTCGTGGTCTTGGCGTTCTTGACGAATAGTTCGATGAAGACATCGGGCGATGCTTTCGCGAGTGAATTGAGTGCTTGGGTCTGGATCTGGTCGTGTCTGCTGTTCTCAGGCACGGTGTAGCACGTCATAGCATTGAGCCAGTCCACGTCATCGGGCTGGGAGTCGTCATCGCAGGTCCATTCGGCCGCCCACAGTGCTGCCGCGGTTCCGCGGACCTCGTCGTTTGTGTGGGTGAATAGCGCTTTCCTAGTTGGTTCGGGCGCGTTTCGAAGTACGAATTGCGATTCGAGTTGTAGGACGTCACCGGGGTTCAGTTGGTCGACGACCCTTTGGACAAGGCCAGGGTTTGTCGATTGGCCGATAGCTGCGCTGATGATGCCGTGTCGGCCGTTCGGGTCAGCGAGCAGCCGGTCGGCGATCGCGGAGGTCAGTTGGTCGGTGCGTACGCATTCGCCGATGAGCACTGAGGCTGACCCTGCAAGGCCATGGTCGATGGCGGCGGTGAGCCACTTGGTTGGCTCCGCATCGGGCTGGTACGCGATGCGCGCGAACACTTGCCAGGCGGCGGTGGTCGTTTGGCCGACGGCCGCGAGCTCAGACTCGTGGGCCTTCAGCCACTCCATAAGCACCTCGGGTTCCTGTTGCTGGAAGGGTGCGAGTGCTTTGTCGAGCGCGGCTTCTTTGAGGCGCCTGCCTTCCTCGTAGTTTGTCAGGCGTTCGCGTGCGAGAGCCTCGAACAGCGTGTCTGGTTCGTCGAGCCGGATATTGAGGGTGCTTACTGCTTTGTTGAACCGGGCTCGGACGCCGGGTGTGGCGATGAATGGGGCGAGGGTATTCGCGATTTCCTTCGCGATGCGGTTGCCAGCGCAGACCTGGGCGGTGTTGGGCTCGCCGCCGAATGGGAGGCCCCATCCGTTCGCGATTCTCACCCATCTGTCGAGCAGGCCGATCAGTGCGAGTTGGATGGTGGGCGTTAGTCCGCGGGCGCGAGCGGTAAGTGCGGGCTGAATGGAATCATATAGCGTTTCCATGTCGGTGGCGGCCCAGGTGAACGACTGCAGGATGAACTGGTGGAGGACCTCGGGGTTCACGTAGTTGCCGTCGAACGTCGGGGCGAGGATTTCGCAAACGAGCGCGGCCCAGACGGTGTCGGTAAGGTTGGCGTCGGGCACTGCCAGGAGTGCTTCGACGAGTCTCGTGAGATCGGCGAGTTGGGGATGGTCGCCGCTGCGGGTGTCGCGGACTTCTTCGACGAGTTCCTTGACCGCCGGTTCGATGTCGTGGCCTGCGTCCTCGAGAACGGTGAGCGCTTTGACAAATGTGGCAACAGCGCCGGGGACGTTGTGTTCCACTGCATCAGCGACGCGGGCGGCCAGGAGCTTCGCTTCGCTCTCGACAGTCGCGAAATAATCAGTGGCGTTGAGCGCTGCACTGACGCGCGCCATGTAGATGTCGACGGCGGCTTGCGCTTGTTCGGGGCCGAGTTGGCCGAAGCTCCGTAGGAGCTCGACGTCTTTCTTAGCATCGGGCAGCACAGCGACAAGTTCGGTGGCGGTCGGCACTCTTGGGTGCGTTGCGCCAAGGAGTTTCGCGTAGATCTGGATCTGCGTGATGTCGGCAGCGAGTTCTGGGAACGTGTCTTTGACGTCGCTCAATCGGACGGGCGAGGCGGTGCCGGAGAAGTAGACCTCGGATGCGACGCTTGCGGCGATGATGGGCGGTTGGACGCGGTAGGTCTGGGTGTGCTCGATCTGCTGGGCCTCATGGTTGTAGTGCTTGTGGTCCTGGACGTCGACGAGGCCGGCGATCGCCACGGATCGAATGAGTCGGATCAGTACAGGTCGCCGGATCTGGAGGACGTCTGCTAGACGTCGTAGCTGGTCGTCGTTGACCTGGCCTAGGAGCGCCAGGGTGCCAAGCACATCGACTGCGTCTTCCGATGCGTTGGACATGCGCAGGAAGGCGAAGATCTGGTCTCGCAGTGCCCTCCCGGTCCATACGGACTTCCAGTCACTTTCATGTATGAGGAGATCGGCCAGGTTCAGTGCCCAGGCTGGGCGCCCGTCGGCTTGTGTGAGGAGGTGCACGATCACAGAGAGTCGGGTGATGCCGCGGTCGCGGAGAATTGCCCCGAGCTCTTCGCGGGTGAGGAGATCGACCTCGAGCTGGTCCGCGTTCGAGATGTGGTCAGCGATCCGGTCCGTTTCGTGCGGCCAGCACGTCGCGATGATCCGGTAGTCGAGCTTCTCCGCGTCGCGCAGTTGTAGGAGCAGATCGACGTCTTGGAGTCGTCCGCCGGCGTCGTCGACCACGACCAGGGCGGGCTTTGTTTCGATGAGATCGTCAAGAAGTCTCACGGGCGTGGGCTGCCGCTCGAGGAACAGGGCGCCATCGAGTTTGCTGGCGACGTGGCTCTTTCCGACGCCTGGAACCCCGAACAGGATCACGTCCGACTCGGACTCCTCTACTTCGGCGATGAGTGCGTCGCGTCCGATGGTCGATAGTTGCTGTTCGTCGGGGCGTGCTCCGCGCGGGTGGCGCGAGAGGCTGAATGGTCCGCCTTCGATGTCGAGGACCTTGCGTCGCCAGTCGGGATTCGCCCGGAACAGGTTCGCGAACCATGCTCGGTCGTAGACCTGCACGAGTTCGCAATCGAACTCCTTCGCGATGGCTCTGAGCTTCTCGCGCTTCGACCTGTTCGCTTCGGCGAGGTTGACCACGACGACACGCTGCACTGGGACATCGTTCTTTCGCATCGATTGCAGGCTGTCTCGCAGGCTCCGCTTCGCGCCGTCCCAACTCCGCGACGACGTGATGATGAGACCGGTGATCTGCGATTCTTCGGTGATCTCAGCATCAAGGCCGAAGTCGGAGCCTCCGGTGATCGGCGCGAGCCCGGGGTGGATAGGACTGAGCAGAGAGGTCGCACAGTCTTCGAAATCGGCCGGGTTGATCCGTGCGCGCGTATCAGAGAGGCGTTGGTCGATGCGGTCGAGCAAGTTCACATCAACCACCTCGGCGCTGACCTGCATCCGAACTTGTTGACTGGTCCCATGGAGCGAATGTACTGGCGGGCGACGATCAAACGACCGGCCCCAAACCCGTGACGCTTCACCCTGTGCCGTTCGAGTCGCTGCGGGCGAAGTGTTCAGCGTTAGAGGTTGCCCGCAGGCATAACATCGCGCACACGACGGTCACCCGATCGCTGGCACGTCATGACGAAGCGATGGAATCACCATCGCCACCCACGCCGGTGAGGCTACGGACCTCACCGCCCTCAGTTCGAGCCCCACGATCGCTGTTGCGCACCATGTCGAATTGCCTTCTGACCAGGAATATTGGGGGAAACAGGCCGAACCCCAGCATCGAGATGTTGGGGTTCGGCAACCTGGGGTGAGTAACGGGACTCGAACCCGCGACATCCTGGACCACAACCAGGTGCTCTACCAGCTGAGCTATACCCACCATGTGCGTCGTGCAGCAGCGTGAATCATAGCGTCCGACCCCGGCGCGGGAGAAATCAGTTCTCGGCCGCGGGCTCGGCGGTCTCCGGGCGGCGGCCGGTGATGACGCCCTGGTGCCGCTCGGCGATCTGCTTCGCGGTGGCGGTGTCCGGGCCCGGCTGCGGTACGAAGACGGCCTCGCGGTAGTAGCGCAGTTCCTCGATCGACTCCTGGATGTCGGCCAGGGCTCGGTGATTGCCGGACTTGGCGGGGGACTGGTAGTAGACCCGGGGGTACCAGCGCCGGGCCAGCTCCTTCACCGACGAGACGTCGACGTTGCGGTAGTGGACGTGCGACTCCAGGGTCGGCATGTCCCGGGCCAGGAACGCGCGGTCGGTGCCGATCGTGTTGCCGGCCAGTGGCGCCTTGCCGGCTTCGGGGATCTGGGCGCTGATGTACTCCAGCACCCGGGCCTCGGCCTCCTCCATGGTCAGCCCGCGGTCGAGCTCCTCCAGCAGCCCGGAGTTCTGGTGCATGGCGCGCACGAAGTCGCTCATCTGCTCCAGTGCCTCGTCGCTCGGCTTGATCAACACGTCGACCCCGTCGCCGATCACGTTGAGCTCGGCGTCGGTGACCAGCGCGGCCACCTCGATCAGGGCGTCAGCGCTCAGGTCGAGGCCGGTCATCTCACAGTCAACCCACACCAGCATGTCATTCACCGGCCATACAATACGGATACGGTCACGGCGCGTCCTTCGACAGGCTGAGGACATGGCGGTCCGGTGCGAATCGTGGCACCCAGCGGGCGACCCACGCGGAGCCGGCCAACGTCAGCCCGGCCAGCCCGAACGAGGCGGCGGCCAGCGGGCCGAATGCGGTGATCAGGGTGATCAGAGCGGGTCCGCCCGCGTTGCCCAGGTCGGCGAACAGCCGCCAGCCGCCGAGGAACTGAGCCCGCGCGTCCGGCGGTGAGGCGTCGGCGCCGAGCGTCATCACGATTCCGGACGAGATCCCGTTGCCGAAGCCCATCAGGGCGGCCACCAGGCCGATGGTCAGGGTGTCGTGGGTGAACGGGAGCAGGATGAAGCCGGCGCCGAGAATGATCATGGACGGTACGGCGACCCAGACCCGGCCGAACCGGTCCATGATCGCGCCGCCCGGATAGAAGAGCAGCATGTCGACGCCGGCCGAGATGCCGAAGATCAGGCTGGTGGTGGCCGCGTCGACGCCGACCGATTCCGCCCAGAGCGGGATGATCGACTGCCTGGTGGCGCGGGCCGCGGCGATCATCAGCACCCCGGTGCCGAGGGTGGCCAGGGTGCGCCGGTGCTCGGCCAGCACCGACCAGACACTGCGGCGTACGGTGACCGGCGCGCGGGTCGCGGCGTTCAGGTCGGGCAACAGGAAGGTGAGTACGGCAGCCGCGAGGCTCATCACGGCCGCGAACCCGTACGCCGCCGCGAGGCCGAAGTGGGTCACCAGCAGGGCCGCGACGAACGGGCCGATGAAGGTGCCGATCCGGCTGGTGCCGCCCAGCGTGGACAGGGCCCGAGCCCGTTGCTGGATCGGGATGGCCTCGGTCAGATAGGCCTGCCGGGCCAGACTGAACACCGCCCCGGCCAGCCCGGCCACGAACACAGCGATCGCCAGCAGGATCAGGGACTTCGCGAGGAAGGCGCCGAGCAGTGCCGCCGCGTCGAGCAGACAGGCCGCGATCAGTGCCCGCCGCTCGCCGATCCGGGCGGCGAGCGCGCCGGCCGGCAGGTCACCGACCAGTTGGCCGATGCCGATCAGGGCGACGATCAAGGCGGCGATGCCGACACTGGCCCCCAGGTCGCGTGCGGACAGCGCGACCAAAGGCAGGATCGCCCCCGATCCGACCGAGACCAGGATGGTCGGCCCGTAGGCCGGAACCGCGATCCGCCGCCACCGAATCGTTTCATCGTTCGGTGGACTCACAAGCGCCCATTATCCCCGGCTAGGATGGTCCGGCGCTCTCGCCCCCGTAGCTCAGCTGGATAGAGCAACAGCCTTCTAATCTGTTGGTCGGAGGTTCGAGTCCTCCCGGGGGCGCTCCAAGCCCTACCAGGTCTGGCCGGCCGGCTCCTGGATGGTCGCGTTGATCCGGTTGAACAGGTTGGTCAGGGCGACGGTCAGGATGATGGCGCTCAGCTGGCCCTCGTCGAAGTGGTCGGTGACCGCGTCCCAGACCTCGTTCGACACGACCTCGCTGGACTTGTCGGCCTGCCGGGTCATCGACTCGGCGAGCTGCAGCGCGGCGCGCTCGGCGTCGCTGTAGAACGGCGCCTCGCGCCAGGCACCGACGTTGCCGACCCGGTCGTCGCCGACGCCGGACTTCTTGAGGTTGGCCACGTGCCCGTACACGCAGGCGCTGCAGCCGTTGATCTGGCTGGCCCGCAGGGCGATCAGCTCCAGCAGCTCGGGGTCGGCGCCGCCCTGATGGGTGGCCTTGACCAGCTTCTGGATGCCTTCCATCGCGGCCGGGAAGGCGAAGGCCGGGTTCTTCATGCGTGCTTCCATGGTGGTGCTCCTTGATCGAATGGGTGACTGCTTCACCCCTCTGACGGAGCCCCGATCGGGAATGTGACGGATCCGGGACGATCAGTTCTGGTCGACCAGGAATCGCCGGACCATGATCAGCAGTCGTACGGTGCAGACGACGGCCGCGACCAGGCCGATGATCATGACGGCGACGACGGCCTCGGGGGCGGTGTCGGTGTAGTTCCACCAGGTCCCGCGGCGGCCGGTGAACCGCGCGTACAGCGACGGCGCCGCCATGATCAGGACGAGCAGGGCGGTCCAGCAGGTGAGCCCGAGGGCCCGCAGCCAGGTTCGGCCGGTTCCCCGGCCGGGCCGGAGGCTGCGGCGGATCGACCAGGTGCCGGCGGCCAGGACGGCCGCGGCGGCGGTCAGCGCGACGAACGGGAGCACGCTGCCGACGCTAATCGGGCCCCGGTGCAGTACGGATCGCTCCGTGGCCACGACCCGGGTACGACCGCGGTCCGATCAGGGGCCCCGTAGGATTCTGACTTGTGCCGATCGACTTTCACATGCCGGAACCGGGCTTGCGATGATCGACCGTCGCCGTCGGAACACAGCCCTGCTGGTCGCGGGGTGCTTCTTCATGGAGAACTTCGACGGCACCATCGTCACCACCAGCGCGCCACGGATGGCGGCCGCGTTCGGGGTCGAGCCGGCGGCCGTGGGGCTGGTCTCGGCGTCGTACCTGATCACGCTGGCGGTGCTGATCCCGCTCAGCAACTGGCTGACCCGGCGGTACGGCACCCGGCCCGTCTTCCTCTCCGCGATCGTGATCTTCACCCTGGCCTCGCTCGGCTGCGCGCTGAGCCAGACCCTGCCGATGCTGGTGATCATGCGGGTGCTGCAGGGTGTCGGCGGCGCGATGATGGTGCCGGTCGGCCGGATGGCGGTGCTGAACACGGCGGACAAGTCCGACATCGTGCGGCTGGTCGCCTACATCGTCTGGCCGGCCCTGGTGGCGCCGGTGATCGCGCCGCTGGCCGGCGGTCTGATCACGACGTACGCGTCGTGGCACTGGATGTTCCTGATCAACCTGCCGCTCGGGGTGATCGCGTTCATTGCGGCCTGGCGGCTGATCGGCTCGATCGACGCGCCGGCACCGCCACCGCTGGACTGGACCGGGATGATCTTGTCCGGCGTCGGGCTCGGCGGGCTGACCTACGCCGCGCACCTGGTCACCGACCCGTCGCCCGGGATCTGGCCGGCCGTGATCGGCGGGCTCTCGGTGATCATCATCGTGGCCGCGGTGCTGCACCTGCTGCGCGCGCGGCACCCGCTGCTCAATCTGCGGATCTGGTCGGTGCGGACGTTCCGTGCCTCGCAGGCCTCCGGGTTCGCCTTCCAACTGGCGATGTCGTCGGTGCCGTTCCTGCTGCCGCTGCTGTTCCAGCAGGGGCTGGGCTGGTCGGCGGTCCAGTCCGGCGCGCTGGTGATCTTCGTCTTCGTCGGCAACATCGGCATCAAGCCGGCCACCACCGGGCTGATCAACGCGTTCGGGTTCCGGCCGCTGTTGGTCGTCGCGACCCTCGGCCTGGCCGGCTCGGTGATCGCCCTCGGCCTGACCACGGCCGCGACGCCGATCCCGGTGATCGCGATCCTCGCCATGATCAGCGGCGTGTTCCGGTCGCTCGGCATGACCTGCTACAACACGATCGGGCTGGCCGACGTACCGCCGGAACAGATGGGTGACGCCAACGCGCTCTCGGCCACCACGCATCAGCTCGCGGCCGGTCTGGCGATCGCGCTGGCCTCGGTCGCCTGGCAGGGCGCCACAATCGTCGCCGGCAGCGGGGGCGGCGCGCTCTCGTACGGCGTCGCCTTCGTCGGCGTCGCTCTGTTCGCCCTGCTCGCCGCGGTCGGCGCGATCCGGTTGCCGGCCGGCGCCGGCGATGCCGTACGTCAGCCGGCGGGGACCCGATCGAGGAGGAACTGAACGTGGAAACGGAAGCGGCCGAGCTGGTGCTCGCCGGCGGGCACGTGATCGATCCGGCGGGCGGCGTGGACGGTGTCGCCGATGTTGCGCTCGGCGGCGGCCGGGTGATCGCCGTCGGGCCGGGGCTGGCGACCGGGGCCGCACAGGTGATCGACGTCTCCGGCCACTACGTGACGCCGGGCCTGATCGACCTGCACGTGCACGCGTTCGACGGGCACCGCAACTCCGTCCTGTCGCTGAATCCGATCATCAACACGTTCAGCAGCGGCGTGACGACGATCGTCGACGCCGGGACGTCGGGCTGGAAGGACTTCCACGAGTTCAAGAGCCGGATCATCGACCACGCGAAGATCAGGATCCTGGCCTTCGTCAACATCGTCGGCGCCGGCATGTACGGGCCCTGGGAGGACGACCCGGCCGAACTGCGGCCAGGCCCGGCGGCCGCGATCGCGCAGGAGTACGCCGACGTGGTGGTCGGGATCAAGACCGCCCACTACTGGATCAAGCGCGACTTCGACGCCGAGCACCCGCCGTGGCTGGCGGTCGACAGCGCGGTCGAGGCCGGTGAGCTGGCCGGCGTGCCGGTGATGACGGATTTCTTTCCCTGGAAGGAGGAACGGCGCTACTCCGACCTGATCCTGCACCACCTGCGGCCCGGCGACATCCACACCCACGTGTTCGCCCAGCAGTTCCCGATCGTCGACGACCAGGGCAAGGTCCGTGATCATCTCTGGCAGGCCCGGGAGCGCGGCGTGATCTTCGATCTCGGCCACGGGTCGGCCAGCTTCTGGTTCCAGAACGCGGCGCCGGCGGTCCGGGACGGCTTCGTACCGGACTCGATCAGCACCGACCTGCACACCGGCAACCTCAACGGCCCGGTGATCGACCTGCAGACCGCGATGAACAAGATCCTCAACCTCGGCGTACCGCTGGCCGACGTGATCGCCCGGGTCACCGTCGCGCCGGCCCGGGAGATGCACCGGCCGGAACTCGGCACCCTGGCGCCGGGGGCCGAGGCGGACGTCGCGGTGTTCGCCCTGGACCGCGGCGACTTCGGGTACCTGGACAGCGGCAGGGTCCGGCTGGCGGGGGATCGGCGGCTGCGCTGCCGGCTCACGCTGCGGGCCGGCGAGGTGGTCTTGAACCCGGACGGGCTGGGCCGGCCGACCTGGCAGGAGCAGCCGGAATCGCGGGCCGAGGTCGCCCTGCTGGCGCAGAGCGGCGACGCTCCGGCCGGGTCCGCCGTCGCTCCCTAGTCCGCCTGGGCGGGTCAGGAGTTGCCCTGGAACCGGCCGTCGGTAGCCTTGGCGTCGTGTCGGAGACCGTAGCGGAGAGGCGTGCCCGGATCCGGTCCGGTATTCCGAAGGAGTCGGACCCGAGCGTTCCGCCGCCCAAGCGGCTGCTGATGAACCACCTCTTCTGGATCGGCATCGCGCTGCTGTTCACGTACGCGGTGCTGCTGGTGCTGCTCTACCAACAGGTGGTCCCGGACCGCGAGGTCCCCGGCGGCCGGCTGATCGGGCTCGGCACCGAGGCGCTGCCGAAGGCGGCCTGGTACGCCGCGCTGACCGCCGTCCCGCTCTCCCTGATCTTCTTCTTCGCGGACCGGTTCCGGCCGCAGCGGCTCTGGATCTGGCTGCTCGTGTTCGGCTGGGGCGCCTGCGTCGCGACGTTCGTCTCGGCGAACGTGAACAGCTGGGCCGCCTCGCAGCTGAGCATCATCGGCGACGGCGACCCGGCCACCGGAGCCCGGGCGGCGATCTTCGTCGCACCGTTCGTCGAGGAGTCGACGAAGGCCACCGTGCTCTTCGGCATCGCGATCCTGATGCGGTACCGGCTGGTCAGCCGGATCAACGGCGTGGTGCTGGCCGGGCTGTCCGGCGTCGGCTTCGCGTTCGTCGAGAACATCCTCTACTACGGCCGCGTCTACCGGTACGTGGCGCAGACGTTCGGCCCGGTCACGCCGCTGGAGGCGATGCAGTCGCTGGCCTTCCAGCGCGGCCTGCTGACCTGCTTCGGGCATCCGCTGTTCACCTCGATGGCGGGCATCGGGCTGGCGATCGCGATCCGCAACAAGAGCAAGGTGGTCCGGATCGTGGCCCCGGTGGCCGGGTTCTGCGCCGCCGCGTTCCTGCACATGGCGTTCAACACGACGGCCACCCTGGTCTCCGGCCCGACGCTGATGTTCATGTACTTCGGCGTCGCGCTGCCGCTGGTGCTGGCCATGATCATCTTCGTGGTCCGGCAGGTGTTCCGGGAGGGCCGGCTGATCCGGGAACGGCTGACCGACTACCACCGGCTCGGCTGGCTGCTCGACGTCGAGCCGTATTCGGCCTCCCGGCTGCGGACCAGGCTGCGCGCCCTGTGGCATGCCCTGTTCCTCGGCCCGTACGAGTTCATCGACACGGTCCGGGCGCAGCGGACGCTGACCGAGCTGGCGTACCTGCGCGACGCGATCACCCGCGGCATCATCGACGACGCCGGGCTGCGCCGGGAGAAGATCCTGCTGGCCCGGATGCAGCAGCTGCGCGGCCGGGCGGTGCTGAACCCGACCGGCCGGGCGCGCTACCCGAAGCTCGCCTTCCGCCGGAAGTCGGAGATCGAGAACTATCCGGCGCCGAGCTATCCCGGCCCGGCCGGGATCGGCGGCTACTTCCCGGCCCCGAACGGCTCGTCGCCCGGCTCGGTGCCGCTCGGGCAGACCGCGACGCAGTACTCCGAGGTCGACCCGAACTGGAAGCCGCCGAGCCAGTAGTCAGCGGCGGCCGGTCACGAGAGTTCGACGGCTGCCGTACCGAAGGCGACGTTGAACCGGTCGCACCAGATCACCACCGAGGTCAGCCCGTCCAGGTCGGCGTCGGCCGGGATCTCGTAGTTCTGGTTGCCCCGGTTGGCCTTGAGTACGCCGAGCTTCACGTACCGGCCGTCGTCGTAGGAGGCCCAGTCGCCGCCGCTCGGCTGGTCGGTGATCCAGACGTGCAGGTCCGGGCCGTCGGAGGTGTCCAGGTCGACCAGGCGGAGCACCCGCCGGCCGTCGGCCAGCTTCCGGATCACCGCCTCGCCCGAGGTACCGTGCTCGGCGTCCTCGAAGTCGCCGCGGGCCAGTTCCAGGTCCTCGGGTTTGGGCTTCGGCTTCGGCGTCTGGGTCTGGGTCTGGGTACGGGACGGTTCGGGAGACGGCGTGCCGGACGGTGTCGGGTCAGGGGAGGCCGGCGCACTGCTCGGAGCCGACGCCGGCGCTTCCGGTGCGGCGGACAGCTCGGCCTCGTCGACCGTGCTGGACGTGAACAAGCGCCAGGGCTGGAACAGCGCGAGGACCACGGCCAGCGCGAGGACCGCGGCGGCCACGCCGGGCACGAGAAGTCGTCTCATGATCACAGCATGGCCGTCGGTGGTGGTCCGGGCGAGGCTTCGGCCCCTTACCGAATGATGACGTTGTGGGTCCCTGCCACGCTGGAGATTGAAATCTATATAATGGGTGACACTTCTATATTGTGAGTCTCGACGACACGAGGTTGCCATGACGTTTCCTGCGACCGGGCTCGTACCGATCCTGGCCACGCCCTTCGAACCCGACGGTGCCCTGGACCGGCCGGGCCTGCGCCGGCTGACCGAGTTCCAGCTCGACTGCGAGGTGGCCGGGCTCGCCGTGTTCGGTCTGGCCAGCGAGGGGTTCAGCCTGACCTCGGCGGAGAAGGCGGCGATCCTGGCCGAGGTCCGTACGGTCGCCGGGCCGGAGGTCGGCGTGGTCGCCGGCGTGAACGCGACCAGCACGGCGACGGCGGTGGAACAGGCGCAGGCCGCGGCCGACGCCGGAGCGGACGCCCTGATGGTGCTGCCGCCGTTCCTGACCAAGCAGCCGGCCGGCCGGCTGGGCGACTTCTTCGCCACGGTCGCCGAACGGTCCGGGCTGCCGGTGATGGTGCAGGACGCCCCCGCCGCGACCGGGGTGGCGATGTCGGTGCCGCTGCTGGTCGAGCTGAGCAAGCTGGCCGGCGTCGAGGCGGTCAAGATCGAGACCCAGCCGACCGCGCCGAAGGTCGGTGCCGTCGTCGATGCCGGGACGACCTGGGCGGTCTTCGGCGGGCAGAACGCGCTGTTCGTGCTCGAGGAGTACGCCCGCGGCGGGGTGGGCACCATGCCGGCCTGCGAGTTCGCGGATGCGCTCGCCGTCGTGCTGCGGGACTGGGAGCAGGGCCGCGTGGAGGAGGCGCACCGCGGCTTCAACGCGCTGCTGCCCTTGATCAGGTTCGGCCTGCAGCCGGGGATCGCGCACGCCGTCCACAAGGACGTGCTGGTCCGGCGCGGGGTGATCGAGCACGACACCGTACGGGATCCGGTGCAGCCGCTCGACCCGGGCAGCCGGGCCGCCCTCGACCTGATCTGGACGATGAACCCGCTGCCGGCCTGGACGCCGTCGAGATGACCTCGCAGACCAACCGGTCCAAGGGAGTGCTGCTGGTCGGTGCCTCGACGCCGATCGGGCGCTCGATCACCGCCCGGTTCGTCGCCGCCGGGCACCGGGTCGCCGGGGTCTCCCTCGAGGCTGCCGGCGATCCGGCGTTGGCCGCCGACCTGGTCGCCGACTGCTCCGTCGACGCCGGCGCGCGGTCGGCCGTCGCCGGCGCCGCGGAGGCGCTGGGCGGACTCGACGTCCTGGTCACCGCGGCCGCCCGGCAGCCGCGCGGGCCCGCCCACCTGCTCTCCGACGAGGACTGGCAGCGGGCCTTCACGGGCAGCGTCGACACGGTGTTCCGGACGGCCCGGGCCGCCCTGCCGCTGCTCTCGTCCGGCGGTTCGATCGTGGCCGTCTCCTCGGTGAACGCGACCCGGCCGGCCCCGCGGGTGACCGCCTACGCGGCGGCCAAGGGCGCGGTCGAGGCCCTGGTCCGGGCGATGGCGGTGGACTACGCGAGCAGCGGCATCCGGGTCAACGGCGTCCGCCCCGGCATCGTCCCGCGCCCCGACGCGCCGCTGCGCCCCGGCCTCGAGGCCGGTTACCCGCTGGGCCGGGTGATCCATCCCGACGAGATCGCCGCCGCCGTCCACTTCCTCGCCTCGGACGAAGCCAGCGCGATCACCGGCGTGATCATCCCCGTCGACGGCGGCCTCTCGATCGCCTCCGCCGCCACCGGTGCCCGCCCCGACCTGGCGGCCCTCGCCGCGGAAGCGTTCTTCGACTGATGCGTTCGGTGCGGAGCGGTCCTCCGCGTCAGTGTTCGGCGCGTCGATAGATCAGTTCGGCGAAGCCGTCGGCGTAGTGCCCGTGGTGCAGCAGTTCGAGCGAGGTCAACGATCCGGCCAGTGATTCGGCGGGCGGCCGATCTGCCGCCGAGGCCCAGACTTCGGCGGTGTACGGGACGGGCCGTTGGTCGAACAGCGGCACCCCGGAGCCGAGCAGCAGGGGCATGATCAGGATCTCCAGGCGGTCCAGGACACCGGCGCCGAGCAGGGACCGGATGGCGCCGCCGCCGCCGACCACCTGGGCATCGCCGTCGAAGACGCCGGCCTGCTCCGGCAACGGCCGGGACGAGAGGACGTACACGGGAGTGTCGGGCCAGGGCCACGTTTCCCAGCCACCGCCGAAGCCCTGGTCGAAGCTGGTCCGCCCCCAGACCACGGCGCCGCAGCCGGCCTTGTACTCGGTGAAGCCATGATCATCTTCGGTGCTGGGCCCGACGTCGACCACCGGCCAGCCGGCCGGGGTTGAGATGTACCCGTCCAGGCTCATGGAAATGCGGGTCTTGATCAACATGCGTTCTCCTTGGTCCCCGGTGACTCGGTACCAAGGTAGGCAGCGCGAAGCGGGCCCGGTAGTGACACCAGTCAGACGCGGGCGGCGCCGAGGCTCACGCTGTTGTAACCGAGGGCGGTGGAGATCTGGTCGGCGTGCTCGATCACCAGGGTGCCCAGTTCGTCCTGGCGGCGGCCGAGGTCGATCGCGGACAGCGGGCCGGAGACGGAGATGGCGGCGACGACCCGGCTGGTCTGGTCGCGGATCGGGGCGGCGACGCAGGCCCGGCCGAAGGCCAGCTCCTCGATCTCGGTGGCGTAGCCGCGAGAACGTACCTCCTCGAGGGCCTTCAGCAGGTCGGCCGAGCGGGTCAGCGTCTTCGGGGTGAATCCGGGCAGCGTCTTGCCGAGCAGCTCGACCACCTCGTCGGGGTCGGAATCGGACAGCAGGGCCTTGCCGAGTCCGGTGGCGTGCAGCGGGCCGCCGCGGCCGACCATCGTGAAGTTGCGCGGCGCCTGCCGGCCCTCGAAGTGGCACAGGTAGAACAGCCGGTCGTCGACCCGCTCCGCGACGTTGGTGCCGAGGCCGAATTCGGCGGCCAGGTTCTGCGCCACCTGCCGGGACTGCCGGAACACGGCGGACTGGTTCAGCGCCAGCGAGGACAGGCTGATCGTCCGCCGGCCGATCCGGTAGAGGCCGGACCGGGCGTCGTGGGCCAGGAAGCCGAGCGCCTCCAGGGCGCCGACCAGTCGGGACACGGTGGACTGCCCGAGCCCGGTCAACTGGACGAGTTCCGACACCCGGCGCTCCGGATGCTCTTCCGTGAACGCGTCCAGCAGCGACAGCGCCCGCTCGATGCTCTGCGTGCCGCCCGGCTCCTTGCCCGCCGCCCGAACCATCCGTCCTCCTTGGGTTCCTGTGTCGGACCACTGTAGTGACAGGGTCCGGCAACGACTTCGGATCAGCGCGCCGCCGACCGGATCGCGTCCTCGTCGACCGTCACGCCGAGTCCCGGTCCGGTCGGCAGCCGGTAGTGGTCCGGCCGGGCCTCGAGCGGGGTGGTCAGCAGCCGGTTGGCCGCCTCGACGGTGGCCGGCCCGTATTCGAAGTACGGCGCGTTCTGGGCCGTGGCCGCGACGTGCAGTCCGGCCACCAGGGCCAGCCCGAGGGCGGCCGAGTGGTGCGGCAGGATCGGCCGGTACGCGGCGTTGACGAGCTCCGCGATCGCCGCCCCCTCGGTGATCCCGGTCCGGCCGATGTCCGGCTGGTAGTAGTCCAGAGCGTCCATCCGGAGCCACTGGGTCACCTCGGTACGGTGCCGGAAGGCCTCGCCGCCGGCGATCGGCAGGTCGGCCCGGGCGGCCAGTTCGGCGTAGCCGGCGGCGTGCTCGGCGGGCAGCGCCGACTCCAGGAACCAGGCACCGCGGGCGCCGAGTTCCCGGGCCAGCCGGAGCGCGTCGGCGCCGTCGTACACGCAATGGCTGTCGACGGCGATCTTGACGTCGGGCAGCGCCGCGCGCCCGGCCGCCGCCGCGACATCGAAGCTGCGCAGGTCGGCGTCGACGCCGTTGCCGAGGTGCAGCTTGAACCGGCTCGCACCACCCTCGATCAGTTTCATGATCGTTTCGCCGCGGGCCTCGTCGGTGGCGCCGCCGACACTGGTCACATAACTCGGGATCTCCCGGCGGTACGCGCCGCCGAGCAGGGTCGCCACCGACAGGCCGGTGGCGACGCCGAGCAGGTCCCAGAGCGCGATGTCGACCGCGGCCAGCGCGTCGGCCTGGTGCCCGACCAGGTGCCCGCGTTCCCGCATCAACTCGCCGAGCCGGAACCGCAGCGGCTTGACCTCGGCGGCGTCGGCGCCGACCAGGGCCGGCGTCAGCAGGTCGGTGACGATCGCGGCCGGGACCCGTGGCGCCGCCGGCGCCAGGGCCTCGCCCCAGCCGACGTGGCCCGACTCGGTCTCGATCCGGACGAACAGCGTCTCGCGGCCGGTCGGATAGATCGTCGGCCGGTTCCGCCCGACGTGGTAGCGGGCTCCGGCGGGATCCGGCCGTCCGTCGCCGGTCAGGGTGAGCGGGAAGGCCTCGACCGAGCTGATGATCAACTCCGGCCGGCCCGGGGCTGCTGCGGTCAGTCGACGCTCGGCCAGATCCGGATGATCATCATCGGACACCATGCCGTGGTTGATCATGTGTTGGCTCATGATTTCACTGCTCCTGCGATCCCTTCGACGAACGTGCGTTGCAAAAACAGGAAGACCGTGACGATCGGCACCAGGCTGATGCAGGCGGCCGCGGCGAGACCGGTCCAGTCGGCCGTGTACTGGCCGAAGAAGCTGTACATGCCCACGCCCAGGGTACGCAGTTCGGGCCGCCCCAGCGTGAAGACCAGTGGCACCATGAACGCGTTCCAGGCGCCGATGAAGGAGAACAGCGTGACGGTGCCGATGATCGGCTTCGCCAGTGGCAGCATCACGGTGGCGAAGGTGCGCAGGAAGCCGGCGCCGTCGATCTTGGCCGCGTCCTCCAGCTCCTGCGGCAGCTGGGCGAAATAGCCCATGAACAAGAGGATCTGGATCACGTGCGCCGGACCGGCCGCGGCCAGCACGGCGCCGATCAGCCCGTTGTTCAGGCCGAGCGCGTCGACCAGCTTGAACACCGGGATGATCGTGTAGCCGTGCGGGATGAACATGGTCGCGATCAGGACGCCGATGATGATCTTCTTGCCGGGCATCCGGCCGCGGCCGAGAGCGTACCCGGCGGTGGCCGACACCAGCACGATGATCACCACCACGGTGAACGAGAAGACCACCGTGTTCGCCGTGTAGGCGCCGAAGTTGGCCGTCTGCCAGGCCCGGCTGAAGTTGTCCAGCGTCGGCTGCTGGGGGAGTACGGAGAGCCCGCCGAGCAACATCTCGGACTGCGACTTGAACGCACTCGACAGCACCCAGATGAACGGGTAGATCCAGACCAGGCAGAACGGCAGCAGGAACAGGTGCCACAGCTTGGCCCGGTGCCGGAACCACAGGGAGAGCTGTGATCCGCCCCGGCTCGGACTGTCCGACGGTGCGGCCGGGGTGGCGAGCTCACGATCGGCCAGCGTCGTCATGCGACCCCCTTCGTGTAGCGGCGCCGCAACAGCGGAGCCTGGATCAGGGTCAAGATCAACGTGAACATCCCGAAGACGACGCCGGCGGCGCAGGCAAACCCGTACCGTGGCGCGGCCATCTCCGGATCGAACGCGTACCGGTAGATGTAGGTCGCCACGACGTCGGTCGCATAGTTCGGGCCGGCCTTCGTGGTCGCCTGGATCAGGTCGAACGGATTCATGCTGGACTGGAAGGTGAGCAGCAGGATCACGATCGCGATCGGCACCAGCATCGGCACCGTGATGTTGGTCAGCACCTGCCGGGCGCCGGCACCGTCCACCTTGGCCGCCTCGTAGATCTCGGCCGGGATCGTCTGCAGAGCGGCCAGCCAGTAGATCAGCGTGATGCCGAACCCCTTCCACAGATCGATGATCAACACCGTCGGCAGCGCACTGCCCTCGGAGCCGAGGAAGTTGATCGGGTCCTTGATCAGACCGGTCGACTGCAGCACCTCGTTGACGAAGCCGCCGGACGGGTCGAGCATCACCGCGAACACGATGCCGACCACGGCGGTCGTGGTGACCACCGGCAGGAACAGGAACAGCCGATAGAGGTTCCGGCCGCGCAGCCGCGGGTTGTTCAGGATGATCGCCATGATCAAGGTCAGCGGCATCTGCACGAAGATCGCGACCAGCGAGAAGATGAACGAGTTCTTGAAGGCGTTCCAGAACCGCGGGCTGGTCAGCACCTCGGTGTAGTTCTGCACGCCGAGGAAGTCCTCCGCCGGCCCGAGCCCGTCCCAGTCGAAGAACGAGTAGTACCAGCTCGCGATCATCGGCCAGACGGTGAACAGGACGAACAGCACCAGCATCGGCACCAGGAACAGGTAGTGCCACCGGTGTTCGATCATGCGCCGGCCGAGGCTCTTCTGCCGGGTCCGCCGCGGCGCTCCGGGACCGGTGATCATGGACGGGGAAGCGGTCACGCCGGCGTCCAGTCCTTGAGCGGGTCGTAGTCGGCGTAGACCAGGTCGTCCCGGGACACCTCGACCCCGGAACCGCTGAGCTTCTTGATCTCGGCGTCGAGGAACGCGTCCAGGCTCTTGTTCAGGGTGGCCGCCTTCGGCGCGAAGTCCTCGTTGCGGGTGATCGACTGCAGCGACGAATCGGCGTGCGCGAGGTCGGGCTTCGCGCTCTTGGCCGCGAGCAGCTTCTGCACGCCGACGCTGCCGTCG
Organism: Microlunatus sp. GCM10028923; assembly: GCF_042666975.1. Classification (NCBI taxonomy): domain Bacteria; kingdom Bacillati; phylum Actinomycetota; class Actinomycetes; order Propionibacteriales; family Propionibacteriaceae; genus Microlunatus; species Microlunatus sp. GCM10028923. Next base: position 63,745 of record NZ_JBHTFF010000007.1, on the reverse strand, counting down.
GTGGCCGGTCCGGGCGCGCGCCGGATGCTCGCGTCGAACGCCTCGATGATCCCCTTCTCCTGCTCGGAGAGATCGGTCGCCTCGCGCCAGGCCGATTCCATCGCGGTGAAGGTACGGAACTTCGCGAAGTAGGCGCGCTGGAACTCCTCCGAGACGAGGAAGTCCATCAGCTTCCAGGCCTCCTCGGGGTGCTTGGACTCGGCCGACATCGACCACAGCGGCGCGAACGCCGAGGACTGTCCGTAGTACCCCTTGCGGCCGGAGTCCGGGACCGGGACCGGGCTGACCCCGAAGTCGAGCTCGGGATTGAGCTTGGCGATCTCGTTCACGTTCCAGCCGCCACCGATGTAGAAGCCGATCTTGCCCTTGGCGAACTCGGTGAAGACCCGAGCGCCGTCCCAGCTCTCCCAGCCCGGCTGGTAGACCTTGTCGGCCTGCAGCTTGCGGATCAGCTCGACCGCGTCGACCAGCGAGGGGTCGTCGAAGGCGGTCTTGCCGGTGCGGTAGTCGATCCCGATGCCGCCGATGCTGGACGGCCCGGCCTGCGCCTGCAGCGCGTTGATGTCGGCCGGCTTGGCACCGGACAGCGCCGCGCCGAAGTACTTGCCGGATCCCTTGCTGGTCAGGGATCTGGCGTACGTCTCGTACTCGCCGACGGTCTTCGGCGGCTCCGCGTACCCGCCCTCGGCGAGCAGCGTCTTGTTGTAGACCAGGAATCCGCCGGCGGACCACTGGCCGGAGACCAGCGGCAGCGACAGCAGCTTGCCCTCCCGGTGCAGGCCCGAGGTACGAGGATCGAGCGCACCGTCGGGGAACCGGGAGGCAAGATCACTGGCCGTGGCCTGCTCGTCCAGTGCGGCGACCCAGCCGCGACCGGAGATCCGGTTCAACGCCTCGGCGCCCTGGCAGCGGAACACGTCCGGAGCGTTGCCCTGCTGGAACATCAACTCGATCGCGTTGAGTTGCTGGTCGGTCGGGTTCTCGATGATCTTGACGTTGATGCCGGTCTTCTTGGTGAAGGCGGCGAACTGTTCGGCGTAGAACTGCGAGGCGCCCGACGGGTCCGGCACGATCGCGACGGTCAGGGTGACGGTGCCGTTGCTGGACGTGCTGCTCGGGCCGGAGCCGAACAGGGTGCACGACGCGGTGGATGCCGCGCCGATGCCGATGGCCGCGCCGGCGCCGAGGCCGCGCAACAGGCCACGGCGAGTGAGGGTGGAACCGGTCACGAACCTGCCTCCTTGCAGAAGTGTCTGAATGAAAGAACCGTATGGTGAATCTTAGACCCATAAATAGGGATTCGTCACTCGACCTGGAGGAAACGCACCGCCGACGCGCGGTGATAGCCCGGGTTGCGGACCTCGAGCGTGACCGATCCCTCGGTGCCCGCCGCGAAGCGGTAGCGGCCGATCGGGAACCAGGTGTTCGGCTGCTTGCGCTGGTCGACCACGACCTCCGAGGTGCCTTCCGCGTGCCGGACCAGATAGACGGCGGCTGTGGTCGTCTCGAGGTTCGACGGGTACCAGACCGCTACGTCGTACTCGGCGTTCGTCGGCAGGTCAGGGGTCCAGCGCGCGGTCCCGCCGAGCATGCCCTCGGCGCTGTAGCGGGACCGGATCTGGTTCCAGCCGGCCAGCGAGCTGGGCAGCCATTCCCCGGTCTCGCGGTAGGCCGGATACGGCGTCTCGTTGTGCACGATGAGGCCCGCGTCAGCGATCTTGACCCGCGTCGTGGTCGTGTGGACGTCGGCCAGCCGGACCCGGAACTGGAAGGTCCCGCCCGCCATCGCGTCCGCGGGGGAGTGCGAGACGAAGGTGTGACTCGCCTCCGCCTTCGGCGGCAGCTGGACGGTCACTGCGGGGTTCTCGATGGGCCAGCCGGGCTGGCCGCCCAGGGTGAGCAGGCCTGTGGTGGCGACCGGGCCCGCGTTGTAGAACCTGGCCGTCAGTCGCACGCTGTCGCCGGGCTTGGCCAGCACCTCCGGCTCGGCGCGGAGGCTGATCACGCCGCGCCCGTCCCGGACCGCCACGGTGGCCGGCCGGGGCGTCAGCTCGCCGCCGGTCCAGCGGATCCGGCCGGTCAGGCTGACCTCGCCGAAGGCTGCGGTGGCTGCCGCGGTGACCCGGAAGCTCGCCTCGGCCGTGCCGTGGCCGGGCACGGTGGCCGGGGCGTCGCCCGGGGTGCTGGTCCAGCCGTCCGGCACCGTCAGCTCGTACGTCAGCCCGGACAGTGGGGCCGAGCCGGCGTTGCGGATCCGCAGCACGACCTCGGCGGTGCCGCCGGCCACGGTGCTGGCCGGAGCCTCGACCTCGCCCGAGGCGGGCTCGCCGGCCGGCGTGATCAGGGTGACCGCCGGCGGCAGTCGGAGGGTGACCGGTTCGGTGGTCAGGTCCGCGTTGACCAGCCGGTACGTGAACGACGCGGCCGGGTCGTCGACGCCGATCGTCCACTCGTACGGGAACGGCTTGGCCGGTGTCTCCTGCTCGGGGCCGTCGCCGATCCGGTACCGCAGCCTGGTCGGCGTCTCGGTGTCGAACTGGACGTAGGCGTCGTAGCCGGACAGGTCTGGCCGGACCAGCAGCAGGCCGCGGGCCAACCCGAAGTCGGAACCCGGGTCGGTGTCCTGGCTGTGGCTGCTGCCGGCTTCGTGATCTTGGTGGCTCGGCACCGGTGGCCGGTGTCCGGGCACCGTGACCTTGCGGAAGATCAACGCGGCCTGACCCTTCCGCGGCACGGTCAGGGTGACCGCCGTGCGGCCCGGCTCAAGCCGTAACCGCTTCGTCGTACCGGCGCTGTGCTGGACGACGTCGATCCCGTCCGGCGCGGCGACCTTGATCAACTCCGTGCCGACGTCGACGGTGACCTGCTGGGCGGCGGTCGAGGAGTTGGTCAGGCTGACGTACAGCGAGTCGTTGCCGACCCCGGTCAGCCAGTTGATCAACGGGTTGTCGATCTTGATCAGTCCCGGGGGCAGGTAGGGCCAGACGTCGTCCTCGCCGTGGAAGGTGCCCGGCCGGTGCCCGTACACACTGAATTTGAAGTAGACGAAGTTCGCCTCGAAGGCGCCCGGGAAGGAGACCTTGCCGCCGGACCGGACGAAGTGCTCGCTGAACAGGTAGTCCATCGCCAGGCCGAGCTGGGCCGGTGCGTGGTGGAAGTAGATCCCGGAGAGCCCGGGCGGCCCGGTCACGGCGAAGTCCGGCTTCAGCGTCGAGGCCAGGAACTGCCGGTTGTAGTAGCCGGGGTAGGTGGTGAACCGGCCCACCACGAGGTTGTCGGCGATGTCAGCCAGAAGATCATCATCGACGTAATGGGCGAGCCGGAGCAGGAACGGAGCCCAGCACGGATTGAGCACGAAACCGCCACCGGGGTTGGGATTCGTCTCGCTGAACACCTTGAACGTGGAGAGCTGCTCGAAGGTCAGCCCGGAGGTGGAGACCGTCCAGGCCGGCACCTGCTCCGGCTCCGGAGTCGTGCCCGGATAGTCGGGCAGGGCGCCGTCCGGCCAGTCGAACTGGCTGTCGATCACGTGGCCCTGCGGCACGGTGATCGTCCCGTCCGGCACCACCCGCACCTCGGTCTGGGTGACGAACCGCTTCGCCTCCCGATAGGCCCCGGCCAGGAACCGCTCGTCGCCGGTCGCCTCGAACAAGATCAACAAGTCGGCCCAGTAGCGGCAGTAGTTGTAGCCGAAGCCGACCTCGGAACCGACCGCCGTATAGGGAGTGTCGATCTCGTCGGTGATGTAGCGCTCCGCCAGCAGTCGGGCCGCCTCGAGATAGGAGTCGTCGCCGGTCAGCCGGGCCGCCGCCAGGGCGACCGAGAACGGGTGCCGGGCCTGTCCGGTGACTTCGCTGACCGCGAGCTGCCGGCCGAGCCGGCGCAGTCCGGCGTTGCGGCGCAGGGTCAGTTCGTCGAGGCCGTTCAGGGTCACCGTGTCGCCGGGGATCTGGCCGACCCGGTACTGGGTGAGGTCGCCGTAGACCGCCTTGCCCTTGATCGGGGTGTAGCCGATGCCCTTGCGCGAGAGCTGGTACTCGAGCAGATGCCGGGCGCGACGCTGATAAAGATCATCATCGCCCTGGTGGGTCAGGTAGTGCGCGCCGAGCAGGACGCCCGCGATCGAGGTGCGGACGCACTGGTCGTTCTCCACGTCGATGAAGCCCTTGGCCCGGTTCCACCAACCGGAGAAGGACGGCACGAACTGCTCGGTGTCGTCGCCCTCCGGCTCGATGCCGACCAGTTCGATCAGGTTGTGCACGGTGTCGGTCAGCGAGGTGTCGTAGACGTTCTGGCGGTAGGCCCGGTAGTCGTACTCGGTCCGCAGCAGGTGGTCGTAGGCCTGATACAGCGAGCCGGGTTGGGCGATCACGCCGAACGAGAAGCCGCGCTTCTGCCCCGTCTTCAGCGGGGTCAGCTCGCCGACGTGCGGGGCGTAGGCGACCGGGGTCAGTGCGCCGTCGTCGTTGCGCAGGCTCATTCCGTACGGCTGCCGGTGCGGGCCGAGCTGGCGCTCGTGCTGGAACGCCATCACGTCGCCGGGGATGAAGACGCCGTAGCTGACGTCCCGGCCGGCCAGCGTGCGCTGCAGCAGCGCGGCCGGCGTGAACAGCTCCCACGCGGACAGCGCGGTGGGCGTCTCGTAGACGACCTTGGCGTGCTGCAGGGCCCCGCAGAGGACCTCGTCGACGTGGTCCTGGTCGGTGGTGTCGAAGGACTGGTAGCCGACCAGGTAATGATCATCCCGGCCCGCCGTCAGGACGTGATCCAGTGCCGGCAGTTCATGATCAAGATTCCAGCGGACCGTCAGGTCGTAGCTCTCGGGTCGGCCGGCCCGCAGTTCGACGGCGGTCGGGCTGAGCTTGCGTACGGAGTCGAAGGCGACCCAGTGCGTTGTCAGTGGCCCGTAGTAGTAGGCCGGCCCGCCGGGGAACTCGCCGGTGAAGATCACCCACTGCTCGTCGAATCGGTGTTCGGGATCGGTGAGGGTGACCCAGCCGTCCGGTGTCGCGATGGCGAGGTCGCGGACGATGGTCCGCTGGCGGCTCCCGTCGGGCGCGTCCCAGGAGGCCTCGTGGAACGTGATTCGGTAAGCCTGGTTGGAAATCCTGGCCATTTCGCGGAGCTCGAGGCCGGGCTTGGCGAGCCTCCGGAGGGCGTCCGTCAGCGGGGCTTGGGCCGGCCCGGGTTGCGGTTCGGCGGCCGCGGTGGAGGCTCCGAGGACGGGCGGGAGAACGGCTCCGGTGAGCAACAGACCGACGGCACTGCGCCGACTGAGTTTGATAGAACTAATCCGCATATTCGACGCTGAATCCATGATATGGATGGTAAGCGCGTGATCTTGGACACGACAAGGTCGTATCGGTAGGTGATCGGTGGTTGTCCACAGCCGCTGGGCAACGAATTCGTTCGTCCACAGACTTCTTCCGACCTGAACGATCCGCCGCGTTCTGCGCAGGCTCCTGAGCGAGAAGTCCGAACGGACCGAGCAGAGGAGAACGCAGATGGAGACCTACGTCAGCATGACCGGCTGGGTCGGCAGCGCCGTGGAGTACCGCTGCCTGACGTCCGCCGACCGCAGTTACACGACGCATCACGCGTCCTTCCGGCTGGCCGCGACGCCGCGGATCAGACGGGGCGGCGCCTGGACCGACGGCGAGACCAACTGGATCACGGTGGTGTGCTTCCGCGGGTTGGCGCAGAACGTCGGGTCCAGCGTCAGTAAGGGCGACCCGGTGACCGTCTGGGGCAAGCTGCGGCGGGAGACCTGGGAGCGCGAGGGCGAGACGAACGAGCGGACGGTGATCGAGGCGGTGGTCGTCGGGCACGACCTGAACCGGGGCACCAGCATGTTCAAGAAGAACGAACGGCCGCAGACGTACGAGGAGCCGGAGATCGGCGACCTGATCGAGAAGGTGGAGACCCCGGAGCCTCCGGAGACCCCGGAACAGGAGGATCTGGCCGCGGCGGCGCGGGAGGACCGACTCGCCCTGGCCTGAGCCGGGAGCGGGTGCGGAGGGGGCCGCGGCGCCGCATCGCCGCGGCTCCCGCCTCCGCCGGAACCGGCGCCGGCTCGCACGATCTGACGACCGGGGCAGCCGCTGGCATACTGGGCGGTTGCACCTCAAGTCCCGATTTGTGAAGGCATGCGCTGATTCCATGGCTGAGTACGTCTACTCGTTGCACAACGTCCGCAAGGCCCTCGGTGACAAGGTCATCCTGGACAACGTCACCCTCGACTTCCTGCCCGGCGCCAAGATCGGCGTCGTCGGCCCCAACGGCACGGGCAAGTCGACCCTGCTCAAGCTGATGGCGGGAATCGAGCACGCCAACAACGGCGAGGCCCGGATCGCCAAGGATGCGACCGTCGGCATCCTGCTGCAGGAGCCGCCGCTGACCGAGGACAAGACCGTCCTGGAGAACATCGAGGAAGCGGTCGCCGAGACCAAGGCCCTGGTGGTGCGGTACAACGAGGTGGCCGAGGCGATGGCCGACCCGGATGCCGACTACGACGCGCTGCTGGGCGAGATGGGCGAGCTGCAGACGGAGCTGGACCGGCGCGATGCGTGGGAGCTGGATTCCCAGCTGGAGCAGGCGATGGACGCTCTGCGCTGCCCGCCCGGCGACGCCGACGTCAGCGTGCTGTCCGGTGGCGAGCGGCGCCGGGTGGCGCTGTGCAAGCTGCTGCTGCAGCAGCCCGACCTGCTGCTGCTCGACGAGCCCACCAACCACCTTGACGCCGAGTCGGTGCACTGGTTGGAGGGCCACCTGAAGTCGTACCCGGGCGCCGTCCTGGCGGTGACCCACGATAGGTACTTCCTGGACAACGTCGCCGAGTGGATCCTCGAGATCGACCGCGGCAAGACGCACCCGTACGAGGGCAACTACTCGACCTACCTGGACACCAAGCGGTCCCGGCTGCAGATGGAGGGCCGCAAGGACGCCAAGCGGGCCAAGATCCTCGAGCGCGAGCTGGAGTGGGTCCGGTCCAACCCGAAGGCGCGCCAGGCCAAGAACCGGGCCCGGCTGGCCCGCTACGAGGAGCTCGCGACCGAGGCGGAGCGCACCCGCAAGCTCGACTTCGAGGAGATCAACATCCCGCCGGGCCCGCGGCTCGGCAACCAGGTGCTGGAGGTCGACAAGCTGGTCAAGGGGTACGGCGACCGGCTGCTGTTCGACGGCCTGTCGTTCTCGCTGCCCCGGGCGGGCATCGTCGGCGTGGTCGGCCCGAACGGCGTCGGCAAGTCGACCCTGTTCCGGATGATCGTCGGGGAGGAGCAGCCGGACAACGGTGCGCTCCGTCTCGGTGACACGGTCAAGGTGTCCTACGTCGACCAGGGCCGCGGCGGGATCGACCCGAAGAAGAACGTCTGGGAGGTCGTGTCCGACGGCCTCGACCACATCAAGGTGGCCAGCTTCGAGATGCCGTCCCGGGCCTACGTGGCCTCGTTCGGCTTCAAGGGACCGGACCAGCAGAAGCCGGCCGGCGTGCTGTCCGGCGGTGAACGGAACCGGCTCAACCTCGCCCTGACGCTCAAGATCGGCGGCAACCTGCTGCTGCTCGACGAGCCGACCAACGACCTGGACGTGGAGACCCTGCAGTCGCTCGAGGACGCGCTGCTCGAGTTCCCGGGCTGCGCCGTGGTGATCTCCCACGACCGGTGGTTCCTGGACCGGGTGGCGACCCACATCCTGGCCTGGGAGGGCACCGAGGAGGACGAGGCCTCCTGGTTCTGGTTCGAGGGCAACTTCGCCGACTACGAGGCCAACAAGATCGCCCGGCTCGGTGCCGAGGCGGCCCGGCCGCACCGGACCACCCACCGCCGGCTCACCCGGTCCTGACCGAAAGTCGATCATGGCCGGCGACCGGGACCAGGAACTGCCCTCGGCGGAGCACCAGGCACCGCCGGGGGTGGACGACCGCACCGTCGAGGCAGTCGGCAAGATCACCGAGGCGCTGGAGACCTGCGAACGCGCCCGGGGCCACCTGTACGCGTTCCACCAGCTGACCGGCTCGGCCGACATCAAGCTCGGTGAGGCCCTGACCTCGTTGCGCGAGGCCGGGCACACCGAGCTGGCCGACCGGATCGAGACCGAGCTGCTCGGCCGCAACGTGCTGCCCGGCCGCTGGACGTTCCAGATCGTCGAGGAGTACGACGACAACTACTGGTCGCTCTTCCGCTCGCTCGAACGCGAGGCCCGCGACCAGCTCCTCGGCGGCCGCCGGCACGTCTTCGAGGCCCGGATGAAGCAGGACGAACGCACCATCGGTCGGCTCGGCCACGAAGCGACCCCGGGCGACGTGGGCCACAACGTTCCCTGAGCTTGTCGAAGGGCCAGGCCAGGCCACAACGTTCCCTGAGCTTGTCGAAGGGCTAAGCCACGATCTGCCTTGGCCCTTCGACAGGCTCAGGGCACGAGGAGCCTCAGTCGAACATGATCACCTGGCGGATCGCATGCCCGTCGGCGAGCTCGTCCAGGGCGTGGTTGATCTCGGAGAGGGCGATCCGGGACGAGATCAGGGCCTCGACCGGGAGCCGGCCGTCCCGCCAGAGCTGGGCGTAGCGCGGGATGTCCCGCGCGGGTACGGCGGAGCCGAGGTAGCTTCCGGTGATCGTCCGCGCCTCGGCGGTCAGGCCGAGCGGCGAGATCGTGGCCTGGGCGGTCGGGGCGGGCAGCCCGACGGTCACCGTCGTCCCGCCGATCCCGGTCAGCGCGACGGCGGTCTCGAAGGCGCGGGCGTTGCCGGCGGCCTCGATCACCACCGGCGCCTTGAGCCCGGCGGCCAGGGCCTCGTCCGGCCGGTAGACCGCGTCCGCGCCGAGCCGGGTTGCGTAGTCCAGCTTCTCCGGTACGGCATCGACGCCGATCACCCGGCCGAGCCCGAGTGATCGCGCGGTGATCAACGCCGCCATGCCGACGCCGCCGAGTCCGACCACGACCACCGTGTCGCCGGCCGACGGGTGCCCGGCGTTGATCACGGCGCCGCCGCCGGTTAGCATCGCGCAGCCGAGTACGGCCGCGACGTCCGGCGGCACGTCCTCCTCGACCGGCACCATCGAGCGCCGGTTGATCACGGCGTGGGTGGCGAAGCCGGAGACGCCCAGGTGGTGGTGCACCGGGCCCTCCGGGCCGTGCAGCCGACGTTCGCCGCCGAGCAACGTACCGTCGTTGTTGGCGGCCGAGCCGACCGAGCAGGGCAGCCGGCCGTCGGTGCTGCAGCCGGCGCACTCGCCGCAGCGGGGCAGGAAGGCCATCACCACGCGCTGTCCGGGCTCAAGATCATCAACGCCCGGCCCGGTCTCGACCACCCGGCCGGCGGCCTCGTGCCCGAGCAGCATCGGCGTGGGCCGCGGCCGGTTGCCGTCGACCACCGACAGGTCCGAATGGCACAGGCCGGCGGTCTCGATCCGGACCAGCACCTCGCCCGGCCCGGGCGGGTCCAGCTCCAGGTCGATGATCTTGAGCGGTGCCGACTCGCGGTAGGGCCGCTCGGCGCCGATCCGGTCCAGCACGGCACCCTGGATGATCATGGTCGTCTCCGAACGTCGTCGTTGCGGGGCTCGGGTGAGCCGATCAGCGGCAGCTGACGCCGGACGGCGGGACCGACCGACGGGGGAGCCGGTGGGCGGGCGGCCGGGCGCGGCGCCCGGGCCAGCAGCTCGGCCAGCGTGATCGCCGGCTTGTCGGCGAGCTCGGCGAGCTGAGTCCGGCAGGAGAACCCGTCGGCCAGCACCAGGGCGTCCGGGTGCGCGGCGACGGCGGGCAGCAGGTCGTGCTCGGCGACCGCGACCGACACCTCGTAGTGGCCCTTCTCGACGCCGAAGTTGCCGGCCAGGCCGCAGCAGCCGCCGACCGTGGTCACCGTCGCTCCGGTCGAGGCCAGCAGCGCCGCGTCGGTCTGCCAGCCGATGATCGACGCGTGGTGGCAGTGCGGCTGGACGACCAGTTCGACCCCGGTCAGGTCAGGCGGGGTCCAGCCCTCGGTCCGCTCCAGCAGTTCGGCGAGCGTGAGCACGCCGGCGGCGACCTCGGGGACCCGCGGGTCGTCCGGCAGCAATTCGCCCGCATCGCTGCGCCAGACGGCGAGGCAGGAGGGTTCGACGCCGACCACCGGTACGCCGGCGGCGATCTCGGGATGCAGCACGTCCAGCGCCTGGCGCAGTTGCCGCCGGGCGCCGTCCAGCTGGCCGGTGCTGATCCAGGTCAGGCCGCAGCAGGCGTTGCGCTCCAGCAGCCGCGGCGCGTAGCCGGCGTCCTTGAGCACCTCCACCACCGCACTGGCACCGTCGCCGGTGAAGCAGTCGGAGAACGAGTCGACCCAGACGATCACCGGCCGCCCGGCACCGCCGGTGCGGCTGCGGACCCGCTTCCGGGCCGGCCGGCCGGCGAAGCGCGGCAGCTGCCGGCGCTGATCGACCCCTGCGCTCCACTTGATCACCGACCGGATGCCGGGCAGGCCCATCCCGGTGTTGATCACTCCGGCCAGCGCGCCGAGCTTGGTGATCAACCGGCCCCAGCGGGGCAGCCAGCCGAGCGTGTAGTGGCTGCGCGGCCGGAGCCGGCCGCGGTAGCTGTGATCGAGCACCTGCGCCTTGTAGGTCGCCATGTCGATCCCGGTCGGGCAGTCCCGCGCACATCCCTTGCAGGAAAGGCAAAGGTCGAGGGCCTCGTGCACCTCGGGCGAGCGCCAGCCCTGGTCCACCAGGCTGCCGTTGATCATCTCCTGGAGCACCCGGGCCCGGCCGCGGGTGGAGTCCTTCTCGTCCCGGGTCGCCTGGTAGGACGGGCACATCACACCCAGCCCCGGCGTGCCGTTGGCGAGGCACTTCCCGACCCCGGAGCAGTGGTGTACGGCCTCGGCGAAGTGATCGACCCGGCCGACGATGGCCGCGCTCCGGACATCGGCGTCGACCGGCCGCGGATCCACCAGGACGCCGGGATTGAGCCGGTCGTCCGGGTCGAAGATCGACTTCACCTTCCCGAACAGGTCGATCGCCTGCGCCGAGTACATCGCGGGCAGCAGCGCCGACCGGGCCCGCCCGTCGCCGTGCTCGCCGGACATCGAGCCGCCGTAGCCGGCCACCAGCTCGGCCGCGGCCTCGACGAAGGAGCGGTAGGTCGCCGCGCCGCCGGGATCGGTCAGCGGGAAGTCGATCCGGACGTGCACGCAGCCGTCGCCGAAGTGCCCGTACGGCAGGCCATCCAGACGATGATCGCGCAGCAGCGCGTCGAAGTCGCGCAGATAGCTGCCGAGACGTTCCGGCGGCACCGCGGCGTCCTCCCAGCCGGGATACGCCGGCCGGCTCAGGCTGACCCCGGCCAGCCCGGCGCCGTCCTCGCGGATCTTCCAGAGCGTGAGCGCGCGCGCCGGGTCGTCCACGACGAACCCGTCCAGCGCACCGGCTCCGGCCAGCGCCGCGTCCGCCCGGGCCCGCAACTCGGCAGGGTCGTCGCCGACCAGCTCGATCAGCATCCAGCCGTCGCCCCGGGGCAGCGGCGGCACGGCGGCGTCGCCCTTGGCCCGGCGGACCACGTCGACGATCCGCCGGTCCAGCCCCTCGCAGGCGGTCGGCCGGTGTTCCAAGATCAACGGCGTCGCGTCGGCGGCGTCGGCCATGCTCGGATAGCCGAGCGCGATCATGATCTTGTACGGGGCGTCGGCCACCAGCCGTACCGTCGCGCCGAGGATGACCGCCAGCGTGCCCTCGGTCCCGGCCAGGAACCGCGGCACGTCGAAGTGCCGCTCGGGCAGCAGATGCTCCAGGCTGTAGCCGGAGACCTGCCGGCCGAACCGGCCGAACTCGGTCCGGATGGTGCCGAGTTGATCACCGACCAGCCGGTTCAGCGCGGTCAGGGTGGGCGACGATGCGGGGGAGCCGTCCGGGCCGAGCCGCAGCCGTTCGCCGGAACCGGTGATCACGTCCAGGGCGATCACGTTGTCGGCCGTCTTGCCGTACCCGAGGGCGCGCGGGCCGCAGGCGTTGTTGCCGATCATGCCGCCGATCGTGCAGCGGGTGTGGGTGGACGGGTCCGGCCCGAACCGCAGCCCGAACGGCGCGGCCGCCGCCTGCAGCGAGGCCTGGACGACCCCCGGCTCCACGGTCGCGGTGCGCGCCTCGGGATCGACGGCCTCGATCCGGTTCAGGTGCCGCGCGGTGTCGAGGATCAGCCCGGGACCGACGGCGTTGCCGGCACACGAGGTGCCGGCGCCGCGGGTGGTGATCGGAACCCCGGCGGCGCGGGCGGCCCCGATCGCCGCCACCGCCTCGTCGATCGTGCGGGGCCGGGCCACGGCACGCGGGACGACGCGGTACAGGGAGGCGTCGGAGGAGTAGAGCGCCCGGGCCAGGGAACTGTCGTCGAAGATCTCGGCGATCCCGTTGCGCCGGAACTGCTCGGCCAGTTCGAGGTTCGCCGCCACCTGCTCGGTCCGCGTACTCACCCGTCGATGGTAGTGAGCGCCCGCCCGGCCTCGCTCGCCGCCCGCCGACCGGGACACCTGGTGGAGCACCAGACTGCAGCGCGCTCCGACCGTGCCGCGAGGGCGGGCGGGAACGGCTCGGCCCTTCGACAGGCTCAGGGCGCTGTGGCCGGTGGTGTCAGCGGTGTTTGCAGTAGGGCGGGACCCGGGCGATGTCTCCGGAGTCCGCTGCCGCCCAACGCGCGCAGCAGCTGGACCGCGGGCTGGACCAGATCGACCGGCTCTGGTCGGTCGGTGCCGACGGCCCGGCGCTCCGGCCCCCGCCGGTGCAGCGGCCCCGGATCCCGGTCTGGATCGGCGGCGCGATCACCCGGCCGGGCCCGCGGTCCCGGGCGCTGCGCTGGGACGGGTCCTGCCTCTATCGCATCCCGCCGGGTTCGGGCTGGGTTCGGCAGGGCGGGCACGGGGCGGCGTCTTTGGTGACTGCAGGGCGGTCGGCAGGTTCCGGTTGGTGGGGTGGTCTGGCCGCGGCCGCGGCCGCGGCTGCGGGGTGTCGCCTGCGCGTTGGCACGGGAACGGTCCGCAGGGTTCGGGCGCAGCCCGACCGAAGGCGCGGATTCGGACGCTGCCCCTCCGCCCGTCCTAGATCTTCGCCGAGTGGACGCGTTGACCTCGGTTTCGCCGTTTCCGCCGGTCAAGGCGTCCACTCGGCGAGGGAGCTGATCGGGAGGGTGAGCGGCGTGGGCGGCCGGGGCGGCCGAGGGGTCGGGGCTCAGTCCGGTCGGGTCAGTTGAGTTCGGCTTCGAGGTCTCGGCGGACCCGGTGCAGCAGCAGGGTGTGGGCGGTGGCGCCCAGGTGTCCGGCCTCGTCCACGATCGCCAGCGCGACCGGGCTCGGTTCGGGCGTCCGGACCATGATCGCGCCGGTCGCGTGCTGGGGTCGCAGCCAACCATCGAGGAGCAGGACCTCGTCGACGAGCAGTTCGCGGGCCAGCGCGAGGGTGCCGGCGGCGGTCTCCGGAACCACCTCGGGGCGCCCGCCCCAGCCGAGCCGATCCCGGGATCGATCCAGGATGGCCAGGGCCGATTCCTCGGGCAGTTCGAGGAGCAGCCGCAATCCGGGCGCCGACACGTTGAGCGGGTAGCCGCCGTTCCACAGCGAGTGCACCCGGCCCCAGCGGGATCGCAACAGGTGCAGTACGTCGTGCTCCCAGAGCATGCTGAACGTAATCGTGATGTCGGGGTAGTCGTTGTTGCGGATGCTGGCCCGTACCGCGGTCTCGAGCTGAGCCAGGAAGGGCTGCCAGGCGAGCGCGTCCGCCAGCCCGAGGACCCCGAACGAGCACTCGAACCGGCCCTGCGCGCCCTTGCGGACGTACCCGGTCGAGATCAACACGGCCAGGCTTCTCGAGGCCGAACTCTGGTGGATGCCCAGCCGCGAGGCGAGCTCGGTCGCGGTCAGCGGTCCGTTTTCGGCAAGGAGCCGCAGCATCTGCAAGCCGCGCGCCAGTGACTGGTTGCCGCTGGCGCTCGCCGACTCGGTGGATGACGACACGGCACAACTCTGCCACTCCGAGCCGGTCGTCGGCCGATTCTTTAGACGAGCTGCAACGAAACGCGGTCGAGGGAACGCGCGGCGATCATGGAACAGCGATCAGCACCTGATCATGGAATCCGTGCTCGACCCTAGGAGGGTGGTGGCGAACGGTGGCGGCAGCGAGCGACGCCCAGGCACGCACTGGACTGCGTTGTCGTCGGTCGACGTAGAACACCGCTACGCCTCTCTCCTCCGCCGTGTCCAGTACGCACCTGAACGCCGCTCGCCACCACCGCCGTTCGCCACCACCCTCCTAGCGGTGATCGTCGTGGGTCAGGAGGTGCCGATGGTGTCCGCGACCGAGGCGAAGGCGCGACCGAGGGCGGTGTAGTCGTCGGGGCGGACGGCCTCGACGAAGTTCTCCCGTACGGCGCGTACGTGATCGGGCGCGGCCTCGCGGAGCAGCGTCCGGCCCTCGTCGGAGAGTTCGGCCCAGACGCCGCGCCGGTCGCTCGGGCAGGTGGCTCGGCGGACCAGACCGGCCCGCGCCATCCGGGTGATGGTGTGCGTCAGCCTGGACCGGGACTGGTGCACGGCCCGGGCCAGCTCGGACATCCGCAGCCGGTGGCCCTCGGACTCGGCGAGGACCACCAGGATCTCGTACTCCGCGAGGTCGACGCCGAAGCGCCGCAGTCCCGCGTCGAGCAGTTCGTTGAGCCGTGCGCTGCCGAGAAGGTACGCCCGCCAGACTCGCTGCTGCTCCTCGGTCAGCCAGACCGAATCCTTGCCGTCGTGGGTCACCGAACCCCCTTCCCTTCGTCACTCCACGGTAACCCCAAGAAGTTGACCATTCAACTTCCTTGACCTATCCTGAAGTCGTTGAAACCTCAACCAATCTCTCTGAGGAGTACATGACCATGAGCCACGACATTCAGGCCGAAGCCCTGACCGCGGGAACCTGGGCGATCGACACCTCCCACTCCGAGGTCGGCTTTTCGGTCCGGCACCTGATGTCGAAGGTCCGCGGCACGTTCGCGGACTTCAGTGGCGAGATCATCACCAAGTCCGACGATCCCACCGAGTCCTCGGTGAACGTCGCGATCAAGGTTCCGTCGATCTCGACCAACAACAGCCAGCGCGACGGGCACCTCAAGTCGACCGACTTCTTCGAGGCCGAGTCCGGCCAGGAGATCACCTTCGCCAGCACGGCGATCACGGCGAACGGCGACGGCTACACGATCGCGGGCGACCTGACCATCAACGGCGTGACCAAGTCCGTCGAGCTGGCCGCCGAGTTCCTCGGGGTTGCCGGCGACGCCTTCGGGGCCGTCCGGCTCGGCGCGGAGGCCAGCGTCACGATCAGCCGGGCCGACTACAAGGTCGACTTCAACGTCCCGCTCGAGGGCGACCGGCTGCTGATCGGCGACAAGGTCGACATCTCGATCACCCTCGAAGCCGTCAAGTCCTGACCGTCTCCTCGAACGCCTGGCGGCCCGTCCCGAGGTGGCGGGCCGCAAGCAGGCTGAGGACGCAGCGCGCCGTCGCGGCGAGGATGATCACCTGCACACTGCCGGAGACCACCTCGACCACGTCGTGCGGCGACCATTCGGTCACCGGGAACAGGTCGAACTTCCAGGGCGACACCAGGTAGGACGACACCAGGGTGAGCGCACTGGTGCCGAGCGCGATGCCGATGACGACCCGCGCCGAGGTGGCGGCATTCCGCTGCCGCCGGGCCTCAGTTCGAAGCCGCAGTACGGTGAGCAGGCCGCCGATGACCGCGCCGAAGGCCAGACTCCCGAACCAGTACGTGATCACGCCCGGACCGTGCGTCGCCCAGGCCCCCGCGGCCGGACCGGCGAGGCCCAGCGCGAACCAGCCGGTGATCGTCACCAGATAGCCGATGATGATCAGGCCGGCGGTGAGCCGGCAGAGCCTGGCCAGGGCCGCGTTGGCGGCCTCCGCGGCGACGCAGTCGATCGGGCCGAAGTCGGCCACCGCGCGCCGGGCCGCCTCAAGACCTCCGCAACCCGCCCGGCGGTACGCGTCGGCCGCGTCCGTCAGGCCGTCCCGTACCTCGCGCAGCAGCCCGGCCGGACGCAACGGCGGCGGCAGCCGGTGGGCCAGTTCCCCGACCGCCTCCGCGATCGGATCCCGCCGCGGCACGCCGAGCCTCATCGCACTTCTCCCAGCACCCGCCCGACGGCGCCGGCGAACGCCGACCATTCGTCCCGCTCGGCGGCCAGGGCCTTCTGCCCGGCGTTCGTCAGCCGGTAGGTCCGCCGCCGCCGGCCGTCCACGGTGGACCAGCGGCCGCTGATCCAGCCGGCCTCCTCGAGTCGCCGCAGCGCCGGGTAGACGGTTCCGGTCGGCAGCGCCAACGAGCCGCCCGAACGCACCTGCAGTGCCTCGATCACGGCGTACCCGTGCAGCGGTCCCTGTTCGATCACCGCAAGCAAGAGCCCGTCCAGGTGGCCCTTGACCCGATCGCTCGCCATGCCGGCAACTCTACGGGGGCTGGCAGGATGCACCTCGGCAGCGAGGGCAACAGGAAGGCCGGCGGTGGAGACCTTTGTCGTGTTCGATCTCGAGTTCACCTCCTGGCCGGGCGCCAATGCCGCGGACTGGTCGGCGCCGGGTCAGCTCCGGGAGATCATCCAGATCGCGGCGCTCCGACTGGCGGCGGAGACGTACGAGGTCGTCGACCGGTTCGAGGCCCTGGTCCGGCCGGTCCGGAATCCCGTGTTGTCGCCGTACGTGAGCGAACTGACCGGGATCGAGCAGGCCGCGGTCGACCGGGACGGCCGGCCGCCCGCGGAGGCGCTCGGCGCGTTCCTCGGCTTCTGCCGGCATCAGATCGTCGTCTCGTACGGCAACGACATGGTCGTCCTCGGCGAGAACGTCGGCTGGGCACGGGACCGCGGCGAGCAGGTGGCTAACGGCTTCCTGGGCGCCGGTTTCCTCAACCTTCGTCCGTTGATCAACTCCCTCGCGCCGGCCACCGCGACCGCGAACGTCGGCCGGCTCTGGTCCGTCCTCGGGCTGCCGCGGCCCGGCGTCGCGGGCGGCGAGCACTCGGCCCTGTTCGACTGCCACTCCCTGGCGGCCGCCCTGCGGCACCTGGGCCGTGACGGCTCCGGACCGGTGGCCCGGCTGATCGACGCGTCGGTGCGCGGCGCCGCCGGGCTCGGCGCCGTCGACCCACTGCCCTCATGATCAGGAAGCCAACTGGAACCTCTCGAACCGCTCCAGCTCGGCCTCGATCGAGGCCCGGTGCCGGCGCTCGGCGCCCCGGCCCACCCAGGTCCACTGCTGCACCAGCAGCGTGCCCCGGTCGCGGTCGGTCTTGAGGTCGATCACCGCGACGACCTCGTCGCCGACCAGCACGGGCAGGGCGAAGTAGCCGTACCGCCGCTTCGCCTTCGGCACGTACGCCTCGAAGACGTGCTCGTAGTCGAAGAACCGGGCGAGTCGCTTGCGCAGAATGATCAACGGGTCGAACGGTGACAGCACGTGCACCAGCTCTTGATCAAGGTCCGGCGTTGCGTCCAGGGTTGCCGGCTCGGCCCAGTGCGGCACCTTCTCGGCGCCGTCGATGATCACCGGCACCAGCCGGCCGCGTTTGACCCGCGTGTCGATCTCGGCCTGCACCGCCGCCTTCACCGGCGGCCGCTGCAGGTGGCAGGTCGAGTCGATGCTCACGACGCCCTGGGCGGTCAGCGCGCGGTCCAGTCGATGCGCGTGCTGCTGCCGCTCGGTGGCCGGCCGGGGCAGCTTGTCCCAGCCGAAGTGCCGGCCCAGGAGTTCGTACGTCTTCACCATGCCGATCCGCTCGCTGACCGTCACCTGGCCGCGGGAGAACGCCACCTGGAGCGCGGACTTCGACGGCTTCCGGCTGGCCCAGGCGTGCGTCTTCTCGACCAGCACGTCGTCCTTGATGTCACGGATCGTCAGCGCCCCCTCGTTCTTGATCAGCCGCAGCACCCGGCGCACGTCGTCCTCCGTCACGGTGCCGAACCACTGCTGGGCGGGATGGCGCCGGTCCCGCAGCATCGCGGGGACGGAGAACCGGAAGTCCCGCGTCGGCACGTAGGCGAGCGCGTGGGTCCAGAACTCGAAGACGGACTTGTCGATCGTCTGGGCGCGGTGCAGGTCGGCCCGCCGGTACTCCGGGATCCGGCTCCAGAGGATGTGGTGATGGCAGCGCTCGATCACGTGGATCGTGTCGATCTGCACGTAGCCCAGGTGCTCGACGGCCGCGCGGGTCGCCTCGGGCCCGGCGCCGAACGGTGCCCTGGTGTCGAGTCGCTGCGCCCGCATCCAGATCCGGCGGGCGGCGGTCTTGCTGAGCGTGCTGGCGGTCGGCATGACGTCACGCTACCGAGCGGCGCCGACACTTTGGGCCGAATCTGACCCGGGAGGTCGCGGGGGAGCGGGGTGCCGGATTCGGGGTGATCACCCATGGATGTGTAGAGAGCCTACTTATAGGGTCGGGGCGTGTCCGCATCCACGTCTCCGCAGGCGCCACCGACGGCGCCCCGCCCGAAACGCCGGGCGTTCTTCGTCGTCACCCTCGTCCTGCTCCGCCTCGTCGCCGTGCTGCACGTGTTCTTCGCGATCATGCAGCCGATCACGATCGGCCAGTACCTCAGCGGCTCCTTCGGCATGCTCGAGATGCACTCGGTCTTCGGCCACCTGCTCTCGGTGGCCGCCTTCCTGCTCGCCATCGTCGCCCTGCTGTACGCGATCGCCGGCGGCCGGGTCTGGATCCTGATCACGACGGTGCCGCTGTTCTTCGTCGAGGGTTTCCAGGTCGGCATGGGGTACGCCCGCCTGCTCGGCATCCACGTGCCGCTGGGCGTCGGCCTGGTCACCCTCGCGGTGCTGCTCGCGATCGCCGTGTTCCTGCCCTCGGCCGGCCGCGACCGAGGCCGCCGGGCCGCGCGGACGGCGACCGCCTCATGATCAGGAACCGGAGGGTCGTCAGCCGGCGCACGCTGCTGGTCGGCGGCCTCGGACTGGGCGTTGCCGGCGCGACCGTGCTGGCCGGCTGTGCCTCCGGCGAGGCACCGGAGCAGACGGCCCGGCTGCTGCCCAGCGCGGCGCCGCTGCCGGACCGGTTCAGCCGCCCGTTCGCCGTACCGCCGGTCAAACGACCCACCGGCAAGGCCGACGGTGCCACCCGGTACGAGATCACCCAGCGGGCCGCCACCGTCGAACTGCTGCCGGGACTGCGCACCGAGATCATGGGCTACGACGGCCTGCTGCCCGGCCCGACGATCAAGGCGCGCCGCGGCGAACGGGTGATCGTCCGACACCGCAACGAGCTCACCGTGCCGACGGTGACCCACCTGCACGGCGGGCACACCCCGGCGGCCAGCGACGGCTACCCGGTCGACCTGGTGCTGCCGGCCTCGGGTTCGTACGGGCACGGCCACCAGTCCCACACGGCCGACGGGGAGATCACCCGCGGCGTCCGCGACTACGAGTATCCCCATGATCAACGGGCCGCGACGCTCTGGTACCACGATCACCGGATGGACTTCACCGGGCCGCAGGTCTGGCGCGGCCTGGCCGGGCTGCATCTGATCACCGACGACGAGGAGGAGGCGCTGCCGCTGCCGGGCGGGGACCGGGACCTGCCGTTGCTGGTGATGGACCGGTCGTTCGCGGCCGACGGCTCGCTCGCGTACCCCTCGCTGGATCCCAACCTGGCTTCGATTCCCGGCGTGATCGAGGACTACTCGCCGGGCGTGCTCGGCGACGTGGTCCTGGTCAACGGGGTGCCCTGGCCGGTGCTCGAGGTGGACGCGGTGCGCTACCGGTTCCGGATCGTCAACGCGAGCAACGCCCGCCGCTACGAGTTCGCCCTGGACCCACCACCGCCGAGCGGGCCGGCGTTCGTCCAGGTGGGCAGCGACGGCGGCCTGCTGGCCGCTCCGGTCGAGCACAACGAGATCGTGGCCGCGCCGGCGGAACGGTTCGACGTGGTGATCGACTTCGCGGCCTACCCGGTCGGCACCGAGGTGACCATGATCAACAAGCTGGGTGTCGGCAGCACCGACGCGGTGCTGCGGTTCCGGGTGGTCCGCAAGGCCGCCGACGATTCGGCGATCCCGGCCAAGCTGAGCACGATCGAACCCCTCCGGCCGGGCCCGGACGCGCCGGTCCGGGAGTGGCGGTTCATCCGGGAGCGGAACGAGGGCCGGGCGCACTGGCGGATCAACGGCCTGGACTTCGACCCGGGACGGATGGACGCGGAGCCGCGGCTGGGCGAGGTCGAGATCTGGCGGTTCTACTCCGATCTGCACCATCCGGTGCACGTCCACCTGGACCCGTTCCAGGTGATCCGGCGGGGAAACCGGGAGCAGGGCCGGTTCGACGCCGGCTGGAAGGACACCGTCGACCTGCGGCCCTGGGAGACGGTCGAAGTGGCGGTCAGGTTCACCGATCACGCCGGGCGTTTCGTGCTGCACTGCCACAATCTGGAGCACGAGGACATGATGATGATGGCGGCCTTCCGGACGCTCCGTTGAGGTAACGAGTCGGATCCAACCCCGGTCCGGCCGGCGATCTTTGGCTACCCTCTGCATAGACCGAGCAGATGAGGTGGAGAGAGTGGCGGAGACCACGGGTGCAGAGCTGACCCGGCCGGCGTCGGTTGGCGCGATGCTGTTGGAGCGGGTCGAGAAGTCGGGAACCCAGGAGGCGTACCGGTATCTGGAGGGCGATCGCTGGGTCTCGTTGACCTGGCGGGAGACCAAGGACCGCGCGTACGTCATCGCCGCCGGACTGCTGGCGGTCGGCATCGAGCCGGAGGACCGGGTCGCGATCGCGTCGGGGACCCGGATGGAGTGGATCCTGGCCGACCTCGGCGTGATGTGCGCCGGTGCGGCGACGACCACGGTCTATCCGACCACCCAGCACGCGGACGTGGCCTACATCCTGTCCGACTCGGCGTCGCGGGTGATCTTCGCCGAGAACCCGGAGCAGGCCCGCAAGGTGCTGGACCACCGGGCCGAGCTGTCCCAGGTGATCGCGATCGTGTTGATCGACGGCGAGTTGGACGACGAACTGGTGATCACCTGGGCCGAGCTGGAGCGGCGCGGCCGGGAGTTCCTGGCCGAGCACCCGGAGTCGATCGACCACACGATCGGCGGCATCCGGCCGGAGCACCTGGCCACGTTGATCTACACCTCGGGCACCACCGGCCGGCCGAAGGGGGTCCGGCTGACCCAGGACTGCTGGACGTACGAGGGCGTGTCGATCGAGGCCTACGACCTGATCCACGCCGACGATCTTCAGTACCTCTGGCTGCCGCTGTCGCACGTGTTCGGCAAGGCGCTGATCACGATCCAGCTCCGGATCGGGTTCGCCACCGCGGTCGAAGGGGCGATCGACAAGATCGTCGACAACCTGGGCGTCGTGCAGCCGACCATGATGGCCGGCGCGCCGCGGATCTTCGAGAAGGTCCGGGCCCGGGTCATGATGGGTGCCTCGCACGGCCTGCGCGGCAAGATCTTCAACTGGGCCTTCGCCGTCGGCCGCAAGACGATCCCGATCCGGCTCGAGGGCCGGGAGCCGACCGGGCTGCTCGCGTTGCAGTACAAGCTGGCCGACAAG
This sequence comes from Microlunatus sp. GCM10028923, assembly GCF_042666975.1. Taxonomy (NCBI): domain Bacteria; kingdom Bacillati; phylum Actinomycetota; class Actinomycetes; order Propionibacteriales; family Propionibacteriaceae; genus Microlunatus; species Microlunatus sp. GCM10028923. The sequence continues at coordinate 42,162 of NZ_JBHTFF010000007.1, read as the reverse complement.
CTCGTGTTCAGCAAGCTGAAGGCGCGGATGGGTGGCCGGATCAGGTTCTTCGTGTCCGGGTCCGCGGCGCTCAGCCGCGAGGTGCAGGAGTGGTTCTACGCGGCCGGTCTGTTGATCTTGGAGGGGTACGGGCTGACCGAGACCAGCGCCGCCACGTTCGTCAACCACCGCAGGGCTCCGCGGCTCGGCACGGTCGGCCCGCCGGTGCCCGGCACCGAGGTCAAGATCGCCGAGGACGGCGAGATCCTGATCAAGGGACCGGGCGTCATGTCCGGCTACCACAACCAGCCCCAGGCGACCGCCGAGGTGCTCAGCGAGGACGGCTGGTTCGCGACCGGCGATCTTGGCGAACTGGATGATCACGGCTACCTGCGGATCACCGACCGCAAGAAGGATTTGATCAAGACCTCCGGCGGCAAGTACGTGGCGCCGCAGAAGGTGGAGGGCATCCTGGTCGCGGCCTGCCCGTACATCAGCCAGATCGTCGTGCACGGCGACGGCCGCAAGTACATCAGTGCGCTGATCACCCTCGACCCGGACGCGATCACCACCTGGGCCAAGGAGAACGAGGTCGAGTTCACCGACCTGGCCACCCTGGTCGAGCAGCCGGCGGTCCGGCAGCTGATCGACGGCTACGTCGAGGACGCCAACCGCTCGCTGGAACGTTGGGAGACGATCAAGCGGTTCGCCATCCTGCCCGGCGAGCTGAGCGTCGAGTCCGGCGAGGTGACGCCGAGCCTGAAGGTCCGCCGGAAGGCGGTCGAGCGCAAGTACTCCAGCCTGCTCGACGGCCTCTACGACGCCGACTGAGCCGGCCGGCCGGCGGCCAGGATCAGGCCGGCCAGCAGGGCCGTCCGCGGCGCCAGCTGATCGAGCAGGACGTGCTCGTCGTCGGCATGCGCGCCGCCGCCGACCGCGCCGAGCCCGTCCAGGGTCGGTGTGCCCACGGCGGCCGTGAAGTTCCCGTCCGACCCGCCGCCGACGGCGACCTCGGCCAGCGGCGGCAGCCCCAGTCGGCCGGCGAGTTCGCGTGCGGTGTCGTACCACCCGGCCGCCATCGTCCGGGCCAGCGGCGGCCGGCTGATCCCGCCGTGCACCCGTACCGTGGCGCCGGGGTGGACCGGCGTCAGCGCGGCGAACCGTTCGTGGATGCGTTGCTGGGCGGCGGCGTCGTCGGCCCGGACGTCGACCATCAGCTCGGCGCCCGCGGGCACGGTGTTCGTGGTGGTCCCGGCCGACAGCACGGTCGGCGTGACCGAGGCGCTCGGCTCGGCGAACTCGACGATCCGCAGCAGCTGCCGGGCCAGTTCGACGCCGGCGTTGACCCCGCGCTCCGGCTCCAGCCCGGCGTGTGCGGCCCGGCCGGCGACCTCGACCCGGTAGTTGGAGACCCCGCGCCGCGCGGTCTTCACCGCCCCGCCCGGTCCGGCGGCCTCCAGGACGAAGGCCGCGACCGCGTCCCGGGCCGCCGCCTCGATCAGCGGCCGTGAGGTGGCGGACCCGGTCTCCTCGTCGGCGGTGATCATGATCGTCACCGGCGCCGGCTCCGGCAACAGCGCCACCGCGTGGAACAGCTGGACCAGGCCGGCCTTCATGTCGAAGCAGCCCGGTCCGCGGGCCACCCGGCCGTCGGGCCCGGCCTCGACCCGCCAGGGCAACCGGGCCAGGGTGCCGACCGGCCACACGGTGTCGTGGTGCCCGAGCAGCAGCGCGGGCCGGCCGCCCGAGCCGAGCCGCCACCGCAGGTGCGGAAAGCCGTCCACGACGATCCGCTCCGCCGGCCGGCCCAGCAGCCGGGTCCCGATGCGGTCCACCAGGTCGGCGCTGTCCCGCAACCGGTCCGGGTCGGACGTCGGCGACTCGCAGCGCACCAGCGCCTCCAGGTCGGCGATCATGGCGGGCAGCCGCGCCTGGGCCGCCGCCAGCAGCCGTCGATCGGCATCGGTCCCGGATCCGTTGATCTCTGCCACACCTGAACGTTAGGCGACCCGAGGGCGTAGCCTCGCCCCGGTGGACGACGTGAGGCTCGGGTCTGGGTCACTGGCCGGGACCGGCGTGTACGCGGCGCGGGACTTCGCGGCCGGTGAGGTGGTGCTGGACTTCGAGCTCCGGGCGATCGACGAGAGCGAGTATCTGGCGTTGCCGCCGGGCGACGACCTCTTCGTGCACAGCTACGGCGGGCGGCGGTATCTCTACCCGGAGCCGGCCCGGTTCGTGAACCACGCCGACGACCCGACCTGCGTTCAGGACTTCGAGACGTCCCGCAACGTCGCGCTGCGGCCGATCGCGGCCGGCGAGCCGATCACGATCGACGCCCGGCAGGAGACCGCGCGGGAGCTGGACACCTTCCTGGACGCCTACCGGGCCGCCCTGGTCGAGCCGTCACCGGACGGCCTGGGCGGGTTGGTCGACCGCGACGCGGTCCTGTGGCGGTCCGGCACCGCGCACCGCGGGCGGGCGGCCGTCGTCGCAGCCCTGCTGGCCGGCGACCCGTTGCTGCCCGCCGGGCCGGAGTGGGAGGTCGGTACGGGCCGCTGGGAGGCTCTCTGTTCCGCCGGCGCCGGCGGCCGGCACCTGACCCTGCTGCTCAAGATCATCGAGGGCAACTGGCAGCTGCGCTACCTGCACCTCGACTGACGGTGATCAGTCGTCCAGCACGATCAGCTGGTAGCCGTCGATCCGCGGCAGCTCGATGATCACCCGCCCGTCCTCAAGCCGGTACGGGACCGGCTCGCCGCCCGGGGCCAGCCGGACGGCGCCGACCCGGTCGGCCCGGTCGGCCCGGACCGAGACGAGGGCACCGACGACGGTCGGGTAGTCGGCGACGACGTTGAGCGTGCCGCGCGGCTCGGGATGGGTCAGCTTCACGTGCAGCAGGCGCCGGCCGGGCTGCCGGGTCAGGGTCACCCGGGCACTGGACGGGATCCCCTCGGTGCGCAGGACGGGATCGGGGAGCAGGGTCTCCAGACAGCTCCAGAGCAGCTCGGTCAGGGCCGGTGCGGCGGCCCGGAGGTAGTTGGCGAACAGCCCGGAAGGCGATCTGGATCACCGGGCCGGAGCGGGCCGCGGCCGGACGTCCCGAGGGCCGGTCCGGCGGCGTGTAGAAGTAGCCGTGGAAGCCGTCCCAGGTCCGCTGGAAATAGGCGTCGACGTGCTCGGACAGCCGCTCGGCGGCCGGGTCGGACCGGAGCAGCACCCCCGCCTCCGTGTACGGGCTCAGCCGACCGTCCGGCAGCGAGTAGTAGCCGATCGTCGCCGGATCGAGGCCCTCACTGCCCATCCGCCACTCGTCCAGCGCGAACTCGTCGTCGCTCGTTCGCAGGCCGGACGTCCCGGTGCTGATGATCTTGCCGCCGGCGGCGAGATAGCGGTCGAGCCGCTCGGCGTACCGGGTGTCCAGTCGAAGATCATCGGGCAGGATGATCACCCGGTACCGCTCCAGGTCGTGCCGCTCGTCGACCAGGTCGTACGTGACGTGCAGCTGGCCGAGCATCCGTACCGCGCCGTCGTGACTCTCCGTCACCGCATGATCGGGACCGACGAGCACCCCGACGTCGGCGACCGCGACGGCACCGAGGGTCCACGGCTCGAGCGCCTCGACCTCGCGGTAGATCCGCCCGACCACCTCGTAGACGGCGGGCTCCAGCCCGTCCCGCGGATGGGTGTGATCACCGATCGACGGCTGGGCGGCGTTGCTGATCGCGTCCCAGCAGTCGTTCCGCAGCGACGCCTCCTCCTTGAGCCCGCCGAACTCGCCCCAGGACTCGACGAAGCGGCCGGTCATGTAGAGCACCTGCGGATCCAGGTTGCGGGCGTAGGCGACCCGGGCCGGGAAGTAGTCGTAGCCCCAGCTGCCGGACGGCAGGCATTCGATCTCGCCGTGCGTGCGCAGGTCGTCGGTGATCGCCCAGGGCAACCCGTTCGGCGTGAAGAAGCGGTCCGGGCCGACCAGCTCCTTGACCTCCCGGGTGAACGAGAGCCAGACCTCCTCGGCGAACGCGGTCAGGTCGGCCTGGTCCAGCGGGTCGCCGCCGCGCTCCCGTACCGCCTCGGCGCATTCGTTGCCGGAACAGGGCCGGATCACCATGCAGTCCAGGAAGATCCCGTCGATCGGGTAGGCCTGGACGACCTCGGTGATCATGCCGAGCAGATAGTCCCGGTAGGGCGTGTTGAGGCACAGGTTGCGGAAGAAGTTCTGGGTACGGTCGCCGTAGATCACCTGGCCGTCGGCGTTGACCACCGTCCAGTCCCGGTGCAGCCGCGCCATCTCATGATCAAGTCCGACGTTGAAGTAGGCCGTGACGCCGATCCCTCGCCGCCGGCACTCCTCGACGGTCCGGCCGAGCAGGTCGACCTCCAGTCCCGGATAGGGGATCCCGATCTTGGTCGGGTAGTAGGCGAAGCCCAGGTTGCACTTCGCGAACACGTTCACGTAGTCGACCCGGGCGTCGGCGAGGGTCTGGGCCAGGGCGGCCGGGTCGAGGCCGGCGGCGAAGTCCTCGATACCGGGCATGGTGTGGAAGTCCAGATGCACGGCACGGCGCAGTTCGCGCATGATCAAGTCCTCTGTCGAAGAGTCAGCGGGGGCGGTTGTCGTACGCCTGCTGGTAGAGCTCGAGATAGCCGGGCAGGTTCATCTCCTCGAACGTGCGCTGGTAGGCCTGCCAGGCCGCGTCGTCGTCGATGTCGTTCTCCGCCGTGACGAAGGCGGCCAGGCTCTGCTTGACGTGGCCGTCGATGGTCTGGGCCAGATCGGCCTGCTGGGCGGCCTGCGCCTCGTCGAAGATCAACGGCGGCAGCCACTGGTCGCGCGGCTCGGCGAACGGCTCGTAGGCCGTGGTCGCCTGGTAGAGCTCCTTCTCGAAGTCCGAGCTCTTCGGGTTGGAGTACTGGCCGTTGCGGAAACCGCTGGACAGGTAGTAGATCTGGCGCAGCGACCAGCTCTGGCCGGCCGGCGCCGGCCACTGCTTGGCCCGCCAGACCGCCTGCTCGCCGTTCAGCCCCGGGTCGCCCTGCTTCGCCCAGTCCCAGTTGTCGCCCTGGACGCCGGCATAGGCGTTGCACTGGGCGGTCAGGTCCAGCTGGGTGTCGGCCCACTGGACCAGCAGGTCGGGCGCGGCACAGGAACTGGTGATCACGAACGGCGGCCCGGTCAGCAGCGTGTAGTCCCAGCCCGCGTACTGGACGCCCTGCGGGCCCTTCAGCGGCGGCACCGCCACGTAGTCCCGCCACGGCGAGTCCGGTTCAAGATCGACATCGATGAAGTCGCCCTGGTAGTAGCGGCGGGCGAAACCGATCCGGCCCTGGTTGCCGGCCTTGAGCACGGCGTCGTTGGTCATCGTGAACGATTCCTTGGTCAGCGTCCCGTCGTCGTACAGGCTGTGCAGGAACCGGATCCCCTCCCGCCAGGCGTCGGTGTTCGCGACGAACTCGACCTTGTCGGCGTTGAGCCGCAGCCAGCCGCCGGTGGCCCGGCCGCCCGGGTTGTAGAGGAAGGCGTTCAGGAAGTACGAGTCGAGGGAACCGTTGACACCGGCGGCCAGCGGCAGCATCGCCCCGGTGCCGGACGGGTCGCGGTCCTTGAACAGCCGCAGCACCTGACGCAGTTCCTCGGTCGTCGTCGGCATCTCCGCGTCGACCCGCTCCAGGTAGCGCTGGTTGATCCAGGCCCGGGCCGGGCTGACCTTGCAGTGGTAGCAGTCGCTGAGCGCCTTGAACTGGTAGATCTTGCCGTCCAGGGACTTCTGGTTCGCGGTGAGGTCCGGGTAGTCCTGCCGGGCCTGCCGCATGGCCGGCGCCAGGGTCTCGATGTATTTGTCCAGCGCCACGAAGACGCCCTGGCTGCCGTACAGGGAGATCTGGGCGGCCGTGAACGGGATCCCGAGGAAGGCGTCGGGCAGCTCGCCGGAGGCCAGCATCGCGTTGATCTTGGTCAGGTCGGCCGAGCCGTCGGTGTTCTGGGTCAGCACGGCCTGGTACTCGACCTTGACGCCGGTGGTCTTCTCCATCCAGGCGCTGAACGCGTTCTTGTTCCAGTCGCCGACCACCGAGGCGTCCTGGGAGACGACGATCTTGAAGGTCCGGGAGCCGTCGGCGAACGGCTTCAGGTCCCGGGCCCGCGGGCCGACATAGCCGTCCGGGTAGAGCGGGCCGTCCAGCTCCGCGCCGAGCTCCTTCCGTTCGGCGCCGTCCAGCCCCTTGGGCTGCTCGGGTTCGGTGTCGCCCGGGCTGCAACCGGCGACGGCGGCGGTGCCGAGGCCCAGCGCGCCCGCGCCGAGACCTGACATCAAGGTGCGGCGGGACAGCCGCGGGGTGTCGGGCATGATCATCGTGGAAACCCTTCCTTGGCTACGAACGCGGCGCGAGCAGGGCGGCGAGATTGCCGCCGAGGACGTCCGGCCGGGCGGCGCCGAGCCGGCGGCCGAGCCAGTCCGGCAGCCGGGTCAGCTGATCCGGGTCGACCGCCTGCAGGGCCGGCGTGAAGTCGGAACCCCAGAGCAGCTTCCCGGTCTCGGTGCCGGCCAGCAGCGCTTCGACCGCGCCCTCGGCAGCGCGGTGCGGATACTGCGGATCGATGGCGTACAGGCCGGACAGCTTGACCCGAACCTGATCATGACGGGCCAGCCGGAGCACCGGAGCGAGGCGCCCGGCCGCCTCCGCCGCGCCGACGCCGGCGATGGCGGTGCCGGGTCCGCCCAGGTGGCTGATCATGATCGTGCTCCGGGTCAGGCCGGCCAGCACCGGCTCGGACCGGACCAGCGAGGGTGGGTCGGCGTTGACGCTGAGCAGCGCTCCGGACAGCGCCGCGAGGCTGTTCGCCGGCCAGGCGTCGAGGCCCGGTTCGGCCCCGGCCAGGTAGAGCGAGAAGCCGGCGAATCCCTGCTCACACAGGCGATCCAGGGTCGCGGGGGCGGGTGCCTCGGTGACGTCGAGGTACGCCAGCGGCACGATCCACGGATGCTTCCGGGCGACGGCGATCACGTAGTCGTTGTTGCCGCGGAACTGCGGCAGGCCCTCGTAGCCGACGACGACCGCCCGGTCGATCCCGGCCGCCTCCCGGATCGCGAGGTAGTGGCGCAGCTCGTCGTCGGGCGCGGTATCCAGTCCGTACCCGGTGCGGAACAGGTGGATGTGGGCGTCGTTGATCATGATCGGCTCCGGAGCCGGAGCGAGGCGCGGTAGTCCGGCAGCTCACGCTCCAGGACGCGGCGCAGGTGGGCCAGCTTCCAGCGGACGTGGTCGGCGTCGCCCAGATAGTCCATCGACGGCTCCCAACCGAGGCGGGAATCGGCGTCCAGGCAGGGAATCGTCTGCTCGGCGTTGATCAACTCGGCGGCGCCGATCGCGGCCAGCTCGTCGATCAGCTGGTCGGCCCAGTCCGGGTCGTCCTCGACCAGCAGCCGGGACCGGGCCAGCCACCACCGCTTGACGTTGATCGTCGTCCGCACGCAGTGCCCGATGTAGGCGCCGAGGTTGGCCATCCGCTCGCTCTCGGTGCGGCGATGGGGCGGGGCGGCGGCGACGGCCTCGGCCAGCAGCGCTCGACCCTCCTGCCAGGCGGCCGCCATCCGTTCCAGACTGGCCAGTTCTCCCTTGATCCGCAGGGGATTCGCGGTGACCGGCCGGCTGCCGCCCTGATCCGGACGGTACGGGATCGTCACGATCAGGTCGCCGAACATCGCATGATCGGCGACGCTGAGCGACGGGACCCGGAACAGGGTCAGCGGGTAGCTCGGGCCGATCCGGAACGGCCCGTACTGGTCGGCGTTGGTCGGCACGTAGTCGGTGAACGCGTCGCTCCACCGTTGCCAGGCGGCGACGGCGTGATCGGCACCGGCTCCGAAGTCGCGCCGGGCCAGCGCCTCGATGGTGAGCGCGCCGACGGGGGAGGGCTCCCAGTAGTTCCACTTGGCCAGGTCGCTGATCACCGACGGCCACCAGCCGTAGTGGTGGTTCTCCATCAGACTGGTCAGGCCCCAGTCCTGCCGGGCCCGGACCACGGCCCGGTGCCGCCGGTCCCACTGCTGCGGGATCGGCTGGTAGTTGATCACGCCGATGTCCCAGGTCAGGCCGCCGGTGTTGACCATGGACGACAGCCGCAGCCCGCGGGCGTGCACGGCAGCGGCCTCACCGGCGAAGTAGCGGCCCGGCCCGACCGCGGAGGCGGTGTAGTCGACACAGGCGTTGATCACGCCGTCGTGCTCGACCGCCTCGAACATCTCGAACGTGGCCTGGACGGTGATGTCGCCGGGCAGCCGTTCGATCAGCCGGAGCCGATCTTGTTCCGGAGCCCAGCCCCAGTTGTAGGTCCAGAAGATGATCTCCGCGTCCGGGTTGTACCGGCGGCAGGAGTCGCGCACCATCGCCACCCAGTCCGGGTAGTCCTCGCACGGCCACCAGCCGGGACTGGGCCGGTCGTCGGGCAGCCCGTCCGGGGCCGGGTCGAGCCGGAGCCGGCCGGTGGTCCGCGGGTCCCGGCTCGGGAACTCGATCGACTCGCCGACCAGGATCAGTCCCTTGGCGTCCGGGCAGGCCTCGAACAGGGCGCCGTAGGTCCGGTCGTAGAACTCGGCGGCGCCGGGGTCGGCCGGGTGCGGCGCCCGGAGGCCGTGCAGGTAGGCGTAGAGGTAGACGTCGAGCCCGTACCGCCGGCAGCGCCGGACCAGGTCCGCGAAGCGTTGATGCCGGCCCGGGCTGTGCCGGTCCGGGGCCCGGTTGATCAACTCGTCCGGGGTCCGGTCCGGTCCGGAAGCGAACAGGACCACCGCGTCCATCCCGGAGTGGGCGATCTGGTTCAGGTAGTCGTCGGGGAAGTCGTCCAGGCCGTAGCCGGAGTGGGTCATCCGCGGCGAGAACAGCGGCTGCCGGACCGTGCGCTGCGGTGAGAGGTACGGCCCGGTCCGCAGGTTCAGCAGGTCTTCCAGGAAGTAGCAGCCCTGGGCCGTGCCGCGGGGATCGGCCCCGCTGATCTCGATCCGGTCGGGCTCGACCATGATCAGATAGCTGCCGGGCGAGCTCGGCTCGGCCGCGGTGCTCGGGCCGATCGTGATCACCGGCCGACCGGGCTCGGCGACCCGGGCCAGCGGTACGTCGAGGCCCATGCTGATCGCCAGGTAGTCCTGCAGATCACGGGCCGCGTGCCGGACCGGCTCCGGCGCGTCCGGGGCGACGATGATCATCCAGCGTTCGTCGAGCACCAGCTCATCCGGTTCGGGCCGGGCCGCGGGATCGCGCCGGTCGGTCCGGTGCACCGTGGTCAGTCGCTCCCGGAAGGCGTACGGCGGTTCGGCCGCGGATTGCTGGGGCGTTGCGTCGGCGTCCGTCATCCCCGACCCTCCCTGGTCCCGGCGCATCATGAGTGCAACGAGATAGCACCTGACGACGAGATTAGGAGCGCTGCGCGAGCAGTGTCAAGATCTTCTCGAATTACAAGGAAGAAACAACGACCGTGGCTCTGTCCGCGAAGGAGGGGAGCCGTTACGATCATGGGCATGGTGCTGACGGACCACGCTCGGGTGCTGCAGGTCGCGGCCGACCTCGTCAACTCCGCGCCGCACGGCGACCAGGGCGAGACGATGGGCGACGCGGACGCGCTGGCCGAGCTCGCCCAGTCCTGGATTGTGACCGAGGTGCAGCCCGCCGCCGACACCGACGTGACGCGGCTGCACCGGTACCGGGAACGGCTGCGGGCGATCTTCCTCGCCCCGGACGAGCCGACCCGGATCATGATCGTCAACCAGCTGCTGGCCGCCACCGAGGTGTATCCGCGGCTGGTCGAGCACGACGGGCTGGACCTGCACATCCACTACTTCGCCCCGTACGCACCGCTGTCGGAGCACCTGATCGCCGACTGCACGATGGTGCTGGCGCTGCTGTTCGAGAGCGGGGAGGGATCCCGGCTGAAGCACTGCGCGGCGCCCGACTGCGGCACCGCCTTCGTGGACCGGACCAAGAACCGGTCCCGGCTCTACTGCGACAGCCAGGCCTGCGGCAACCGGCTGCACGCCGCCGCGTACCGGGCTCGCGCGACGAGGAACGGATGACGCCCCGGATCGCCGTGCTCGGGCTCGGGGCGTTCGGCCTGCTGCACGTACGCGGACTGGTCCGGGCCGGGGTCGCGCCGGTCGCCGTCGCCGATCTTGATCATGATCGGGTGCTGGCCGGGCTCAAGGTGGGCCCCGGTGCGGCCGGCTTCGAGGACCCGATCGCACTGCTGGAACAGGTGCCGCTGGACGGCGTCGTGGTCGCGACCCCGGCGGCCACCCACGTCGACCTCGCCGTGGCGGCGGCCGCCCGCGGCATCCGGGTGCTGCTGGAGAAGCCGATCGCGGTCGACGCCGCCGGGCTGGACCGGCTGGCCGCCTCGGCGGGGTCGGAGTTGATCACGCCCGGTCACGTGCTGCGGTACGAGGCGGCCCACCGGGAGCTTCGGGACGGAGTCGCCGGCGGTCGGCTGGGCGAGCTGCGCGGCGTGTCGGCCAGCCGTGATCGGGAGCGCGGCCACCTGCGCTACGGCGAGCCGGATCCGGTGTTGCTGACCCAGGTCCATGATCTTGACCTCGCGTACTGGCTGACCGGGGCGGCACCGACCGAGATCGGTGCGGCCGGCGGCCGGGAGTTGATCTTCAGCCAGGGGACCGCCGGCGGGGTCGTCTGGTCGCTGCGGGCGTCGTACCTGCTGCCCGAGGGCGCGCCGGCGCGGGACCGGCTCGAGGTGTACGGCAGCGCCGGCACGTCCCGGCTGGCCGTGAGCGGTCGCGGAACCACACTGACCTGGCCGGACGGCGAGCAGCGGCACTGGCCGCCGAGCGACGCGCCGGGCCTGGACGCCGAACTGGCCGGCTGGCTCGGTCTCGTCCGTGACGGCGGGCCGGTGGTGATCACGCTGGAGGAGGGGATCGCGGTGGTCCGGACCGCCCTGGCCGCGCGGGCGTCGGCGGGCGCCGGCGGAACGCCCGTCTCCGTCGCGGAGCGCCGGTGACCGAGCCGCTGATCGGGCCGTCGGCCTGGGCCGGGCTGACCGGCAGCTACCTCTACACGGCGGCCCAGGCGCCCGCGCTGACGGCGGTCGTCGACGCGGTCGCCGAGGCGGTGGCGGCGCAGAGCCGCGGCCCGGCCGGTCGGGAACGGCTGTTCGCGATCGAGGACGAGGCGCGCTGGGCCGTCGGCCAGACCGTGGGGTGCGACCCGGACCGGGTCGCGTTCGTGGGCGACGCCTCGACCGCCTGGAACCTGGTCGCCGGCGGGCTGTCCTGGCGGCCCGGCGACAACGTCGTGATCAACGACCTGGAACATCCGAGCGTCACCTTCCCGTTCCAGCGGCTGGCCGGCCACGGCCTCGAGGTCCGGGTCGTCCGCCATGCGCCGGACTGGTTGATCAAGGCCGCTGACCTTGCCGCCGAAGTCGATCACCGGACCCGGGCGATCGCGATCAGCGACGTCTCGTACGTCAACGGCGCCCGGCACGACCTGGCCGCGATCGCGGACGTGGCCGATGCGGCCGGCGTGCCGTTGTTCGTGGACTGGTCGCACACCCTCGGCGTGCTGCCGGTCGACCCGGGGCGAGCGGCGATCGGGATCTCGGCCTCGTACAAGTGGTCACTCGGGCCGTACGGTGTCGGCATCCTGGTCTGGAACCATGATCGGCTTCCCGGCTTCGTCCCGGGCGGGGTCGGCTGGCGCTCGACGCCGGACTTCTTCACCGATGATCGTTATCGGATGATCACGCTTGATCCGACCGCGGGGCGGTTCCGGCTCGGCGCCGCGTCGTTCGCCGGGATCGCCGGCCTGACCGCCGGGCTGACGGCGCTGCAGCGGATCAGTCCGGAGCGGGTCGCCCGGCACGCCCTGCGGCTGGCCGGACTGGCCGCCGCCGGACTGGTCGCGGCCGGGCAGCGGGTGATCACCCCGACGGCACCCGGCCGTGGTTCCGGCAGCGTCGCCTGGCTGCATCCGCGCCCGCTGGAGCTGGCCGAACGGCTGGCCCGGCGGGGAGTCCTGGTCTGGGCCGGCGACGGCCGGGTCCGGGCCTCGTTCCATGTCATGAACGGCGAGCGGGACGTCGCGGCCCTGCTGGCCGGAGTCGCCGAGGAGGAGCCCACCCGATGATCACCGACGAGCCCGTACCGGAAATTGATCAGGCGCTGGACGACACACTGGACCGGAGCGCCGGCGACCTGCTCGCCCTCTGCCGGCAGTTGATCATGATCGACAGCCAGATCCCGCCGGTGGCGAACGAGGTCGCCGTGATCGACTTCCTGCGGGAAACCCTGACCGGCCTCGGGCTGCCCAGTGGCGAGGTGATCGCCGAGCGGCCCGAACGGCCCAACCTGGTCGCCACCGTGCCGGGCTCGGCCGGCGGTCCGCGGCTGCTGCTGTGCGGCCACGTCGACACGAAACCGGTCGGCGACGCGGGACACCTGTGGCGGACCGACCCGCTCGGCGCGGAGATCGTCGACGGCCAGCTGTACGGCCTCGGCGCCAGCGACATGAAGTCCGCCTGCGCCGCGATGATCTTCGCGCTGCACGCCGTCCGGGAGGTGACCGGCGGCCCGGCCGGCGACGTGACCCTGGCCCTGGTCGCCGACGAGGAGGCCGGCGCCCGCTACGGCGCGCGGTTCCTGGCCCCGCTGATCGCCGACCGTGCCGACGCCTGCCTGATCGGCGAACCGAGCGGCTGGGAACGCGACTTCCAGGCGCTGCACCTGGTCTCCCGCGGCCTGCTCTGCTTCCGGGTCGACGTCACCGGCACCCAGATGCACAGCAGCCTTTCGGACCGGATGCCGTCGATCAACGCCAACGTGAAGCTGGCCCGGCTGCTGGCCGACCTGGCCGACTTCGACGGCATCAGCTACCGGCCGCACCCGCTCGGCGACGTCCGGCCGACCCTCAACGTCGGCACCCGGGTCGAGGGCGGCGTCTACTACGGCGTGGTACCCGGCTCGGCCCGCTTCACCTGCGATCTGCGGGCGCTGCCCGGGATGACCGAGCAGGGCGTGCTGGCCGACCTGAACCGGTGGCTGTCCGAACGGAAGGCGGCCGACCCGGAGCTCGACGCCGTGATCACCGCCGAGCCCGAGCTGCCCTGGATCCCGCCGAGCGAGATCCCCGCTGATCATGATCTGGTGACCGCGCTGCGCCGGTCCGCCGCCGGAGTGCTGGGCGAGGTACCGCCGCTCGGTGTCTTCCCCGGCGCCACCGACGCCCCCTGGTTCGACCTGGCCGGCCTGCCCACCGTGCCCTCCTTCGGCCCCGGCATCCTGACCTGCTGCCACGGCCCGAACGAGCGCGTCTCCGTACCCGCGATCCTCCAGGCCGCAAAGGTCTACGCCCGCACCATCCACCACTTCACCCACCCCCGCGCCTGACCCGCCGGCCCCTTTGCGCAGCCGCGATTGTTCCTCGCGTTCGCGACTCTTGCAACGGTCGCGGATGGGTGCAGCGGTCGCGGCTGCGGAGCGGTGGGGGTGGGCCCGGGGGTCAGGGGGTGCGGCGGCTGGACTCGCGGATGATCAACTCCGGCGGGAAGACGACCTGCTGGCGGTCCAGGGCTCGGCCCTCGGCGAGGGCCTCGGTCTCGGCGAGCAGGAGTTCGACGGCGGTCTTGCCGATCAGCTCGGACGGCTGGCGGATCGAGGTCAGCGGGACGACGGTGGAGCTGGCGAAGTCGATGTCGTCGTACCCGACCAGCGCGATGTCGTCGGGCACGGTGAGCGGCCCGAGCAGGGAGAAGGCCTGCAGGACGCCGACGGCGATCAGGTCGTTGGCGGCGAAGACGCCGGTGGGGCGGTCGGCCGGGGCTCGTTCGACGATCTCCTGGCCGGCGTCGCGCCCGGCCCGTACGGTCAGGTCGGGTTGGGACAGGACCTCGAGCTGGACCCCGCGGGTCTCGGCCGCGGCCTTGGTCGCGCCCTGCAAGCGGTCGGCGACCTGGAGGATGTTCAGCGGGCCGCCGACGAAGGCGATCCGCCGGCAGCCCTGCTCGATCAGGTGCCGCACCGCGAGGTAGCCGCCGCCGACGTCGTCCACCGACACCGAGGAGAAGTTGCGGCCCTGGGAGAGCCGGTCCACCAGCACGGTCGGCATGCCGCGGTCGCGGAGCCGGGTCAGCCGCTCGTCGACATCCCCGACCGGTGAGAGCAGCACGCCCTGCACCCGCTGCTGCTCGAACAGATCGATGAAGCCCGACTCCCGGTCGGTGCGCTGGTCGCTGCTGCCGAGCAGGACCGACAGCCCGGCCTCGGCGGCTCGGTCGCCGGCCCCGCGGGCCACGTCGGTGAAGAACGGGTTGCCGACGTCGAGCACGATCAGCCCGATGGTGCGGCTCTTGCCGGCCCGGAGCTGCCGGGCGGCGTCGTTGCGGACGAAGCCGAGGTCGTCGATCGCGCGCTGCACCCGTTCCCGGGTCGCCTCGGCCACCTTCTCGGGACGATTCAACACGTTGGAGACGGTGCCGAGGGCGACGCCGGCGCGTTCCGCGACGTCGCGGATGCTCACCTGCGGCTTCGGTCCCCGAGCCGGCGTGCGTTCGTCTGCTGACATGCGAGAAACCTAATCCCGGGCCCGGGACGGCGCCACCGACAGGCGGAGACCGTATTGACAGAGGACGCGGGTGCGCATAGATTGACCGAAAGTCTGAAACGATTCAAAGCTGCGCGTGTGTGACACCACCCCACGACGACGAAGGATGGGCTCCATGACGGTGACGGCTCCGACGGCACTCCGGGTTTCCCGAGTGCTGCTGGAACACAACGACGACCCGAGCACCCTGGGTACCGCGACCCCGCGACTGAGCTGGGCGGTCGAGACCGGCGATCCGGGCTGGCAGCAGCAGGCGTACGAGATCGGCTTCACTCCGGCCGGCGGCGAGGAGCAGGTGGCCCGGGTCGAGTCGGCCGAGCAGCTGCTGGTCCCGTGGCCGCTGGAGCCGCTCACCTCGCGGGCCGGCGGCACCGTCACGATCCGGGCGTACGGGCCCGACGGCGCGGTCGCCGAGAGCGAGCCGCTGTCGATCGGGGTCGGGCTGCTGGAGGCCTCCGACTGGCAGGCCCGGTTCGTCGGGCCGGCCGGCCAGGGGCTGGAGGATCCGGCGCCGATCGTCTTCACCACGGCGGAGATCGCCGGCGAGATCACCTCGGCCCGGCTGTACGTGACCGCGCTCGGCTGGTACCGCTTCGCGATCAACGGGACCCGGGTCGGCGACGAGGAACTGGCCCCGGGCTGGACCGCGTACCACGGCCGGCTGCGCTACCAGAGCTTCGACGTCACCGAGCTGCTGACCAGCGGCGAGAACCGGTTCCAGGCCGTCCTGGGCAACGGCTGGTTCCGCGGTCAGATGTCCTGGGACATGCACCGCGCGCACTACGGCGACAAGCTCGCGCTGCTGGCCCAGCTGGAGATCACGAAGGCCGACGGTTCGACGCAGGTGATCAAGTCCGACGAGACCTGGCAGTCCTGCGCCAGCGGGATCCTGGCCGACGACTTCTACGACGGCCAGCGGACCGACCTGTCGATCCCGCTCGATCCGGCGGGCAAGGAAGCGAAGAGCGTCGAACTGGTCGAGTGGGACCTGGACACCCTGTTCGCCCCGTACGGTCCGCCGATCCGGGTCGTGGAAACCCTTCCGGTGAAGGAGATCATCACCTCGCCGTCCGGGAAGACGATCATCGACTTCGGCCAGAACCTGGTCGGCTGGGTCCGCCTGAAGACGCGCGGCGAGGCCGGTGCCGAGGTGATCATCCGGCATGCCGAGGTGCTCGAACACGGCGAGCTCGGCGTGCGTCCGCTGCGCAAGGCCAAGGCCACCGACAGCTACCTGCTGTCCGGCGGTGACGACGTCTGCGAGCCGCTGTTCACCTTCCACGGCTTCCGGTACGCCGAGGTCAGCGGCGTCGCCGATCTTGATCCGAGCCGGGTCGAGGCCGTCGCGATCAGCTCCGACCTGCGCCGCACCGGGACCTGGGCGAGCTCTCATGATCAACTCAATCAGCTGCACCAGAACGTGGTCTGGGGCATGCGGGGCAACTTCCTCGACGTGCCGACCGACTGCCCGCAGCGCGACGAGCGGCTCGGCTGGACCGGTGACATCCAGGTCTTCTCGCCGACCGCGAGCTATCTCTTCCACACCGGGGGCTTCCTCTCCAACTGGCTGGCCGACCTGGCCGTCGACCAGTGGGAGGACGGGTCGGTGCCGAGCGTCATCCCGAACGTGCTCGGCGAAACGCACAACGGCGCGGCCGCCGCGGCCTGGGGCGATGCAGCGGCTGTGGTGCCGACCGTGCTCTGGCAGCGCTTCGCGGACCGGGACCTGGTCGCCACCCAGTTCCCGAGCATGAAGGCCTGGGTGGACAAGTTGATCAGCCTGGCCACCGAGGACGGGCTCTGGCTCGGCGGTTTCCAGTACGGCGACTGGCTGGACCCGACCGCACCGCCGGAGAACGCGGCCAAGGCCCAGGTCAGCCCGGACGTGGTCGCCACGGCCCACCTGATCCGGTCCGCCGCGCTGGTCGCCGACGCGGCCGAACTGCTCGGCAAGGACGACGAGGCGAAGCACTACCGCGGGGTGTCGGAGCGCAGCCGGCAGTCGTTCATCGACGAGTTCGTGACCGGTTCCGGCCGGGTGCTCGGCGACTGCCAGACCGCGTACGCGATGGCCCTGGTCTGGGACTTCCTGCCGGAGGACCGGCGTGATCATGCCGGCCGGCGGCTGGCCGACCTGGTCGAGCGGGCCGACTTCAAGGTGAGCACCGGCTTCGTCGGTACGCCGTTGATCCTGGACGCGCTGGAGCTGGCCGGCCGGCCGGACCTGGCCTGGAAGATGATCACCGCGACCGAGAACCCGTCCTGGCTCTACCCGGTCACCATGGGCGCCACGACGATCTGGGAACGCTGGGACTCGATGCTGCCGGACGGCACCATCAACCCGGGCCAGATGACGTCGTTCAACCACTATGCGTTCGGCGCGGTCGCGGACTGGATGCACCGGCGGCTGGCCGGTCTGGCGCCGGCCGAGCCCGGCTATCGCAAGATCATCATCGCGCCGATCGTGCCGATCGTGCCGGACGGGCTGGACTGGTGCGAGGCCTCGTACGACAGCGGCTATGGTCCGATCACGGTGCGCTGGCAGCGGTCCGGCGACGCGGTGGAACTGACCGCGACAATCCCGCCCGGGGTCACCGCGGACGTCCGGCTGCCGGACGGCGCGGAGCACCAGGTGTCGCACGGTGATCATGCGTGGACCGCCGTACCGAAGACGAAGGAGGAAGCCTGATGCGTAGCTTTGCCGACATCACCGACGCGCTGGCCGAACAGGCCATCGAGCTGCCGTCCTGGGCGTTCGGGAACTCGGGCACCCGGTTCCGGGTGTTCGGCCAGCCGGGCGTGCCGCGGACGCCGGAGGAGAAGATCGCCGACGCGGCCAAGGTGCACGAATACACCGGGCTGGCGCCGACCGTCGCGCTGCACATCCCGTGGGACAAGGTGGACGACTACGGCAAGCTGGCCGCGTTCGCCCAAGATCACGGAGTCGCGCTCGGCACGATCAACTCCAACACGTTCCAGGACGACGACTACAAGTTCGGCAGCCTGACCCACGTGGACGAGCGGGTCCGCCAGAAGGCGATCGCGCACATGCACGAGTGCATCGAGATCATGACCGCGACCGGTTCGCAGGATCTCAAGATCTGGCTGGCCGACGGCACCAACTATCCGGGCCAGGGTGATCTCCGGGGCCGGCAGGACCGGCTGGCCGCGTCGCTGGCCGAGGTCTATGCCCAGCTCGGAGATGATCAACGGCTGGTGCTGGAGTACAAGTTCTTCGAGCCGGCGTTCTACGCCACCGACGTGCCCGACTGGGGCACCTCGTACGCGCACTGTGTGGCGCTCGGCGAGAAGGCGTTCGTCTGCCTGGACACCGGCCACCATGCGCCGGGCACCAACATCGAGTTCATCGTGACGCAGCTGCTCCGGCTCGGCCGGCTCGGCTCGTTCGACTTCAACTCGCGGTTCTACGCCGACGACGACCTGATCGTCGGCGCGGCCGATCCGTTCCAGCTGTTCCGGATCCTGTACGAGGTCGTCCGCGGCGGGGGCTACGGCAAGGACAGCGGGGTCGCCTTCATGCTCGACCAGTGCCACAACATCGAGGCGAAGATCCCGGGCCAGATCCGGTCGGTGCTGAACGTCCAGGAGATGACCGCCCGGGCCCTGCTGGTCGACACCGACGAGCTGCTGGCGGCGGAGAAGGCCGGCGACGTGCTCGGCGCGAACCAGCTCCTGATGGACGCCTTCTACACCGACGTCCGTGGCGATCTCGCCGAATGGCGGTCCGGCCGCGGGCTGCCGGCGGACCCGATGAAGGAGTTCCTGGCCAGCGGCTACCTTGATCAGATCGCGGCCGACCGGGTCGGCGGCGACCAGGCCGGTTGGGGCGCCTGACCCCCCCACCCCACCTGTCCCGCTCGCCTCAAGTTTTTCACGTAACGTGAAAAACTGGCGCTTCCCGCGAGTTATATCTCGCGGGAAGTGCCAGGAAGTGTGGGGAAGTGGTGCGGGCAGGGCCGGATCGGGCGGATGAGTCCACTAACTCGAGGAAAGTGAACGTGAACCAGCAGACCAACAGCACCGTCACCGAGTTGATCACCCGGTCCAACCGGCTCGGGGCCGATCCGCGGAACACCAACTACGCCGGCGGCAACACGTCGGCGAAGGGGACCGCGGTCGACCCGGTGACCGGGACCGACGTGGAACTGCTCTGGGTCAAGGGCAGCGGCGGCGATCTGGGCACGCTGAAGCCGGCCGGGCTGGCCGTGCTGCGGCTGGACCGGATGCGGTCGCTGGTCGACGTGTACTCCTCCTGGGGTGAGCGGGCGATCGACCGCGAGGACGAGATGGTGGCGGCCTTCGACTACTGCCTGCACGGCAAGGGCGGGGCCGCCCCGTCGATCGACACCGCGATGCACGGGCTGGTCGACGCCCCGCACGTGGACCACCTGCACCCGGACTCCGGGATCGCGATCGCCACGGCCGCGGACGGCGAGAAGCTGACCGCGGAGATCTTCGGCGACAAGGTGGTCTGGGTGCCGTGGCGGCGGCCGGGATTCCAACTGGGGTTGGACATCGCCAAGATCAAGGCCGAGCACCCGCAGGCCATCGGCACCGTCCTCGGCGGCCACGGAATCACCGCCTGGGGCGCCACCAGCGACGAGGCCGAGGCCAACTCGCTGTGGATCATCAACACGGCGCAGGCCTACCTTGATCAACACGGCAAGGCCGACCCGTTCGGTGCCGCGCTGGACGGCTTCGCGGCGCTGCCGGAGGCCGAACGGCGGGCCAAGGCGGCCGCGCTGGCGCCGCACCTGCGCGGCCTGGCCTCGACCGACAAGCCGATGGTCGGCCACTTCACGGACTCGGCCGAGGTGTTGGAGTTCCTGTCCCGGTCCGAGCACCGCCGGCTCGGCGAGCTGGGCACGTCGTGTCCCGATCACTTCCTGCGCACCAAGGTCAAGCCGTTGATCTTGGACCTGCCCGCCTCGGCGACGATCGAGGAGTCGGTGGCGCGGCTGCACGAGCTCCATGATCAGTACCGGGACGACTACCGGGCCTACTACGAGCGGCACGCCGACGCGGACTCCCCGGCGATGCGGGGCGCCGATCCGGCGATCATCCTGGTGCCGGGCGTCGGGATGTTCTCCTACGGAGCGAACAAGCAGACCGCCCGGGTCGCCGGCGAGTTCTACGTCAACGCGATCAACGTGATGCGGGGCGCCGAGTCGATCTCCAGCTACGCGCCGATCGACGAGTCGGAGAAGTTCCGGATCGAGTACTGGGCGCTGGAGGAGGCGAAGCTGCAGCGGATGCCGAAGCCGCGGTCGCACGCGGGCCGGATCGCCCTGGTGACCGGCGCGGCCAGCGGCATCGGCAAGGCGATCGCCACCCGGCTGGCTGCCGAGGGTGCCTGCGTCGTGATCGCCGATCTTGATCTGGCCAAGGCCGAGGAGGCCGCCGCCGAGCTCGGCACCACGGACGTGGCGATCGGGGTCCAGGCCGATGTCACCGACACCGATCAGGTGCAGGCGGCGATCGACGCCACCGTGCTCGCGTACGGCGGAGTCGATCTTGTGGTGAACAACGCCGGGCTGTCGATCTCCAAGCCGCTCACCGAGACCACCGACGCCGACTGGGACCTGCAGCACCGGGTGATGGCGCGCGGTTCGTTCCTGATCGCGCGGGCCGCGGCGGCGGCGCTGATCGCGCAGGGGATGGGCGGCGACATCGTCTACATCTCCAGCAAGAACTCGGTCTTCGCCGGCCCGAGCAACATCGCCTACTCGGCGGCCAAGGCCGACCAGGCGCACCAGGTCCGGTTGCTGGCCGCCGAACTCGGCGAGCACGGCGTCAAGGTGAACGGGATCAATCCGGACGGGGTGGTCCGCGGCAGCGGGATCTTCGCCGGCGGCTGGGGGGCCAAGCGGGCCGCCGTGTACGGGGTCAAGGAGGAGGAGCTCGGGGCCTACTACGCGGGCCGTACCCTGCTCAAGCGGGAGGTGCTGCCGGAACACGTGGCGAACGCGGTCGCGGTGATCACCTCGGACGAACTGAGTCACACCACCGGGCTGCACGTGCCGGTCGACTCGGGCGTCGCGGCGGCCTTCCTGCGCTGAGAGGCGATGATCATGACCCTTCGACAGGCTCAGGGCACAACCGGTCCGGTGTTCGGGGCGGTCGACATCGGGGCGTCCGGCGGCCGGGTGATGGCCGGCCGGGTCGTCGACGGCCGGATCGAGCTGGAGCTGGTGCACCGCTTCGGCAACCAGCTCGATCATCGGGCGAGGGGCCTGTTCTGGGACTTCGAGCGGATCCACCGTGATGTGATCGAGGGACTGACCCGGCTCGCGGCCCGGTACGACCAGGTGGTCAGCATCGGCATCGACACCTGGGCCGTCGACTACGGCCTGCTCGACGCCGACGGTGCTCTGATCGGCGACCCGTTCGCGTACCGGGACGACCGGACCGCTGCGGTGATCGAGGACGTGCACGGCAAGATCGACTTCGCCGAGCTGTACGGGATCGCCGGGCTGCAGTTCCTGCCGTTCAACACGCTCTACCAGCTGGCCGCCGAGCAGCGCGGCGACCGCTGGGCCCGGGCCCGGACGATGCTGATGCTGCCCGACCTGCTGGCCTACCGGCTGACCGGCCGGCGGCAGGCCGAGGCCACCAATGCGTCCACCACCGGGCTCTTCGACGCCACCGCCCGGGACTGGTCTCCGGTGATCATGGAACGGCTCGGCCTCGACGGATCCCTGCTGCCGAAGGTGATTCCGTCCGGTACGGTGCTCGGCCCGCTGCTGCCCGACGTCGCGGCCCGGACCGGCCTGTCCCGGTCCACGGTGATCACGGCGGTCGGCTCGCACGACACGGCATCCGCGGTGGCCGGCACCCCGCTCCGCTCGTCCGCGGCGGCCTACATCTCGTCCGGCACCTGGTCCCTGGTCGGCGTCGAACTGGATGCGCCGATCCTGACCGCGGAGAGCCGGCTGGCCAACTTCACCAATGAGGGCGGCGTCGACGGCACCGTCCGCTACCTGCGCAACGCCGGCGGGCTGTGGCTGCTGTCGGAGTGCGTCCGGGAGTGGGAACGCGACGGCGGTCCCGTTGATCTTGGTCGGCTGCTCGGCGAGGCCGCCGAGGTGCCCGGCCCGGTCGCGGTGATCGACGTCGACGCGGAGGAGTTCATCGCGCCGGACGATATGCCGCGCCGGATCGCGGCGGCCTGCGCACGGACCGGCCAGCCGGTGCCGCGGACCCGGGCCGAGTTCGCCCGCACGATCTGCGAGTCGCTGGCGACGGCGTACGCCTCGATCGTCCGGCAGGCCGGCGAACTGTCCGGCCGGGCCGTCGAGACCGTCCACGTGACCGGCGGCGGCTCCCAGAACGCGCTGCTCTGCCGGCTCACCGAGGAGGCCTGCGGCCTGCCCGTGATCGCCGGACCGGTCGAGGCGACCGCGATCGGCAACGTCCTGGTCCAGGCCCGCAGCCACGGCGCCCTGTCCGGATCCCTGGCCGACCTGCGCACCGCCATCCCGACCTGATCTTGGTTGGGACTTAAGACCTCAGCTTGGTGCGGATTCACCGATTCCTGCTCAGATCGGCGGGCAAGCTCACGTGCGTCATCGAGGTCACGGACTACGCGGACCTCTGATGATTCGCCCGAGGGCCGACTTCCAGAATCTCGTGATCGTGACGTTGTTCGGGCTCGTCGTGGTCGGTTGCTCCCAGCAGCAGGCGCCGGACTCCTTGTGACCGAGAACGGCTTCGCGCGGGTGAACAGCGACGATGCCACACTCTGCAGGAAACCGTCGGGGAGGCGCCGTCCTGGCACCGAACGAGGATGACTGAAGGAGCCAGCTGCTCGGGGCGCGCAGGGGTCTCGACCGCAAGATCTCTCGTCGGCCAGGAAACCGTCATCACCGAGTGGACGGAAAGACCGCCCGGCGACGCTTGACGGCGGTCAAAGCGTCCACTCGGTGTGGGCCCGATCGGTGCCATCGGTGCCGTACCGCAAGATCTTCGGGATCCCTGCTCCGATCAGCCGCGGTGCGGCCAGTTCAGGGGGAGCAGGTTTTCGATCACGGCCTCCAAGATCGACTTCGCCAAGCCCGACGCCTTGATCAGACCTTGCGGCGCATGATCAGCCAGTGGCCGGGGTAGCGCGGGTCCTTCGGGGTCCCGTCCCCGGCCAGGCCGGCCACCTCGAAGCCGAGCTTGGCGTACATCGACATGATCCCCGAGTGGCCGATCGTCTTGCTGGTGGTCAGGCAGGCCTCCACCCGGCCGACACCCGCGATCTCCCGGCTGGGCCAGTTGTCGCGCAGGTAGTTGATCACCTCGGCTGATCCCCAGCCGAAGGTCCGGCGCAGCTTCCGTACCATCGGATCGTCGTGCGGGAAGGACGCCGGGGTCGCCTCGACCCAGCCGCCGCCACGCTTCTTGATCGCCCCGACCGCCGCCGCCAGTGCCGCGGTCGCGACGCCGCGCCGCCGGTGGTCCATCCGGGTGGTCAGGCAGGTGATCCGCCAGTCCGAGGTCGGGTCCCGGGCCAGCAACCTCGCCGGCGTGCTGTCGTCGCGGACGACCGGCAGTTCGTCGGCGCGGCCGAAGTTGCACCAGCCGACCGGCTCGCCGTTCGCGTACGCCAGCATCCCGTGGGCCTTTCCTTGATCGACAAGCTCCTTGACTGCGGCCAGTTCGCGCTGACGCATCAGGTCCCGATGCGGGAAGTGCCCCTTGGCCCGGTCCGGCGCAGTCCCGAGCAGCCGGGCCCGCTCCTGGGCGGACCCGGACAGCGGTGTCAGATGCCGGCCGAAGAAGTAGAGGGTGCAGGCGCAGCCGTGGACCCGGTGGAAGAACTCCGAGAAGTCGTCGAACGTGCGCCGTGACAACTCCTTGGTGGTGACTTTCAGCGGCGGTCGGGTGGCCATGCGCTCAGCTTGACCGACGGAAGGGGACATCTGCTGTCCGGTACGGGCAGAATGTGAGCCATGCGTGCCGATCGGCTGCTCCGGATCGTCTTCCGCCTGCAGGGCAGGGGAGTGGTGTCGGCGCCGACGCTGGCCCGCGAGCTCGAGGTGTCCAGCCGGACGATCCGCCGCGACATGGAGGCGCTGTCGTCGGCGGGCATCCCGGTCTACTCGGTCCGTGGCGGCGCCGGCGGCTGGGCCCTGGTGCAGGACTACCGGACCACGCTGACCGGCCTGTCCACCGGCGAGGCGCTGGCCATGATCGTCGGCCATCCGCGCGGGCTGCTCAGCGATCTCGGACTGGACGATCCGGGCGAGGAGTTGATCATGAAGCTGCTGGCGGCGATCGCCCCGGCGGCTCGCGAGCAGGCCGAGCACGCCCGGCAGCGGATCCACCTCGACCCGGACCGGTACTGGGAGCCGACCGCCGGCGACCCGCCGCCGCTGCTGCCCGGGCTGCTCGCCGCGATCTGGTCGGACAAGATCATCGAGGTGCGGTACGGCAGCGGTCGCCGGACCACCAGGATCGAGCCGTACGGCCTGGTCCGCAAGGGAACCCGCTGGTATCTCGTCGGCCGGGGCAGCGACCTGGTGCGCACCTACCGGGTGTCCCGGCTGCACGAGTTGATCACGACCGAGGAGACCTTCGTCCGGCCGGACGGCTTCGATCTCGGTACGCACTGGCGGCAGGCCCGGCAGGCGTACGCGGAGCGGTTCGGGTCCTTCCAGGTCCGGCTGCGCCTGCGCGGCGAGGCGCTGGTCCGGGCCGGCTGGGCGTACGCCAGGAGCAAGATCATCGCGGAGCCGGACCAGGACGGCTGGGCCGACGCGGAGTTCGACACCGAGGACTGGGACGGCGCGGTCGCCCTGGTCGGCGCGCTCGGTGGCTCCGAGGTCGTCGTGGTCGCGCCGGACAAGCTGCGGGCGCGGGCGGCCGAGGGCGCACGGCGCTTCCTCGAACTCAATCCCTAATTGTGGACGCCGCTTATTGCTGATTAGGGGCTAACCCTTTTACGATGGTCCGGTGGTGGACACCATGATCAACGTTCCCTTCGAGGGGCGTGACCGGATCCGGATCGGACTGATCGGGGCCGGCAACCGGGGCAGTTCGCTGCTCGGCAACCTGTTGATCATCGACGGCGCCGAGGTGCGCGCGGTCTGTGACGTCTCGGCCGAGCGGGCCGAGGCGGCCGCCGACCGGGTGGCCGGCGCGGGTGGGCGCCGGGCCGATGCCGTGACCGACGCGACGGCGGTGATCGAACGGGACGACATCGATCTGGTGATCATCGCCAATCCCTGGGAGCTGCACACACCGCTGGCTGTCGCCGCCATGGAAGCGGGCAAGCACGCCGCGGTCGAGGTGCCGGCGGCGCTGACTCTGGACGAGTGCTGGCAGCTGGTGGACACCAGCGAGCGGACCCGGCGGCACTGCGTGATGCTGGAGAACTGCAACTACGGCTACAACGAGCTGCTGGTGCTCAACCTGGTCCGGGACGGGGTGCTGGGCGACCTGCTGCACGCCGAGGCGGCCTATCTTCATGATCTTCGCCGGCCGCTGATGACGCAGACCGCCTGGCGGCGCAAGGCCCACGTCGACCTGGACGCCAATCTCTATCCGACCCACGGCCTCGGCCCGGTGGCGGCCTACCTCGACGTCAATCGCGGCGACCGGTTCGTCCGGATGACGTCGATGAGCTCGGTGTCGCTCGGCCTGGACGCCTGGCGGGACAGTCATCCCGAGGAGCTCGACCCGAGCACCGCCGGCGAGGTGTATCGCTGCGGCGACATCAACACCTCCATCGTGGCCACCGAGCGTGGTCGGACGATCCTGCTGCAGCACCAGGTGGTCGGTCCACGTCCGTACAGTCGGAGGAACGAGATCGTCGGCACCAAAGGGATCTTCACCGACTTCCCGCCGCGGATCTTCGTCGAGGACCCGGACGATCCTGCCCAGGTCGAGGAGTACGTGGAGCTGGACGGGTTCCGCGACTACGAGCACCGGTTGTGGACCGACGAGGGTGCGCGGGCCCGCGAGGCCGGCGGGCACGGCGGCATGGACTACCTGATGCTGCTCCAGTTGATCACCACGATGCGGTCCGGGGAGGTGCCCGAGATGGACGTCTACGATGCCGCGGCCTGGAGTGCGCCGTCCGCGCTGAGCTTCGCCTCGGTCGCCGCCGGCGGTGCTCCGGTCGAGTTCCCCGACTTCACCCGAGGTCGCTGGGCGGAGGCCCGTCCCGGCATCCGTTGACCGGCCTTGGCAGGATGCCGGGGTGACCTACAGCTATGACTGCCCGCTCCGCTGGGGCGACATGGATGCGCAGGCCCACGTCAACAACGCGGCGTTCGTCGACTATCTGCAGGAGGCCCGGGTCGCCTTCCTGCACTCCGGGCCGCCGGCGATGCGGGAGTTGCTGGACAGCGGTGTGATCGTCGCCGGGCACCAGGTCGAGTATCTGGCTCCGGTGGTGTTCGCCGGCCGGCCGCTGCGGATCGACCTCTGGGTCGACGCGGTCGGCGCCGGCCGGTTCGTGATCGGCTACCAGGTCCACGACGGCGACACGATCGCCGTCCGGGCCCGGACCGTCGCGACCCCGTTCGACCTGGCCCGCAACGCGCTGCGCCGGCTGACCCCGGACGAGCGGTCCTTCCTCACCGAGCATCTGGCGCCGGCCGAACCGCTCCGGGCGGTCGGTTCGGGCAAGATCAACTTCACCGGCACGGGCCACCGCTCGCCGATCCGGGTCCGCTGGTCCGACCTGGACTCCTACGGTCACGTCAACAACGTCCGGTACTACGACTACATCCAGGAGGCCCGGATCGCGATGGTCGCCGACGAGCTCGGCGACGGCGACCGCTGGGTCGTGGTGCGGCAGGACGTCGACTATCTGAAGCCGATCGACTTCGCCGTCGAGCCCTATCGGGCCGAGACCGTGGTCACGGAGATCGGCCGTCGCTCGGTGTCGCTGGCGGCGGAGATCCGCGACGACTCCGGAACGCGGTACGCGGCCGCCCGTACCGTCCTGGTCGCCGAGCGGCCGATCGACGACGAGCAGCGGACCGCCTTCTCCCGCTGGCTGGTCGCTTCCTGACGTACGGGACGGCCGGCGAAGCCAGGGAACGCCGGGTGGGATCACGCACGCGCTCGGCCCGGCGACCGGGGCAGAGTGAAGCCATGACCAGGACGACGATCGAACTGCGACCGGTCGGCGCCGACGAGACCGAGGCGGCCGTCGGGGTGCTGGCCCGGGGGATGCGGGACAACCCGGGCCACGTCGCGGCCTTCGGCCCGGACCCGGAGACCCGGCAGCAGTGCCTCACGTGGATGTTTCGCGGGCTGCTGCGGGTGGCGGTCGACCGGGAGACGCTCGGCGCCTACGACGGCGGGACGCTGGTCGGCGTCGCCGCCGCCGCGGCGCCCGGCCGGTGCCGGCTCGGGCCCGGCCAGCAGGCCCGGGCCGCCGCGATCATGATCAACGTCGGACCGCGGCGGCTGCTCCGGGTGCTGGCCTGGCAGAGCGCCTGGGAACGGCAGCACCCCGACTGGCCGCACCACCACTTCGGGCCGATCGCGGTGGATCGGGACCGGCAGGGCCAGGGGATCGGGTCGTTGATCATGAACGAATTCGCCGCCCGCTGGGACCGGACCGCCGAGCCGGCGTACCTGGAGACGGACAAGCCGGAGAACGTCGCGTTCTACCGCCGGCACGGCTTCACGGTGATCGGCGAGGCTCCGGTGCTCGGCCGGCCGAACTGGTTCCTCCGCCGTCCCTGATCTTGATCGCGGTTCGACGACAGGCAACAGAGCCCGCGGGTGGGGACAACCCCCGGCCCCGCTGGTGGGTCAGCAGGCTGGGAACCGGTAGCCCATGGGATGACGCTGGAACCGGGCTCGGGCAAAGGCCCGGAGCCGACGACGTCAGGAGTTGCCGTGATCAGCAAGGAACCGCAGAACCTCCGCCGCAGGAGCCTTCTCCAGGCCGGCGCGGCGGCCGGCCTGGCGACGTTCGCTGGCCTGGCCGCGCCCACCGCGGCGACGGCCGGCCCCGGACCGGCGCACCGCCCGGTGGACCAGCCCTCGATCGACGCGGTGACCGGCACCCTCGAGCCGGACCTCGTCGCGCTGCGGCGGACCATCCACGACCATCCCGAGGTCGCGGGCGAGGAGCGTCGTACGGCAGCGCTGGTGGCGGACCGCCTGCGCGCCGCCGGGCTCAGCGTGACGACCGGCGTCGGCGGTCACGGCGTGGTCGCCCTGCTCCGGGGCGCGCACCGGGGCGGCACGGTCGGCTATCGGGCCGACCTGGACGCGGTACCGGCGGGCGGCACGGTCGGCGGCTCGGTCGGCGCCGGCCACCTGTGCGGGCACGACCTGCACACCGCGATCGGGGTCGGTGTCGCCGAGGTGCTGGCCCGGCTCCGGTCGCGACTCAGCGGGACGTACGCGTTCCTGTTCCAGCCGGCCGAGGAGAATCTCGCCGGTGCCCGCGCGATGATCGACGACGGCGTGCTGCGCAGCACCGGTGTCCGGGAGCTGCACGCGCTGCACTGCGGCCCGCTCCCGGTGGGCACGATCGCCGTCACGCCCGGGTACGGGATGCCGGGCCTGGACCGCGGCCGGGTCGTCCTCACCGGCCCCGGTGCCGCGACGCGGGCCGAGGCGCTGGCTGCCGACCTGCTGCGGCTGGCCACGGTGGCTCCGCCCACGACGCTGGCGGCGATGGAGCAGCTGGTGGTCGACCTCGGGACACCCGACGGACCGCTGGCCCGGTTCGTCAACATCCAGCACGCGACGCCGCACGAAGAGGCGGACGGCTCGGTCACCGTACGGCTGTCCTATCGGTGCTGGCCGGAGGACCGCTATCGGGAGGTCCGCCGGAGCATCGGCACGGTCGCGGGCCGGTACCGCGGGCGGGCCGAGTTTCCCGACCCGCCGTTCCCCGCCCTGGTCTGTCCGGAACGTGACGGCGCCCGGCTGGAGCGGCGGCTGCGCCGCGAGTTCGGCGCCGGGCAGGTCGCCCGGATGCACGCCGCGCCGCCGTTCAACGGAGAGGACTACGCGTTGTTCGGGCAGCGGATTCCGGTCACCTACAGCTTCGTCGGGGTGCGCTCGCCCGGCGCGCCGGTCACCGCCGCCTTCCCGCACCATGTCAACTTCGACCCGGACGAGGGTGCCATCAGCACCGGCGTGCGCGCGATGGCCGGCTGGCTCGCCGAGCGCGGCCGGGTCGCTCGCTGACCGACGCTCCGTCGCCGCTAGGGATCGAGGTGACTGCCCAGGGCCGCCGCGAGGTCGGCCGCGGCGGCCAGCTGCTCCGGGGTGAGGGCGTCGACGAACAGCTCCCGTACCGCGCGGAGGTGGGGTACGGTCGCGCGCCGGAACGCCTCCGCGCCGGCGGTCTCGAGGACGACCTCCGCACCGCGGCTGTCGGTGGCGCAGTCCTCGCGGCGGATCAGCCCGCGCCGCTCCATCCGTCCGAGATGGTGGGACAACCGGCTGCGCTCCCAGCGGATGCCGGCGGCGAGCTCCGAGGAGCGCAGCCGCCGCCCCGGCGCTTCGCTGAGGGCGAGCAGCACCGCGTAGTCGCCGGTCGAGAGTCCGCACTCGGACTGCAGCCGTGAGGCGAGCTCGGCCCGCAGCGCCTCCGCGGTCTCGATGAACTCCCGCCAGACCCGCAATTCCTCCTTCGTCGGCAGCCGCCGCTTCGCCGGCCGCCCGGCCGCCCGTTCTCTCGCCATGGCCACTCCCTGGTTGATGTGTCAATCACAGGGTATATGATTGATGCGTCAACTACTTGGGAGGCGGGACCATGCCCGATCTGATCTTCGGACTCGACACCTTCGGCGACGTCCCGGAGGACGACACTGGCAAGCTCGTGACGTACCCGGCGGCGATCCGCCAGGTCGTCGAGGAGGCGGTGCTGGCCGACGAGCTCGGCGTCGACGTGATCGCGCTGGGTGAGCATCACCGGCCGGAGTACGCCATCTCGACGCCGGAGACCGTGCTCGCCGCGATCGCCGCCCGCACGTCGCGGATCCGGCTGTCGTCGGGGGTCACGGTGCTGAGTTCGGACGACCCGGTGCGCGTCTTCCAGCGGTTCGCGACCGTCGACGGGATCTCGGGCGGCCGGGCCGAACTGATCCTCGGCCGCGGCTCGTTCACCGAGTCCTTTCCCTTGTTCGGTTACGATCTGGCCGATTACGACCGGCTGTTCGAGGAGAAGCTCGATCTCTTCGTGCGGCTGCTGGACGAGCAGCCGGTGAGCTGGAGCGGTGACCTGCGGGCCCCGTTGGACCAGGCCGACGTCTTTCCGAAGTCCGAGTCCGGACGGCTGCCGACCTGGGTCGGGGTCGGCGGCTCGCCGCAGTCCGTGATCCGTACGGCGCGGTACGGATTGCCCATGGTGCTGGCGATCATCGGCGGCCCGCCGAGCCGGTTCGCCTCCTACGTCGAGCTCTATCGCCGGGCGGCCGAACAGTTCGGCACGCCCGCGCACGGCGTCGGCATGCACTCGCCCGGCTTCATCGCCGACACCGACGACGAGGCCAAGGAGGTGTTCTGGCCGCGCTACCGGGTCATCCATGATCGAATCGGCGCGCAGCGCGGCTGGCCGCCGCTCCGCCGCGACCAGTACGAGGAGGAGATCGCGTACGGCTCGCTCTACATCGGCTCGCCGGCCACGGTCGCCACCAAGATCGCCAGGACGATCACCACGCTCGGTGTCGAACGCTTCGATCTGATCTACACCGCGGGCTCGCAACCGATCAGCGCCCGGCTGCGGGCCGTCGAGCTGTACGGGACCGAGGTGATCCCGCGCGTGCGTGAGCTGGTCGCCGACCGGGCCGTGAAGGCCGGGGTGTGAGGTGACCGACCTGGACCTGCCGACCCTCGGCATCCTCGGCGCCGGAAAGCTCGGCACCGTGCTGGCCCGGCTCGCCCTGGCGGCCGGCCATCGCGTGCTGATCGCCGGCTCCGGTGACCCTGAGCGGATCGCGCTGACCGTCGACGTCCTCACTCCGGGGGCCCGGCCGGTGCGCGCCGCCGAAGCCGCTGTGGCGGATCTGGTGATCTTGGCCCTTCCGCTCGGCCGGCATCGCGAACTCCCGGTCGCGGAGCTGCACGGCCGGTTGGTCGTGGACGCGATGAACTACTGGTGGGAGATCGACGGGGTGCGGCCCGATCTCACGGATCCGCGGACCTCGTCGAGCGAGATCGTTCAGGCGTTCCTGGCCGGCTCCCGGGTCGTCAAGGCGCTCAATCACGTCGGCTACCACGATCTCGAGGGCCGGGCGCGGCCGGCCGGTGCCGCCGGCCGGTTGGCCGTCGCGATCGCCGGCGACGGGTCGGCCGACCTGGCCGTTGTTGCGGACCTGGTCGACCGGCTGGGCTTCGACCCGGTGATCGCCGGGCCGCTGGCCGAGGGGGTTCGCTTCGAGCCGGGCACCGAACTGTTCGGTGCCGATGTCGACGCCGCGGAGGTACGGGCGCGGCTGGACCGCTTCGAGGGTACGGAGCGGGGGCGGGCCGTCGCCCTCGCCCGAGCCGGCGTCGCCTGAGTCCAGGCCTCAGCCCAGCTCTCGCTCCAGCCAGCTCAGGACGTCGGCGGTGACCGGGTCGGCGAGGTCGGCGAACTCGGGGTGCCGCTTCACGAACCGGGTCACGTAGGCGCAGACCGGCACCACCCGCAGGCCCGCGGCCCGGGTGTCGGTGAGGGCCTGCTGGACCAGCTCGCCGGCCAGGCCCTGGCCCGCGTACGCCTCGTCCACCTCGGTGTGGAAGAAGATCCGCTGGCTGCCACGGTCGCGGTACTCGGTCATCCCGGCGCGGGCGCCGTCGACCGAGATCTCGTACCGGTGCCGGGCATCGACGCGCTCGACGACGGGGTTGGCTGACTGATTCATGATGACCCTTCGACGGGGGACTGGGCAGGAACCACGGTAGGCCGGTCGGTGCGGCTCAGCTGAACGGCACCGGGCCGAACCGGCCCACGGCGACCAGGCCGGCCAGCACGAACAGGACGAGGTTCATCACGATCGGCTGCCGCTCGCCGCGTCGCCCGTGCGTGATCATGGCGCCGATCATCATCAGCATCAGGCCGACCGCCGCGAGCGGCACCAGGACCGGCGCGATCCCCAGCAGTCCGGGCAGGATCAGGCCGATTGCCGCCAGTACCTCGAGGGCGCCGATCAACTTGATCACTCCGGGCGGGAAGTCCTCGGTCCAGGTCATGTTCGGCGAGGCGCCGAGCTTCTCCCTCGGCGTGATCACCTTGATGCCGCCGGCGGCCAGGAAGAGCAGGGCCAGCAGGCCGGCGGCGATCCAGAGTACGACGGTCATGATCATCCTTCGGCGATGTGATTGATGCGTCAGTTACCTGCTCCAATGTAGCTGACGTGTCAATCAGGGCTGGTCCGGTGCTCAGAGAGACAGCCAGGTGACGATCAGGATCACGGCGCCGAGGCCGAAGTCGAGGACCGCGCAGAACTCGGCGAACGAGCGCCCGACCACTCGGTTCCGCCGGTGGTGCAGGACGTCCCAGGCGCCGTGGCCGATCGCGGCCAGCGCAGCCAGGTGGGCGGCCAGCACCGGGTCGGCCATCATCGCGACCAGGCCCAGGCCGGTGAAGCCCACGAAGCCGGCCGCCTGGAAGCCGAGTTCGTGCCATTCGGGCCGGGGTCGCCGGATCAGGCCGAAGATCACCAGTGCTGCGGCGGCCAGGATCAGCAGCAGGATGGCGTCGAGGGCGGTCAGCATGCCGACGGTCACCAGTGCGACGCCGGCCGGGATGGTGATCCAGGCCGCGGCGGGCCGGTCGGTCGCGGCGGCGGCGAGGTAACTCAGGGCGGCGATCATGATGACCGTCGCCGTCACGTGGGCGTCGACGCCGCCGGCGGAGGTGGCGATCAGGGCCGCCAGCCCGACCAGGCTGGGCCAGCGGGCCAGGATGGCGGCCAGTGGACCCGGGTGCAGGTGAGTGGGGTTCTTCGCGGGGTCTGGGGTCGTGTTCATGGGTTCAGCGTGGTGCGCCTCGGCGGCGGGGACATCGGTCGGGCTGTCATCGGAATTCATGCACTGCACATACCCGGCCGGGGTATGGTGGCGACGACGAGGGAAGGACGCACGATGGGGTACGACGACGCCGACCGCCCGGTTCGCCGGGCGCGGGCCGTGGCGCTGGTCGCGCTGCTCGCGGCGCCGGCGTCGACGGCGATCATGCCGGGCCTCGCGCTCGCCCGGGACCCCGGGCCGGGTCGCGCCATCCCCGGCGCGATCGGCATCGCCCTGGTCACCGTGGCCCTCGCCGCGGCGCTCTACCGGTCGCTGATGCAGGACGAGGTGGCGGCCGGGGGAGCGGTGCGGCCGGCCCCGACCGATGTCGCCCTCTGGCTCGCGTTGCTGGCCTCGATCCCGCTGGCCGCGCCGCTCGGCGGCGCCGACTGGTCCACCTGGGCCTGGCTCGGCGGCTCGGTCGGGGGTGCGCTGCCGCTGATCTACCGGCGGCCGGTGGTGCTGATCGGCGGCTGGCTGGCGCTGTTGGTGGCGGTGCTCGCCGTCGGGTCCTGGGTCGGCGACCCGCTCGGGTACGGGCTCACGGCGATCTCGGTCGGCGGGACGGTCGCGTTCATGTGCGGGCTGCCGTACGCACTCTGGCGGCTGGTCGGCGAACTCCGGGCCGGCCGGGAGGCGCGGGCCAGGCTGGCGGTGGCGGAGGAACGGCTGCGGTTCGCGCGGGACATCCACGACCTGGTCGGCCACTCGCTCTCGGTGATCGCGCTGAAGGCGGAGCTGGTGGAACGGTTGCAGCCGAACGATCCCGGCCGGGCCGCCGCCGAGGCCGGGCAGCTCCGCGGGCTGACCGCCGACGCGCTGGTCCAGCTGCGGTCCACGGTGGACGGCTACCGCGGGATCGACCTTGATCAACAGGCGGTCGCGGTCGGCGAGGCGCTCGCGTCGGCCGGGATCCCGTACCGGATGGAGCTTGCGGCCCGCCCCGATTCGGCGGCGGTGTCCCGGCTGCTGGCGATCGCCCTGCGTGAGGCGAGCACGAACGTGCTGCGGCACGGCCGGGGCACCGAGTGCGTGATCACGCTCGACCGGGCCGGTCGGGACCTCCGGCTCCGGGTGGTCAACGACGCCGCCGAGTTCCCGGCAGAGTCGGGCCGGGCGGGCACCGGACTGGCCGGGATGCGGGAACGGTTCGCCGAGTTCGGCGGATCGGTCCGGGCTGGCCGGGACGGCGAGCGTTTCGTCTTCGAGGCGACGGTGCCGTGCCAGACTGGGCCGTCATGATCAAGCTTCTGCTGGCCGACGACGAGGCGCTGATCCGGGACGCCGTGGCCACCCTGCTCGATCTCGAGCCGGACCTGTCGGTGGTCGCGGTGGCGAGCGACGGACGGCAGGCGGTGCAGGCCGTCCTCGACCATCGCCCGGACGTCGCCGTGGTCGATCTGGACATGCCGAAGCTGGACGGGATGGGCGTCAGTACGGAGATCGGCCTGGCGCTGCCGTCCTGCCGGGTGATCATCCTGACCGGCCGGGGTCGGCCGGCCCATCTGCGTCGCGCGCTGCGGGCCGGCGCGTCCGGATTCGTCACCAAGGGTGCGCCGGCGGGCCTGCTCGCGCAGGCGATCCGCCGCGTCCACGAGGGCGCGCGCTACGTCGATCCGGAGCTCGCGGCCGAGTTGTTGATCAGCCCGGACTGCCCGCTCACCGAGCGGGAACTCGAGGTGCTGGCCGCACTGGCCGAGGGTGGCACGCCGACCGTGATCGCCCGCCGGGTGGGGCTGTCGGCCGGGACCGTACGCAACTATGCGGCGGCGATCATGACCAAGCTCGAGGTCCCGGACCGGGCCGCCGCGATCCAGGTCGCCCAGCACCACGGGTGGATCTGAGCCTGTCCCTACGCGGAGCGGGGGTCCAAGGGGGTCGTCCGCCTTTGCTGATCAACTCGGAGGGTTATCGTGTCGATCATGACCGCAGACCTGCCGAACGAACAGCCGCGCTCCCTGCTCCGCCGGGCCGGTGAGGTGGTGGTCGACACCGCGCCGGTCCCCGAGCCGGGGCCGGGCCAGGTCCTGATCGAGGTCGCCGCGGTCGGCGTCTGCGGCTCCGACGTGCACTATTTCGATCATGGCCGGATCGCCGACTTCGTGGTCACCGAGCCGCTGGTGCTCGGCCACGAGGCGTCCGGCGTGATCCGCGGCGTCGGCGCGGGCGTTCCGGCGGACCGGGTCGGGCAGCGGGTCGCGCTGGAGCCGCAGCAGACCTGCGGGCGTTGCACCCAGTGCCTGTCCGGGCGCTACAACCTGTGCCCGGACGTCGAGTTCTTCGCGACGCCGCCGGTGCACGGGGCGTTCGCCCGGTACGTCGTGCTGGCCTCGCACCGGGCCCACCCGGTCCCGGACACCCTGTCCGACGAGGCGGCCGCGCTGATCGAGCCGTTGTCGGTCGGCGTCTGGGCCGGACGCAAGGCGGCGATCGAGCCGGGGGACCGGGTGTTGATCACCGGTGCCGGCCCAGTCGGGCTGCTCTGCGCCGACGTGGCCCGGGCCCGGGGCGCCTCCTGGGTCGCGGTGAGCGACGCGGTCGAGCACCGGCTCGACGTCGCCCGGCAGCGCGGCGCGCACCAGGTGATCGACGCGACCGCGGGTCCGCTGACCGACAGCCTGGAGCCGGTGGACGTGATCATCGAGTGCTCCGGCGCGGCGTCGGCGGTCCGGTCCGCGTTCGAGGTGGCGGCGCCGGCGGCACGGATCGTCCTGGTCGGCCTCGGCGCACCGAACCTGGAGCTTCCGGTGGCCGAGATCCAGATCAAGGAACTCGTCGTCACCGGCACCTTCCGGTACGCCAACTGCTACCCGGCCGCGATCGCGCTGGCCGCCTCCGGCGCCGTTGATCTTGACGGGCTGGTCACCGGCCGGTTCGGCCTGGATCAGGTCGCCGAAGCGTTGCAGGCGTCGAAGACCGACCCGCACAGCCTCAAACCGGTGGTCTATCCGGGGCGCTGATGCCGGCGCCGGTAGTCGCCGGGCGAGGTGCCGCAGTAGCGGGTGAACTGTTCGTAGAAGCTGCTCTGTGAACTGAAGCCGGCGGCGTGCGCGATGTCGATCATGGCCAGGCTGGTGGTGATCAGCAGCCGCTGGGCCTCGGCGATCCGGCGCCGCGCGAGGTAGCGCCCCGGGCTGGTGCCGAGGCTGCGGCTGAAGATCATCGCGGCGTGGCTGCGGTTCAGATGCGCCGCGGCGGCGATGTCGCCGATCATGATCGGCTCCCGGAAATGCTCGACGATGAACCGGGCCATCGTGGCCACCGGCCCGAGCGCCCCGTCCGGCCCGGGCTGCTGGTCTGGGCGGTCCGGCCGCCGCTCCGCGTACCGCAGGACTCGGCTGATCATCGCCTGGATCTCCAGCAGGGCGGGGATCCGGGCCGCCGGGTCCGACCCGCCGAGCTCCCGGATCCAGGTGCCGAAGAGGACGATGGCGTCATGCCCGAGGCAGCTCTGTGGTGCGATCACCGGCGTCAGCGAGAGCAGCCGGGCGACGTCGGAGTCGGCCAGGTTCCAGCCGAGCGCGGTGCCGAGCGGCAGGTGCAGCCAGCAGCCCTCGGTCTGCTCCGGGCCGGGCAGCAGATGGTGCGGTGTCGCCGCCCAGAAGACGGCGACCTGGCCGGCAGCCACCGAGAGCCGGTCGCCCCCGAAGAGGTAGTCCAGCCGGCCGCGCAGCACGAGGTTCACCTCAAGATCGTCGTGCCGGTGCGGCCGCGCCATCGACGGCGGCGCGCCCCGGTGCAGCCACAATTCGGACCCGGTGACGTCCACCGGGTCGGGCAGCGGTCCAGCGCCGGACATGCCGCGATCCTAGTGTCCCGCCCCAGCGGAGGATCCCGGAAGGGTTGCCGAGGCGGCCGGAGGCGGACCCGGCGGATCGGCGCCTAGCGTCGCGGTATGGCCTCAACGATTCTGCGACCCAAGATCACCATCATCGGCGCCGGTGGGTACGTGTTCCCGTTCCGGCTGATCGGTGACCTGCTGAGCTTCCCCGCGCTGCGCGACGCGACCCTGTGCCTGATGGACATCGACGAGACCCGACTGACCCGGGTCGCCAAGGTGTCGCAGGAGTTGATCACCCACCACGGTCTCGGCGCGACGCTGGAGGCGACCACGGACCGGCGGGAGGCCCTGCGGGACGCCGATTTCGTGATCATCACGTTCCAGGTCGGCGGCCTCGACGCGTACCGGCACGACGTCGAGATCCCGCGCCGGTACGGCGTCGACCAGACCGTCGGCGACACCATCGGGCCGGGCGGCGTCTTCCGGTTCCTCCGCTCGGTGCCGGCCTACCATGGCATCGTCGAGGATGCCCGCGAGCTCTGCCCGAACGCCCAGTTCATCAACTACGCCAACCCGATGGCGATGGCGACCGGCTACCTCAACGCGATCGGCGCACCGACCGTCGGGCTCTGCCACAGCGTGCAGGGGACCACCCGGATGCTGGCCCGCACCCTGGACGTCCCGTACGAGGAGGTCGCCTACCGCTGCGCCGGGATCAACCACCAGGCCTGGGTGCTGGAGTTCCGGCAGGGCCGGACCGACCTCTATCCCCGGCTGCGCGAGGAGATGGCCCGGCGCCACGTCCGGTCCCACGGCGCCGAGAAGTTGATCACCGACGACGGGGACCACAGTGGTGCCGCGGCGGCCGCCAGCAACTACGAGGGCGGCAACGAGCAGGTCCGAACCGCCCTGATGAACATGTTCGGGTACTTCGAGACCGAGTCAAGCCACCACGCCTCCGAGTACCTGCCGTACTTCCGGAAGAACGCGGAGTTGATCAAGGAATACATCCCGCAACGCTGGGACTACTACGAGATCTGTTCGGCGCACGACGAGGCGGGCGACCTGGGCGCCCAGCTGGACCGGCTGAAGGCCGAACTGTCACCGTCGGTCGAGTACGGCGCCAGCATCGTCAACTCGATGGTGACCGGCGAGCTGAGCGTGATCCACGGCAACGTGCCGAACCGCGACGGCGCGATCAGCAACCTGCCGCCGGACGCGTGCGTGGAGGTGCCCTGCCTGGTCGACGCCAGCGGCGTGCAGCCGACCACGATGGGAGCGCTGCCGCCGCAGCTGGCGGCGCTCAACCGGACCAACATCGCCGTCCAGACCCTGGCCGTCGAGGCGGCGCTGACCGGCAACCGCGAACACGTCTACCACGCCGTGGCGCTGGATCCGCTCACCGCGGCACTGCTCGATCTTGATCAGATCCGGGCGATGACCGACGAGCTGCTCGCCGCCCACGCCCCGCTGCTGCCGGAGGCGTTGCGTCCGGCCTGATCCGGATCAGGGCCGGGGCTGGATGATCAGCCCCGGCATCGCCGGCGGGCCGTCGTTGTCGAGGGTGTTGACCATGAACTGCGCCGCCCGCTCCAGGTACTCCCAGAGGATCGCGTGCTGTTCCTCGGTCAGGCTCAGCGAGTCGACCGCGTCGCGCATGTGCTTGAGCCAGCGGTCCTTCTGCACCGGCGTCACCGCGAACGGCGCGTGCCGCATCCGCAGCCGCGGGTGCCCGCGTTCCTCGCTGTACGTGGTCGGGCCGCCCCAGTACTGCTCGAGGAACATCCGGAACCGTACCTCCGCCGGCCCGAGGTCCTCCTCCGGATACAACTCGCGCAGCGGCGGGTCGTCGGCCACGCCCTCGTAGAACCGCTTGGTCAGGGCGACGAAGGTCTCGTGTCCGCCGATCTCGTCGTAGAACGACTGGCGGTCCTCAGTGTGCGTCATCGCCACCCATTGTTCCTCACGTTCCCACCGACATCGGCCCGGCGGGTGCCTGGCAAGATAAGCGGCGAACACCACAGACGCACACATCCGCCGAGAAGGAGATCGTCATGGCTACCGTACGCACGGCCAACGCCCACTGGGAAGGCTCGCTGATGGAGGGTTCCGGCACCGTCGAGCTCGCCTCGTCGGGGATCGGTATCTACCCGGTCAGCTGGCCGGCCCGGGCCGAGCAGGCGAACGGCAAGACCAGCCCGGAGGAGCTCATCGCCGCCGCGCACTCGACCTGCTTCTCGATGGCGCTGTCGCACGGCCTGGCCGGCGCCGGCACCCCGCCCACCACCGTCGACACGTCCGCCGACGTGACCTTCGTGCCGGGCACCGGGATCACCGGGATCAAGCTGACCGTGAAGGCCGCCGTGCCGGGGCTGACCGCGGAGCAGTTCCAGCAGGCCGCCGAGACCGCGAAGGCCAACTGCCCGGTGTCGCAGGCGCTGGCCGGAACCGAGATCACCCTCGAGGCGACCCTGGTCCAGTAGGGCCTCTCCTTACGCCCGCTGCCGTAGCAGCAATACGTCCGTCGGCCGATGCGCCGGCGGACGTTGGCGTTTCATGATCGTGATCATGGAATTGCCACCCTCGACGCGCTGGCCGACGCTGCGCGGCTACCCGGACCGCGGCGACCCGTACCGCCGATTCCTCTACCGCTACTACGCGATGCTGGACCGCTGGCCGGCCGCGACGACCGAACACCTGGACTCGCGCTTCGGCCGCACCGCGGTCACCGTCGCCGGCCCGCCGGACGCCCGGCCGCTGGTGCTGCTGCACGGCGCCGGGGCCACCTCGACCATCTGGTACGCCCTCGCCGGCCTGCTCGCCCGGCGCTACCGGATCCTCGCCATCGACCGGCTCGGCGACGCCGGGCTGGGCGGCGCCGACCTGCCGATCCGCAGCGGTGCCGACCTGCTGGACTGGCTGACCGGGGTACTCGACGGCTGCGGCGTCGACCAGGCGGCTGTGGCCGGACACGGCAGCGGTGGCTGGCTCGCGCTCCGGTACGCCCTCGCGGCGCCGGACCGGGTGTCCGCCCTCGCCCTGCTGGACCCGGTCGACTGCTTCGACCGGCCGCGGGCCGGCTACCGGAGCCGGGAATGGGCGCTGTCCCTGACCAGCACGCCGGCCCGGGCCCGCGCCCTGGTGCGCTGGGAGTCGACGGGCGTTCCGGTCGACGAGGACTGGCTGGAACTGTTCGCGGCCGGCACCGGGGTGCCCCGGCAGCTGCCGCCGCGGCAGCACCGGCCGAGCGCCGCCGAACTGCGCAGCCTCACCGCGCCGACCCTGATCATGCTGGCCGGGATGTCCCGAGTGAACGACGCCCGGCGGACCCGGCTGGCCGCGCTGCGCCGACTGCCCGGGGCCGAGGTCGCCGTGATCGGGCACGCCTCGCACCACTCGCTGCCGTACCAGCCGGCGGGTGAGGTCGCCGCCCGGCTGTCCGGCTTCCTCGGCCGGACCGGCTGAACCGCTACTCCGTCAGGGATTCCTCGGGTTCGGGCTCGGGCTCGGGTGGCCGGCCGGGCCCGCCCTGCGAGTAGTTGCCGACCCGGAGCACCTCGCCGTTGCGGACGTACCAGACCGTGCCGTCGTCGTCCCGCAGCTGGGTCACCCGGAGGCCGATCTCCTCGACCGTGCCGGAGGCCTTCTCCATGTCGACGAAGTCGCCGACCCCGAGTTGATCTTCGATGAGCATGAACACACCGGCCAGGAAATCCTTGACGATATTCTGCAACCCGAAGGCCAGCGTGACGCCGATCAAGGACGTACCGGCGATGATCGTCGTAACGTTGAAGCCGAGCTCGGTCAAGATCATGATCACCGTGATCACCAGGATCACCACCGTGGTCACGCTCTTGGTCAGCGACCCCAACGCCTGGATCCGTTGTGCCCGGCGCTCCGCCGGCAGCCGCGCCGGCACCGTCAGCGCCTCGATCGCCCGATTGCGTTGTCGCGGCGTCGCGTTCATCGACTTGCGGATCGTACGGTCGACCAGCCGGTGGGCGATGTAACGCACGACGAGCGCGACGATGATCAGGAACGTGATCCGCAGCGGCGCGAAGACCACCACCGCAGCGAAGTCCTTCGGAAACCAGTCGGGCACCGGCCCAGACTAGCCGCGCCCTCCCCGCCCCCCGCCCCACCCGCCAATCCGCGCCGCCCACGACCGCAGCCGCGATCGTTCCTCGCGTCCGCGACCGGTGCATCGATCGCGGATGGGTGTGCGGGTCGCGGTTGTGTTCGGGTGGGTGCGGGCCGCCGGATTGGGCGCGGGTTCGGTGGCCGGCCGAGCGGGGATCGGGGTCTTGCCGCAGTCGGGATCGCGGCATCAGCTACTGATGGGCGGGGTCGCGGTTGCGTTCGGGTGGGCGCAGGCCGCCGGATCGCGGGCCCGGTCCCTGCGGCCCGCCAATCCGGGGCTCGGTTCCTGCCGCAGTCGCAACCCTCGATCCACGTGCCCTGCCCGCCTGCCTCGCCCTCCGTCCGAGCCCCGGGGTCGCCGAGTGGACGCCTTGACCTCGATTTCGGCCGTTCTGCCGGTCAACCCGTCCACTCGGTGACGTCGCCCGAGGCTCTCGGCTCGGGGCGGGGGTTCGCGCCGCTTGGCGACCCGGAAGCGCAGCCCACAAACCACAGCCGCGATCGTTCCTCGCGGATGGGTGTGCGGGTCGCGGTTGTGGTCGGGTGGGTGCGGCCGCCGGATTGGGCTCGGTCTCGGTGGCCGGCCAAGCCGGGATCGGGGACTTGCCACAATCGGGATCGCGGCATCAACTACTGATGGGCGGGGTCGCGGTTGCACTCGGGTGGGTGCAGGCCGCCGGATCGCGGGCCCGGTCCCTGTGGCCCGCCGAGCCGGGATCCGGGTCTTGCCGCGGTCGCGATCGCGGCATCAGCTGCTCATGGGGCGGGCCGCGGTTGCGTTCGGGCGGGTGCACGCTGCCGGTCGAAGTGTGGGCCCGGTCCTGCTCGCCGATCTGGGGGCTCGGTCCATGCCACGGTCGGACACGTCGATCGGCGTGCCCGCCGTCCTTCGTCGCCTCGCCCTTCGTCCGAGTTCCGGGTTCGCCGAGTGGACGCCTTGACCTCGATTTCGGCGGTTCTGCCGGTCAACCCGTCCACTCGGTGATGTCGCCCGAGGGTCTCGCCGAGGGCGGATTCGCGCCGTTTGGCAACCGGACGGTCAGCCCACAAGCCGCAGGCGCGATCGTTCCTCGCGTCCGCGACCGGTGCATCAGTCGCGGATGGGTGCAAGGGTCGCGGTTGCGGTCGGGTGGGTGCGGGCCGCCGGATTGGGTGCGGGCTCGGTCTCTGTGGCCCGTCGAGCCGGGATCCAGGGTCCTTGCCGCAGTCGCGATTGCGCCATCAGCCACGGCTCGGCGGGCCCGCCGAGGCGTTCGGAGGTGTGCACGTCGCCGGTCGAGGTGTGGGCCTGGTCTCTGTGGCCGGCCGAGCCGGGATCGGGGTCTTGCCGCAGTCGCGATCGCGGCATCAGCTACTCATGGGGTGGGCCGCGGTTGCGTTCGGGTGGGTGCACGCCGCCGGTCGAAGTGTGGGCCCGTTCCCTGCTGCCCGCCAGGTCGGGGTTCGGTCCATGCCGGAGTCGCGGCCGTCGGTCAGCGTGCCCAGCCCACTGGCCTGCGTCGCCTCGCCCTTCGACCGCGCTCCGGGTTCGCCGAGTGGACGCCTTTGGCTCGATTTCGGCCCTTCCAATCACGCGCTGATCGCAACACCTGTTCGTGGAGGTGTGGGATGGCTCGTATTGGTCGGCCGACTGTGCCGGGCGAGGTGCGTCGGGTGTTTTGGTCCGGGATTCGGTC